>PAUV01000044.1 GCA_002712845.1 Rhodopirellula sp. | reverse complement strand
CTTCAGTGACAAGTTCGGCTGCTTTGAATCCATAGAATCTGAGTAGCCAATCTGCTTGGTAAAGGCGATGCTCACGCACAAGCGGCGGCGATTGTCCGGGCAGACGTGCATCGGCGTGTGGGATTGGACTGTAGGCAGAATAATATACACGCCGAAGTTTCTGCTCCCCGTAGAGCTCGGATGCAGTTTGTAAAATCTTGCTGTCAGGCGTAGGCGTTGCCCCAACAATCATCTGCGTGCTTTGGCCAGCAGGGGCAAAGCGTGGGCTTTTAAATCCACGCTTGCGATCGGCGCGCGTCTCGCTGATCTTTTCTGAAATTCCCTGCATTGCATTCACAATGACTGGTTTCTTTTTCTCAGGAGCCAACTGCACCAAATCGTTTTCCGTTGGTAACTCAATGTTGACGCTCAAGCGGTCAGCCCAGCGACCAGCTTCCTCAATTAGATCCTCGTTAGCGTTGGGGATGGTTTTCAGGTGAATGTAACCTCCGTACTTGTGCTCCTTACGCAGCACTTTTGCTACTTCGGTTAGTTGTTCCATGGTGTAGTCCGGGTTCTGGATGATCCCGGAACTCAAAAATAAACCTTCAATGTAATTCCGTTTGTAGAAATCAAGCGTTAGCGTTACTACTTCTGGGACAGTGAATCTCGCTCGCGGTGTGTCGCTTGAGATTCGGTTCACACAATACTGACAGTCATAAATGCAAAAATTTGTCAGTAGAATTTTTAGCAGCGAGATGCATCGTCCATCGGGGGTGTAACTGTGGCAAATGCCCATCCCCTCCGTACTACCGATATTACTGCCAGCCCGTGTTGTTTTCGAGCCGCTACTCGCGCAGGAAGCGTCGTACTTCGCAGCGTCGGCCAAAATAGCTAACTTGTCTTGGACGTCCATGGAAAGCAATCTTTTAATACATCGGTGTAAGGCAATGCTTGGCCTCAGCGTTGTGGCTCTGTTCCCACCGTCTTAACCGCTCTGGCACTGGCCTCTCAACGGATAGATCTGCACCCGACGATTCTTCCAGATCGGCAATCCGGCGGTTAGGTCGAGCGAAAGCCACGTGAATTAAGCCACGTGAATTAAGCTACTAAGCTTTTTACGTTGCATTGACGAACCTTGTCGCTCACTTTTGCGAGCCGGAATACCGACGCAGGTGCCGTGAACTCGTGACGGTTGACAGAGGTACATAGGNTCTTCGNAATTNCANCATNGGAGTTTAGGAACGTGTCTACTCCCCGAGCTGACAGAAATAGACAGGCTGTGCAATAATCTCGACTCCCACCCCCAAAGTCTGAAACTCCCGAAAGCGTCCAGGAAGCTCTCAGATTCGACTGACATGGGCTCATTCCGCTGCGGTGCTGTTGAGAACACAGAAAANAAGCGNCAGCGGTCGATGTGCGGTTTGGCCGATTATAATCAGCTCANCCGCGGTCGTTTATTCGGGCACGGTGTGAGTTTGTCTTTCATAGGATTAATAGAGGATCTCCATTGATAGCCCCGAACCGATCCCTGATCGCTTTCGTTTTGCTGATTTTGTTGTCGCCGTTGCACTCCTTTGNTGCGGCAGAAGATTGGCCGATGTGGCGTGGAAATGCCCAGCGCACCGCCGTCTCAACAGGTACTTTGCCGGCAGAACTCAATTTAATTTGGCAAAAGAATCTGCAAGCTAGAAATCAGGTTTGGGATGATCCTTTGAATCTCGATCTGATGACATACGATCGAATCTTCGAACCCATTGTTGTCGGCAACAGGTTATTTTTAAGTTTCAATGATCGCGACAAGGTATCTGCCTTTGACACTGATACTGGTCAGGAATTGTGGTCAACCTTTGCTGACGCGCCAGTACGCTTACCGCCNGTCGGAACNNNGGAAGGTNTTTTCTTTTGCAGTGANGATGGTTTTCTNTATTGCGTTGAACCTGATACCGGAAAGCTCCGTTGGAAATTTGATGGCGCTCCTAATCGACAACAGGCGATCGGCAACCGTCGTTTGACATCGGCTTGGCCAGCGCGTGGGGGGCCGGTGATCCGTGATGGAACGATTTACTTTGCTGCCAGTATCTGGCCTTTCATGGGCACCTTCCTTTACGGCTTGGATGCAAATAGCGGAGAAGTTGAGTGGTTGAACGATAGTACGGGTTCACAGTACATCAAGCAGCCTCACAGTGCACCGTCGTTCGCTGGCGTGGCACCACAGGGTGCCTTGGTAGCAACAGAGAAGTTTCTGCTAGTTCCNGGGGGACGTTCGGTTCCAGCTGTGTTCAATCGTAGTGATGGCAGTTTTCGCTATTTTGAAATCAATGCTGCAGGTAAAGGGATTGGTGGCTCATTTGTGTCAGCTGATGAGTCGCACTTTTATGTGCACACACGAAAGAAAGGCACTCGTGCTTTTCGATTGTCGACAGGCGTGAAAACATCGTTCACCCCTACCGAACCCGTGCTGCACAACGGAAAAATTTATTCGGCTGAAACAGATGGTGGAAAGTCTTTGGTACGTGCTTATAGCAAAGCACAGAAAAAAATATGGGAGATCGAGGCGGACGGGTCCGGTGATCTGATCCTTGTGGGCGATAATCTCGTTGCAGCGGGACAGAAAGCGATTTCGGTAATTGCATTACCCAGTGGATCAGAAGCCGCCAAAATCGTCAGCAAGATTGCCACAGAAGAACCGGTGCAGCGATTAGTGGCAGCGGATAACAAGCTTTTTACAGTGACAGCCGACGGAAATGTTGCGGCTTATGGAAAAACAAAACACCATTCGGAATCTGTCGCCACTGATCCTGGGGTGATTGTAGATGACAATCAGACGATATCGGTGGGCGGAGAGCAGGCGGTCAGTGATTTGTTGGCACTTGGGGATCCGTCTGGTTACGCATTTTGGTTTGGTAAATGCGACAACGATCAATTGGCAGCACTCATTGCCAGGTCACCATTTGAGCAACTTGCAATCATTGATGAAGATTCTGACTCAGTGGATCGGATGCGACGTGATTTGGATCAAAAGCAAAAGTATGGAAAAGTCACGGTGCATGTAGGCACTGCGACTGAATCCATGTTGCCGAGTTACGTCGGAAATATGATTTTCTTACAGCCAAGCGAATCAGTTGGATTTGATCCTTCGGCCGTACAGCGTCTTTATCACACGGTACGTCCCTACGGCGGAGTCTTGCATGTGTTGGTCACGAATGATCGCGATCAGATTGCAGAACAGATTGAGGCGTTGGAGCTTGAGCAAGCGAAAGTGCAGATCCATCCCCACGGTGTATCAGTTATACGAGTCGGTGCACTACCGGGGTCGGCGGACTGGACCCATCAATACGGCGATGTTGCGAATTCGATCAAGTCAGATGATCGCCGTGTGAAACTACCGCTGGGGGTGTTGTGGTTCGGTGGCAGTAGCAACATGGATGTTCTGCCTCGTCATGGACATGGGCCACCGGAGCAGGTGATCGGAGGCCGCTTGTACATTCAGGGAATGAACAGCTTGAGTGCTCGCGATGTCTACACGGGACGTGTTTTGTGGAAGCGTGAATTCAAGGANCTGGGAACTGATGATGTNTATTACGACGAGACGTACGACAACACCCCGCTCGATACCAAATACAATCAGGTTCACATTCCCGGTGCGAATGGACGCGGTACGAATTACGTAGTGACCGAAGATCGGGTCTACATCGTTGAGGGATCTGTTTGTCACGTGTTGGATAGTGTGACTGGCAAAACACTAACAGACATCAAGTTGCCTTCGTCCAGCAAGTCTGCTGACCCGCAGTGGGGCTACATTGGAGTTTACAAAGATATACTGCTTGCCGGGTTCGATTTTGCGTCGTACCGGAAGCGACTCGATCTTTCGTTTGAATCTGATGAAAAGCTGAAAAAGAATCGTGCCGGATTTGGNACCAAGAGTTTGGATCGCGCTGCCAGTATGGGACTGGTTGCGTTTGATCGACACAGCGGCGATGTGCTTTGGAAAATCGATGCCACCAATAGCTTTTGGCATAACGGTATTGTCGCCGGTGGTGACCAGATCTACTGTCTTGATCGAAATCCGGCCCCCATCGAAGAAGCGTTGAAGCGACGAGGTAAATCACCAGCAACTGGTAATCGAATCATTGCAGTTGATTACTTGACCGGAAAAATCAAGTGGCAGGTGGACGAGGACGTGTTCGGTTCATGGCTCGGGTATTCTGAGCAGCATGACCTGTTGTTACAAGCTGGTGCGGCAGCAAGTGATCGATTGTCAAGCGAAGTGGGTCAGGGAATGGCAGTGCACTCAGCTACAGATGGTTCGATCCGATGGAAGAAGGCATCTCTCAAGTACACCGGGCCTTGTATCCTGCACAATGATCTGATCATTACTAACACAAATTCCTATGCTGAATCGGCAGGAGCTTTTTATCTGCTAGATGGTAGCCAGAAATTGGTTGCCAATCCGATTACGGGGCAGATGCAGCCGTGGAAAATTACACGGGCTTACGGCTGCAATAATATTGTTGCAAGTGAGAATTTATTGACGTTTCGGTCAGGGGCAGCCGGGTATTACGACTTGCAGACCAATGCGGGAACGGGCAATCTTGGCGGTTTCAAGTCAGGTTGCACGTCAAACTTGGTGGTTGCCAATGGTGTGCTGAATGCCCCGGACTACACCCGCACCTGTAGTTGTGCCTATCAAAATCAGACTTCATTGGCTTTGGTACACATGCCTGAAGTAGAGTTGTGGAGTGTGAATACAGCGGCTTCGGTCAAGACACATGGCGAGCGANTTGATCGGGTTGGGATCAATTTCGGCGCGGCAGGTGATCGGCGTGACACCAACGGATTGTTGTGGCTTGAATACCCTGCTAACGCTGGACCTTCACCACCTTTGAAGTTGCAATGGAATGAAACAACGGAGGTGTTCACTCACCATACGTCGGTCGTTGCTTCTTCAGATTATCCATGGGTCATGTCATCAGGGTTGGATGGAATTAATCGTTTGACAATGGCGATGCAACTTCGGGATGAGTATTCATTGCAGAAGGGAATCCCGGTGGCACACGTGAACGATGATGCCATTGAGAATTCNAGTGGTGCCGTTGATTTGGTCAGTGAAGATTTTGAATTCAGCAAGGCATCGGGNAGTCAACTCCTGGGGCTCCGATTNAACGACATAAGCATGCATCGTGATAGCGTGATTCGGGAGGCTTACATTGAGTTTGCAAGCACGGAAGCTGGCGAGGACGCTGCTGAATTAACCATTTCGGTAGAAGACAGTGCAAATGCCAAGAGCTTTGCCAAGGCGGAAAAGAATTTGTCATCGCGAAAGGTCGCAAGCAAATCGGTGACTTGGAATCCGGAATTTGGTGTGGCTCAGCCCCAAAAGTGGAAGACCCATCGCACCCCGAATCTTGCACCGTTGATCCGCACGATAATCCAGCGGAAAGACTGGAAACCTGGAAATTCCATCGCATTTTTGTTGTCGGTTGATGGTGATCAGAAGTTGGCTGCCTATTCCAAATCGGGGCAGAATCACGCCAGATTGATCATTGACGCTGAGGCGAAAGTNGATGCGGCAAAGCCCAAAGAACGTTACCGTTTGCGTCTCTTCTTCGGCGGCCCGGAACTAGAAGTTGATGATCGACGGGTATTTGACGTTTTTGTGCAGGACAAGCTTGTGCTCACGGATGTTACAATTGACCCTTCCAACGATAAGTTGCGGGGCTGCGTGCATGTCCTCGACAACGTCATGATTGGGGAAGAATTAGATATCCGCTTCCAGGCAAAACAGGGAAAACCTTTGCTTTCGGGGGTGGAGTTGGTTCGACAGCACCCGGTAGAAGAAAAATAAAGTGGTGCCCCGCCCTGCAATTATCCAACCTTGAGTTTGTCATGAAAAATCTAAAATCAACTGCCTTCATTTGGACATTTTGCATCTTTGCGGNTTCCGTTGCTCTGGCTTGTAACGTGCCTGTATTCAGGTACGCGCTAGAGCGGTGGCCAGCAGATCCNTACGAATTGGTGGTGTTGCATGAAGGAAAATTGAGTGCTGAAGAGATCGCTGCAATCGACAAACTGCGGCAGGCTGATTTGCGATCGGATACACCCGCCAACTTCAATGTACGAACGATCGAAATCAGCGATGCAAAAGACAGTTTGCTGCAGGATATCTGGAAAAAGCGAGAGAGTGACAATGAGCCGCTACTAGTCACGTTGTATCCCAGGAACGCACAAGAGGTTCCGGATCGGGTTGTGAGCGTGCATCCGCTGAGCAGCAAAATTCTGCAACGATCAGTCGATTCTCCTATGCGTCAACAATTGGCAAATCGATTGTTGTCTGGTGATTCAGCGGTGTGGGTATTTGTACCCTGCGGTGACAAGGCCCAAGACGAAGCTGCTCTCGAACGTTTGACGGTGGAAGTTAAAAAGAATCAGCAGTCCCTCGAATTGCCTCCGCAGGATGAACTGGAAGAAGACGACTTATTTCAGCCAGAAAATCCGATTGAGCTCAGGCTTGGTTTTTCGATCATTACTGTGGATCGGAAAGATCCAAAAGAGGCTTTCTTTCTTGAAATGTTGATGGGCAGCGAACCTGACCTTGAGTCACTGAAGGAGCCTATGGCATTTCCTGTGATCGGCCGTGGTCGTGTTCTTTATGCTCTGGTTGGAAAGGGAATCTTTCGTGATACCGTTGCTATGGCATCGCGATTCGTCGTGGGGCCCTGCTCATGTCAAGTGAAGGAACAGAATCCGGGTTTCGATTTGTTACTCGCTGTGGATTGGGATGAGAAACTTGGAGGCGCTGCTATCAGCGAGCCAGCCAAGACGCCCAGTAAAGGTCCTATCTTGATCGATATTCCTACCGGTAAAAAGTGAGCCTGCACGGGCTCACTGCGAAATCCATGGTGAGTCGTTTAGTGCTGCCAAGTCAGCTATTTAAAATAGCTCATCACAAACGGCACGCCATCGCCGTTACCTAGTTGCAAATGTATCCATCGCTTTTCAGGTGCTGCTCATGCGATTTTCACCGTGTCTATTAGTGACCGTCTTTTTGCTGATCGGTGGGTTTTGGAATGGAAAAACAGTAGTGGCTGATGAACTGCCGTACGATGCCGAGCTCGTGAAAAGTCTGGTGGCAGAATCAAAGAAGCAAGGTAACCCCGGCCGCGGAGCTGTGATTTATTCCGCGCCGACAAACGCGTGTTTGTCTTGTCATAAAATTGGTGATCATGGAGGGGCGGTTGGTCCTGATTTGAGTGAGGTGGGGAAGAAGCAGAAGCTTGCCCACATTGTTGAGTCTTTATTCTGGCCACAACGTGTAGTAGCCGATGAGTACAAGGCGATTGCTGTTCTGAATCAGGATGGTCGTGTATTTCGCGGTTATCGGGTCAATGAAAATGATTCGACGTTGGTGATTCGTGATACCGCTACCGGCAAGTCCATTTCGATTCAGCAAGACGATATTGAAGCGATCAGGCCGGTTGGATCCCTGATGCCGGTTGGGTTGTTGGCCACCATGTCGTTGCAGGATAAGCACGATTTGATCTCATTCTTGGCCGACCTTGGCAAACACGAGAAAGTCAGTGTGGCTGGCATTGATGCTCTGCTGTCACATTCGCACGGTCATCATCCTGAATCTTTCACGATGCAGCGCGGACCGCTCGAACCGGAACGCTGGCCAAATTGGCAGGCGAACGTCAATCGTGATCGGCTTTATGACTTTTATCGCAAACAGGCACGGCACTTTCGTGAGGTCACCCCACGTCCGAGGCTATTGGCAGATTTTCCCGGGCTTGATGGCGGTAAGGACGGACATTGGGGAAATCAATCTGAACCGACTTGGGCAGATGGACGCTGGAACGATACCGATCTTGGAAATCTTTTGTGTGGCGTATTCAAAGGAAAAAATATTCGAGTCACACGTGGGATGTGCTTGCGGGTTGGTGATGGTGAACAACAGCTATCGGCGTGTTTTGACCCNGACACTTTGACCTATCCAAGAGTCTGGTCGGGCGGCTTTGTTGAATTCTCGACGGTTCGACATGGGTTCATGCAGGGTTTGCNGCAAGTGGGTGAGACGCTGGACGTCGATTTTGGTAACCGTGATTTCTTGGCAAACGCAAAAACGAAGAGGTACCTTGGTCTGTACCGTTACGGCGGGCGAATTATTTTTTCGTATCTTGTCGACGGGGTGGAATACCTAGATGCCCCACAGATGGTGAATGGGAAGTTCGTCAGTGTGCTCGCACCTCGTGCCGATCACCCTGATCGAGGTCACTTGGGGGGTGGTGAAAAGCAGTGGCCACAGACATTGGTGGTACAAGGTGAACTTGGCACGACCTCACCATACGCTGTGGATAAGATTCCTTTACCTCGTGACAATCCTTGGAAAGCCCTGCTGTATGGCAGCGGTCATGACTTTCTGTCGGATGGATCCGCAGTCTTGTGCACCATGCAAGGTGACGTTTGGCAAGCCACTGGGTTGGATAGTGGTCTTCAAAAAGTCAGTTGGCAGCGGATCGCGTCAGGTTTGTTTCAACCACTCGGCATGGTCGTGCACGATGATCAGATTTTCGTCATCGGACGTGATCAGTTGACCCGTCTTCATGATTTGAATAAAGATGGCGAGATCGATTATTACGAGTGTTTTAGCCGGGCACTGGAAACCTCATCGTCAGGCCATGACTTCACATGTGATTTGTGGCGTGACAGCGAGGGACGTTTTTACACNGCCTCGGGTAAACAGGGNGTGATGCGAATCGCTGCAGATGGGCAGTCTGCCGAGGTCGTTGCCAATGGTCTGAGGAATTCAGATGGTTTGGGNTTGGCACCCAATGGCCTTGTGACCATTCCGAGCAGTGAAGGCGACTGGATGCCCGCATCGATGATTGCAGCCATTCGTCCCGAAGGGCCGATTCTGAATCGTTTGCCGGGACAATCACCCGATGGTCGTAGCGTTCCTTTTTTTGGTCGTCCCGGTGGTGATCTCAAACAACCTCCTGAGATACCTATGCTGTATCTGCCTCGTGGGTTGGATAATTCCAGCGGAGGGCAGGTTTACGTGGACAGTGATCGTTGGGGACCAGTAAAAGGTCAGATGGTGCACCTTTCATTTGGTGCAGGTCGAGCTTTTCTGTTGCTTCGTGATGAGTTTGATGGATGGATTCAAGGTGCCGTGGTTCCAATCGCTGGTGAATTTGCTTCCGGTGCTCACCGTGGCAAATTTAATCCACGGGATGGACAGTTGTATGTCTCTGGGATGGCTGGATGGGGAACGTACACCACCGATGATGGTTGCTTCCAACGAGTCCGGTACAACGGTGACAAGCCACAGCTGCCAGTGGGATTTCACGTTCATGAAAATGGTATTCGTATCGACTTTCTGAACACTCTGGAGCAGGCGCAGATTGCAGATCCTGATTCGCATTTCGTCCAGGCTTGGAACTACAGATACAGTGGTGCCTATGGTTCGCCTGAATACTCTTCACGCCAGTTGGGGCTGCGTGGGCACGATGTTCTTGATGTTCAGTCAGTCAATGTTCTGCCTGGCGGTAAAAGTCTTTTCCTCGAAATCAGGAATTTGCAACGTGTAAACCAGCTGCATTTGCTGGTCACCACGGGTGATGAGCAAGAACATGACTTCTTCATGTCTGTAAATCATCTGGACAAAGCTTTTCGCGACTTCCCGTCTTACCAACCCACGGACAAGATTATTTTGCCACACCCGATGTTAGCTGATCTTGCCAGGCCGGTTGTGTCGACGAGGAATCCATTCAACAAAGCGATTGCCGGGGCGAAGCCATTAATATTGAAGGCAGCCAAGAATTTGATGTTTGATCAAACCGAGCTCCGTTTGCCAGCAGGTCAGGCAGTCAAACTCACATTTCAAAACCCTGATTCTGTTCCCCATAATTGGGCTCTGCTGAAACCTGGCACTCTGCAGAAAGTTGGTGAGCAGTGCAATCGCTTGATTTCCGACCCTCAGGCCGCGGCTCAGCACTACCTTCCTGCTTCGAGTGATATTTTGGCACACACCAATGTGGTGGAGCCCTATGCGGAACACACCATTTACTTCCAAGCACCAAGCGAACCAGGGCTTTACCCTTACCTGTGTACCTTCCCGGGGCATTGGATGGTGATGAATGGGGTCTTGGTGGTCGAGTAAAACAGCATGTGGTTTCTGGTGAACGGGTGAATTTGANACCCGAAACGGATGCCGGCTNTCGCTCTCATTCAGCCAAGATCATCGTATTCCAGCCATGGCTTGCGCGAGTGATCCTCGAGTTGGTAAGATCTAGCCTTTAATCGTCCCCTTACCAATTCGTGATGCCGCCACACGTTTTCATCAGTGGTGCATTTTCATCACGGGAGTCTTGCATTGACCCTCCAGCCGAACCGTATTTATCAGGGCAATTGCATCGAAAAGCTCCGGCAACTGGAATCAGGTTCCGTGGATCTGGTCTTCGCGGATCCACCCTTTAATATTGGTTATTCGTATGACGTTTACGATGATCAACGGACGACNACAGATTATCTGGAGTTTTGTGAAGCGTGGATTCGTGAGGTTCATACTGCGCTCAAGCCCAACGGAACTTTTTGGCTCGCTATTGGCGATGAATATGCTGCTGAACTAAAGGTCCTTGCGCAGCAACTCGGGTTTCATACACGTAGTTGGGTGATCTGGTATTACACCTTTGGTGTTAACTGTGTGCGTGGATTCAGTCGTTCGCATACACATCTGTTTCACTTCGTCAAAGATCCAGACGACTTCACTTTCAATGGTGAGAACCCAGCGGTTCGCGTTGCATCCGCCAGACAACTTG
Source organism: Rhodopirellula sp. (assembly GCA_002712845.1). Next base: position 41,678 of record PAUV01000044.1, on the reverse strand, counting down.
TTTATGCCGACAGCCGAGCCAGTACGAAAGGGAGATTGCCGGACAACACTTGGATTCTGCGTCCTCAAGATGCACCAGCGCCCAGTTTCACACCATCGCACGATACATGGTTTTTCTCGCGTGTTGCGGGAACGTTCAAGGAACGTGAGGGATTTCATGGTTGCCAGATGCCCGAGCAACTCTTGGGACGGATCGTTCGTGTTTCCAGCAACCCTGGTGATCTGGTTGTCGATCCTTTTGGTGGAAGCGGAACGACTTTGGCGGTGGCAAAGAAATTGGGTCGGCGCTGGAATGGTTTCGAGCTTTCGAAAGAGTATGTTTCGCGGATTGAAGAACGGATTGGGGGCTGNGAGATTGGGCAGGATTTGGANGGTCCAGCAGATCCGCAGAAAAGCGCACCGAAAACATCTCGCGGAAAGAAACGAACAAAATTCAAGAACGGTAGGCCCGTAATCTCCCTTGATTCGGAAACGGAATCGTCTGTCATCGAGGCATTCACTGAAGCTTCGGATGGTCATTCGACAGACTATCTGCTGTGTGATCCCAAGTTGTCCAAACGTTTTTTATCTGCTTGCCGAGAACGATCACTACCAGGTGATGCTCGAATGTGGAATTCATTTCTGCTACGGATTCGAAAATCAGGTAAGTTGCCAAAATCAACGAATCCTGGCCGAAGATTGTCGTACGCTGACATGGATCCTTACAGCGACGGCAGTGAGGCAGCCATGAGACTGGTTGGGATCGACTATGGCATGACGCTTGATGAGATGTTGTGTAGCCCACAGGCAGCCAGCGAGTTTGATCAACTGGCAGGTATGTTTTCTCCTGGGTATTCATCCTTTGAATATCGTTGGGCAGCGCTGGCATTGCGAAAGCGGGCGGGTACCAAACGGTATCGAACACTCGCATCTGATCAGCAAGAATATTGGAGTCAGCAACGCACTCCGAATCGTTTTGCGATCGAGAAATGTCTTTCTGGAAAATATGACTGCCCGGGCGTATACGTTGTTTTATTCGAGGATTCTGTCCTGTACGTCGGTGAGACGCAAAGTATCCGCGACCGTATGGAAAAGCTTCTCAACACTGAAGCATGGATGAATTTTGCACCAACTGCAGTGCGTGCGTGGCCACTCGATAANGAGCAGCAACAATTTGGCCTANGATCTTTCTTGATCAACCGAGATAAACCACTGCTTAACTCCGAATATCTGCGGCAAAGCTAGTTTGATATTCAGAATTGCTTCACGTGACTTTTACACTGCAGAGAACAAATGTCTGAGACACCATTGAATGGTCTGATCGCCGCAACTGTGACGCCACTTGATCCTGCAGGGGCAGTTGATTTGACTGCGATCAAACCGATGATTGATCGCTTGATTGANTCAGGCGTGACCGGTCTTTACGTTTGTGGCAGCACAGGTGAAGGCATGTCCTTGACTTGTCAGGAGCGAAAAAATGTAGTCGAGGCAAGCGTGGCCGCAACTGGCGGCAGAGTCCCTGTCATCGTGCAGGTTGGACACAACAGTATCACTGATGCCTGTGACTTGGCAAATCATGCAGTCGATGCCGGAGCGAATGTGGTTTCAGCTACTTGTCCGTCCTACTTCAAGGTGGGAGATACTGAGACGCTGCTGAAATGCATGGGGCAGATCGCGAACGCAGCTCCGAAACTTCCGTTTTACTATTATCACATTCCTGCTTTGACAGGTTCGCAGATTGACGTGGTTGACTTTCTGGAACGAGGCGGAGAGCGTATTCCCAACCTTGCGGGACTGAAGTACACCAACACNCTNATTCATGAGTTTCAGGCCTGTCAGAACACGGAATCGCGAAATTTCGATGTGGTTTGGGGGTGTGATGAGATGTTGTTGGCGGCCTTTGCCAGTGGGGCCACTGCTGCGATTGGAAGCACCTACAATATTGCCGCGCCTTTGTATTGTCGGATCATTGAGGCAATTGAGGCCGGAGATTGGAAGACGGCACGTCAGTTGCAATATCATTCAGTGGCNATGGTCAATGTCATGAAGTCGTTTCCNTTTCACANCGCGCTGAAGGCAATCATGGCGATGCTGGGAATGCCTGTAGGCAGTTGTCGATTACCGTTAAATGAGCTGACGGAAAATGAATTAGTGAGTTTGCGAAGTGGACTCGATGGTATTGGGTTCTTTGACTGGTGTGGTCATGAAACCCCGGTTGGGAGTTANAACATGCGTGTATTGGTTTGCTGTTTCGGTTGGTGGCTGGCTTGCGCGTTGTTCGCGTGTGTCCCGGTTCATGCCCAAGACGCTGAAGAGGGCTTGTTGACGTGGAGCGACGAGATTCCGCCATTGCCGGATTCGATCGGAGTGGCAGGACCTTTTGTAGGCGTACACGGTGAAGCCCTTATCGTGGCTGGTGGAGCCAACTTTCCGCGACCAGTCTGGGAGAGTGAAAAAGTATGGCACGATGCAATNCATGTTCTGCGNAAGAAAGATGGAAAATACTCGTGGACGCAAGCGGGCCAACTGCCGAGACCTCTCGCCTATGGCGCTGCNGTCTCCACCGAAGCAGGAGTGCTGTGCATTGGAGGCAACGATAGCACTCATACGTTTAGCGAAGTTTTTTTGTTGCAAGTGGACGTAGACACTGGTGAAGTCAAGATAATCGACTACCCCCCGCTTCCAAATCCTTGTGCTTTTGGCGCTGCAGCTTTGCTGGGCAACTCGGATGACGGAGTCGTTTACCTCGCTGGCGGACAGTCTGGATTGTCACTCGACACAGCAACGAGCCAGGTGTGGTCACTCGATCTTTCTCAACGTGCTGATGTGGAGACGTTTGTCTGGAAAAAGGAAATTGATTTTCCCGGCCCAACGCGCGCTTTGAATCTGACGCTCGCCCAGCACGATGGTTATGAAGATTCGCTCTATGTTGTCAGTGGGCGGCGACAGAACGGAGAAGACGTTGAATTCCTGACAGATGTGTGGCAGTACAAACCGAGTTCCAAGGCATGGCGTCCAAGAACTGATGTACCCACCTGTGTGATGGCTGGTACCGGAATTGGTTGGGGCCAGAGTCATCTGCTGGTTCTGGGAGGTGCAGACGAAACAAATTTTTTCAAGGCTGACGAACTGCGCGATAACCATCCAGGTTTTCCCAAGGAGGCTTGGGCTTACCACACGATTACTGATACTTGGGTGTCTGCGGGAAAGACACCTGAGAACCAAGTCACCACCATTGCTGTTGAATGGGATAACGCCATCGTTATTCCTAGTGGTGAAGTAAGACCGCGTGTTCGGACTCCCAACGTTTGGAAAGTAACTGTTAATCCAAAAGCAGATCAATTTGGTTTCATCAATAATGTGGTGTTGATTNGTTATCTGTTGGGAATGGTGGCAATCGGTTTTTACTTTGCACGTCGCACTAAAAATACTGATGATTTTTTTCGAGGCGGAAAAAGTGTGGCTTGGTGGGCAGCTGGATGCAGTATTTTTGCCACGATGCTTAGTTCCTTGACTTATACAGGTGTGCCTTCGAAGTCGTATGCTCAAGACTGGGTGTATTCGGTCGGCAATTTTATGATTCCTCTGGTAGCCGTAATCGCGGTGTACGTAGCTTTGCCGTTTTATCGTGGCATCGATGCGACCAGTGCTTATGAATACTTGGAAAAGCGTTTCAATCGAGGTACACGCTTATTTGGCAGTGCCAGCTTCACTTTGTTTCATGTATTCCGAATGGCGGTCGTCATGTCGCTGACTGGCATGGCCTTGGCAGTGGCGACTCCACTGACGCCAACGCAGTCGGTGCTGGTGATGGGGGTCATGAGCATCCTGTACTGCACGATGGGTGGCATTGAGGCAGTGATTTGGACAGACACTGTCCAGACAGTGATTTTGCTAGGTGGAGCGTTGATTGCACTGTTTGTGCTGTTTTCTGGAATTGATGGAGGTTGGCAGGGGTTCCTTGATAATTCTCAGGCGTCAGAGAAGTTTAAAATCACTAATATGAATCTGGATGCGACGAGCGCTCAAATTGCATTGTGGGTGATTGTGGTGGGTGGTATTGCACAGAATGTTTCTTCGTACACCGCCGATCAGGCGGTCGTGCAACGATACATGACGACTGAAACTCGTCGCTTGGCAGCAAGGTCCATTTGGTTCAACGCCGGGTTGGCAATTGTTGCGACCTTCCTGTTCTTTGGCCTCGGAACAGCTTTGCACGCTTTCTACCAATCGAACCCGGAAAAGCTGGACCCAAGTATCACGACGGATCAGATATTCCCATTATTCATTGCACATGAAATGCCGATTGGTTTCGCCGGGTTGATCGTCGCTGGAATTTTTGCTGCTGCTCAATCAACCGTGTCGACCAGCATGAATTCTACGGCGACAACGCTTGTCACTGATTTTCTTCAGCCGCTCAACGTCTGTCGTACCGATCTCGGCTACCTGCGATTGGCAAGGGTTTTGACGCTCGTTATTGGGGTCTTGGGAACGTTGATTGGCCTGTTGTTTGTGAATCCTGACATCAAGTCATTGTTCGACGAGTTCCTTAAGATCATTGGGCTTTTCATGGGCGTGCTGGGTGGACTTTTTGTTTTGGGGGCGATGACGAAGCGAGCCAACGGTACGGGAGCGCTGACNGGAGCTATCGTTGGCGGTTTGACGATGTATTGGGTCTGGAAAGAAAGTTCGATCAATGGCTACCTCTACACTGCCATCGGTATTGGGGTCTGTTTTGTTGTCGGTTATGTGGTGAGTTTATTGTCNCCAGCTCGCAACGATGATGAGTTGGCAGGCCTGACGATCTATACGATGTCTGGCGGAGAAACATCAGATTCGCTGAGTGGATCATCCGCATGAGTCATTTGAATTCGCAAGAATTAGCAGATATTTATCGCAGCGGTTTGTTGGAAGACACCATGCCGTTTTGGGAGGCGAATTGTGTAGATCGCCAATATGGCGGTTTCATGATGGCGGTTGACCAAGCAGGGAAGGTGGTCGACACGGATAAAGGTGTTTGGCAGCAAGGTCGTTTCACTTGGCTTCTTGGCGAACTTTATAATAATGTGGAAGCCCGTGATTCCTGGTTAGAACTAGCACGCCACGGAGCCGACTTTCTCTTGCAGCATTGCTTTGATGCCAATGATGGCCGTATGTGGTTTCATGTCAGCCGAGATGGCAAGCCAATACGTAAACGTCGATATGCTTTCAGTGAGAGCTTCGCTGCGATCGCATTCGGTGAGCTCGCCAAGGCTACGGGAGAACAGCGTTACGCTGAGCATGCGGTCAAGACTTTCCAAAATTTCGTTCAGCACAACCTTGAACCGGTAGATACGCCGCCGAAATTCACGGATCACAGGCAGACTCGATCCATCGGATTCCCGATGATTACCATTGCTACTGCTCAGGAATTGCGGGAATCGATCAGCTTTGCGGATGCCAACNTGTGGATCGACAGGAGCATTGAGACGATTCAGCGGTTCCATCTAAAACCAGAGCTGAATTGTGTCATGGAAACGGTTGGCATGAAGGGTGAGCTAATCGACCACTTTGACGGACGGACGCTCAATCCGGGACATGCGATAGAGGGTGCGTGGTTTTTGATGTGGGAGGGGGCACATCGAAAGGATTCTGGCTTGATTGAGATGGGGTGCCAGATGTTGGAGTGGATGTGGCAGCGAGGTTGGGATTCAGAGTATGGAGGAATTCTCTATTTCACAGATGTGCATGGTCACCCGGTTCAAGAGTACTGGCACGATATGAAATTTTGGTGGCCGCAATGCGAGGCGATCATCGCCACGCTGTTGGCATTTCAGCTGACAGGAAGGCAGAAATATGCGGATTGGCACCATCAAATCCATCAATGGGCGTATCAGTATTTTCCTGATTCNGAGCATGGCGAGTGGTTTGGTTATCTNGATCGAACNGGGCGAGTNACTTCCACNCTGAAAGGAAACTTGTGGAAAGGNCCCTTCCATTTGCCGAGGATGCAGCACATTTGCACTACAATTTTGTCTCTGTGATTGTGTGTCGGGGTGTTTTTTAGCAGCTTGAATACCGATAACATCGAGGGCTATTTGCCGAAAACCGAGTGGTGAAGGCCCAATTTTTGACGCTTCCCGTCTACAATTCGGGTACCGAAACCTGATTTCCCCTTCCACCCCTCTGCCTTTAACCTACCTATTCGAGGACATAAATGACGCAAAACGATTCCACCCGTCGAACCTTTCTCAAGACTTCAACGGCTGCAGCAGCCGGTGCAGCATTGACCAGTACCATTGCCAAGACTGCCCATGCTGCTGGTAGTGATACGATTCGCTTCGTGTTGATTGGTTGTGGTGGTCGTGGCAGTGGTGCTGCGGCTCAAATCATGAATACGAAGGGAAATGTCAAGCTGGTTGCAGCAGCAGATCCATTTGAGGCAAAAGCCAAAAGTGCTCTGAAGCGCCTTAGCAAAGGTGATAATAAAGATAAGGTTGATGTGCCTGACGAGCGCATTTTTGGCGGTTTGGATGGCTACAAGAAAGCAATCGACACTGATTGTGACTTGGTCATCATCGCGACTCCACCAGGCTATAAGCCTCAGCAGTTCGAGTACGCTGTAAGTAAAGGCCGCCATGTTTTCATGGAAAAGCCTGTTGCTGCTGATGCCGTTGGTGTTCGCCGCGTCTTGGACGCAGTGGAAGAGTCCAAGAAGAAAAAGTTAATGGTTGGTATCGGTCTTCAACGCCGACATGAGCCTCGTTACATGGAAACGATTGACCGTATCCACGACGGGGCCATTGGCGATGTCATCGCTCAGCGAGTTTACTGGAATGGTGGTGGAATCTGGTATCGCAACCGGACCCCGGAAATGAGCGAGATGCAGTTCCAAACCAACAACTGGTATCACTTCAACTGGTTGTCAGGAGACCAGATCTGCGAGCAGCACATTCACAATTTGGATGTAGGTTGCTGGGTCAAGGGCGAATACCCTGTCGAGTGCAATGGCATGGGCGGTCGCGAAAGACGAATGGATGGTGATGCATCGAAGTCACAGATTTTCGATCATACCTTCTGTGAGTATACGTTCTCNGATGGAACCAAGATGTTCAGTCAAGGTCGCCATCTGCGTGGTGCTTGGAACAACGTTGGCGAAGCAGTTCACGGTACCAAAGGTACTGCTAGTCCTAATGGTTCGATCGCTGGCGAAACCAATTGGAAGTTCACTGGAAACAGCCCAAATGGGCACCAGCAAGAACAGCATGATCTCATCGAAGCGCTGATGCGGGGTGAGATCTACAACGAAGGTGAGTANGGTGCCAAGTCGACCTTNACGGCGATTCTTGGTCGTGAAGCCTGCTACAGCGGTAAGGTCCTGAAGTGGGATGACTTGTTGGCACGTGGACGCGAATTGGCACCGGGTATCGACAACTACACGCTGGATACTCCACCGCCTGTATTGCGAGGCGAAGATGGCTTGTATCCTGTGCCAGTGCCGGGCGAGTACAACCCATTCGAAGTTTGATTGATTTGGTAACTTGAAAAGATAGCGTCTCTGGAATTGGCTTATGCCGAATCCAGGGACGTTTTTTATTGGCTTCGCTTNATTCGGCGAGCGGGATCTTTGCGAGGAAANTGNAGACGCAGATGCGGAGATTCTTCTTCCTCCGTTTCCTCNCTGATTGCGGCNGGTGCACTGTTTGGGTGTGCNTCGANNGAGNCAGNNANCACAACACCCATTTCTTCCANNGGGTTTGNTGACANNGNTTCGTCNTGATTNGAATTTCCAGCCTTCTCTGGCCGGCTGTCACGGGGTTTGAAGAACCGACCCGCAGGACCAGCTAACAAGGCGGGCAGCAGAATCAGGTCACCTGCGAGTGCCGTTGCCAGCATGACCAACATCAAAGTGCCGAAGCGCTGGGTTGGTGTGAAAGTTGACAAGGCAAAAACAAAGAGCCCAAGACCTCCGACGATAGTGGTTTGAGTCATTGCTGGGCCAACCCTTCGGTACGACTGGATCACAGCTTCCGTCCGGCTCATTCCTTCGTCCAGATGAGCGCGGAACCAGGAAAGAAAGTGAATNGTGTCGTCAACAGCNACACCCATNGCGACGGATGCGGTCATCATTGTCCCAATGTCAATCTCGATCTTCAGATGGCACATAACGCCGAAGACTATCAGCACTGGAAAGACATTGGGGATCATCGATACCAGACCGGCTGCCAGACCATTGGCAATGTTACCCGGCTTCATCCATCCCACTGGCATACGCCCGGGGTTTAGCAGCCATACCATGACTAAGGCGATCAGAACAAACGCCATCGCAATGGAGTGCGTTAAACTTGTTAAGAGGGTTCGCTGAGCCTTGTAAACGACAGGAACCACACCAGTGTAAATCACTTGCATGGGGCCACTGCCATCCACATCAGGGACACGATNTGCNNTTAGCTTTGGAGTAATTTCCTTGTCACGAATGCTTCTTGCATCNATCAAATTCGAAGACGACTCGAAGTCATCAAGCGCGAAGACATCACTTCCCAACCAGACAATCGCATCGAACCGTTCCAAGNAGTCGCGCCACTNGGGATTGGATCTCATTGCCTCCGCTTTTTCCGGTGGAACNTCGATCCATTNTGGGGACTCAATCCGTTCTCCACTTAGCAATTCAGCGAGGGTTGCAGCGTAGGTAGCTTCCTGGTTGATTTCACCGTCAGGCAAAATCAGATCGGCAGTTTCAAGAGTTTTTGGCCGGTCGGGGCTNATTACCAAAACTTGTGACTTGGTACTCAGTTTCTTTTTAACACCGCTCTTATCAGTGGTCAGAAGTCGAAGGATTTCNTCGCGTGTGTCATAGGCCCGCAGAACTGGTTCGACAGACTCTCTGAGTGTGGAGATGAATCGCCCGTAATCGACATCCGACAAAGCAGCGACTCGAAGGCTGATTCTCCATAGTTCGTTATCAAGGGCGCCAGCTGATTTCTCTAATCGCAGGTAGTCGTTTTCCTGTAAGTCACTTCGNCCGGCCAGGATTTCACGATTGAACTTTGCCCGGATCGGACTGTAGCTGTTGCTAGGGTCTGGCAATGGTGGAAGAACGGTATCAGCACTCATGACTTGGCCAACGACTCCACGACCAGTCTCACCGAGAGTTCGATTGACGACCGTACGGATTCGTGAAATCGCCTCGACCCGTTCGAGTATCGTGAGTGCTTGGATCGAAGCTTGATTTTCCTGTCGGTCAGCACCCTGTTCGACGCTATTTTCCGCATCTGCTACATACTCAGCCTGCATTTCAGGGGGGACGCGGACAATGAGTTCCATGGGAACCAATTTTCCGAAGTTGTCTTCCAACCAGCCGTAGTCATGGATGATTCGCGACTGTGGATCGAANAGCTTCAATAATTGAACGGANGTTCTGATATTCAGAAGGCCAAGAGAGCAGATAGCTAGCANCAGAAGGCANGCAGTGCTGACAAACGCGTGGTGTCCGGTGATCCAGCGGCCGACGGCAGCCCACCAATCTGACAGCCGACTTTCTTGTACAGGTTGTTGACTGNTTGCGTCATCATTCGNAGCTGTAATTTTAGGTGCAAATACCTGTAAGGCAGCTGGCAGGTATGAAAACAAGATGGCGACCGTCATCAGAACGCCAATTGCTGANTAGAAGCCGAAATTGCTGATTGGTGCCAAGTTGCTGGTGAACAGCGAGGCGAGTCCAATAGCCGTTGTCAGCGATGCCAGCGAACATGGCAAAATGGCGTGCCGCAGGGCACGCCCAGGTGCACCTGCTTTGCCGCGGATCCGCACCTCGTCGCGATAATAGTTGACAACGTGAATTGCTCCTGAGATTCCCAGCACATAGACCAGCGATGGCATGCTGAGAAGGATCGCGTCGACCTTGCCAGAGGTCCACCAAACCATTGCCATGCTAAGCATGGCGGAACAACCGCCTACGATGAACACCATTACGGTGATTTTGATGCTGCCAAAGCAAATGTAAGACAGGACAATCCCTAGCACGATGCTGTAACCGACTAGTCTCGCCAGCGTGATGGTTCCCTCTTCATCAATTGCCGTATTGTCGACTGGAGGACCACCAATTCGTAGCGGCGGTAAGCCATCTACCGATTCGGCAGGTGGGCGATTGAATGGTGGTGGTGCCATGGACGGAGGTGCAGCGGGTTGAACACCCGACTCAGCAGCCAATGTTAGCAGGCGACCCCGCGGTTGGCCCATGATTCCCCGACCTAAAGCATAGGCAAGATTATCCTTTGCCAAGTCAGTCAAAGTGATGAGAACGCAGGTCAGTCTTGGTGGTGGCTCGACTTCCATCGCGTCATAGATGGCATACCACGCATCGGTGCGGTCGTTCAGAGTTGCTTGCTTCAGTTCATCAAGCGAAGCGTCATANTCGTCAGCCAGAATTTCGTTCAGGTGAATCTGTACTAGCGCATCGAAGTCTTCGGGCAACTGGTCGTGTTGGCTCTCTGGAAGAGCATCGCGGAATTCTGCGGCTGTCCAATTGAAATCGTCAGAGATTGCAGGGGCAAAGAGTGTTCCTGTTAACCGTTCCATCGCACGACGACGGGCCACCGTCGACCGGCGGTCTTCGTCAGTCAGGTCGATGGGCCAAAGTGGCCCACCTTCGCGAGCCAATTCTTCCAGAATGGTGTCTCCCGTCTGAACCGAGTGAAAGAGGTTCGCGCAAATGATCGAGGGATCGTTGTAGAACGGATTCTGAAATTGTGTCTTACTGGGTGGGTTACCAAACCCGGTAACAAATGTGCCCTGCAGTTTGTAGGTGCCTAGTGACTTTTTGATTTGACGAACCAAGGCAGCAGGACCGTTGCTCGGTTCATCCCATCGATATAAGTGTCCCTTGGGNGTGATGTAATACCACTGACCATCAGGGCTACTGAGCCATTTCTCCTGTTCTCCACCCCAGTTGTAAAAGTCGCTGCCAGCCAACAACAACTGGAGNTCATTCCCTACCTTCTTGGCACGGTNGTAACTGTCAGCAANTTCCAGAGGAAAGTCAGNTGAGGGATCAAACGTTTCACTTTCGTGAAGCAGTTTCTGCTCCAGCAAGCTCAAACGCTGGTCACCACTGACGCATCCAGGCCATGTTGCCAGCACGAAGCTTTCACCCGCGAAGTGNTCAGCGAACCACTCCAACTCAGCCGTCTCAGGAAAGTCACTGGGAAGCCAGTCTTTGACGTCATTCTCTTTCTGATTCAGNCTCAGCCTGGCTGCTCGAAATCCCGAAGGCAGCAGAAAGAAAAAGGCAATCAATATTAACAGCGCATAACTGATTCCCAACGGGCTACGTCGCTCAAGCAGTGGACGTTGATTCATAGAGGAGCGCTATGTTGCATGAGCCGACGGACAAGGCTCGGTTTCGATGTGGGGTTTGTCGGTCGGTAAGTTACCGCTGATGTCTCAAGTGGTCTACTTCAAACGGGCTTACCGCATCGCACAACAGCCTTCGATTTGTCGGATATTCGGGTCACGCCCAGTTTACAGGTATGTCAGAGTTGTTGGCAACGGAAAAAGGTACTCGATGCATGGCCGATAACCCGACTTAGTCGCTATATCTTGCCGAATTAGCACTTTNCCAGCCCGGAATAACACCATTGGCTGTCTGGTCAGATACTGCTGTGTGAGTCCAATTGCAGTGAGAGACTCGCAACAAAGTCCGTTCTGGCCTGCTGGCAGACCCAAGAATTGAGCTGCTACATGGTGTTTTGCCAGCATTTCATCCATGAAATCTGTTGGCTTGAGCTGTTGCCTGGTTGGCTGGGTAAATGGCAGTCAAGCTCAGCCAGCTGGTTTGACTCGATTGCGGTAGAACCGATTTCCCAGAATTTGTTCCAGTAGAAAAATTGCCAGTGCAAACAGAATTGCTGGCGAGTGCAACGAAACCCGCTGGGTTGCCTTATTTTCAGCAAACTCAATACCTTCGCGGTCTGCCGCTAGATTGTATCGTTCTGGTCCAAAAATTTGATCGAGTTGGTCCTCACCCACTCGTTGGAGTGAAAGTGCACTTTCGGGCAAATTTGTTGAAAAACCAGAACCCGGCTCCAGTCCGCGAATCCAGTAGATGCCAGAGGCTGTTGTGTCTGTGAACGTAATCCGTTGGTTGGCTGGAGTGACATTAAATGGGATAGGAGGTTGGTTTGCTGGCGGAAAGATCTGGATTTTCTGTGTCAGGCCTAAATCATTCCTGATTCCCTCGGAGTCACTGTTTTGGTTGGCTTGGTCTGCGGCGATTACTTTGGGCTGACCGACAAGCAACATGGACTCATCACTTCCACGCTGTGTCAGGTACTCAATACTTTGTCTTGTTAGCAACCAAGCGGGCCAAGGATCAGTCCCAAAGAGTGCGTTCCAATTTCGCGTTTGACTCGACAGCCCTGGGAGTGGTGTGCTGAGTATAAGGATCCGCCCTGAGGTACTGCCTGATTTGCGGGGGACAATTCGTGATGTCATCGCGGCATGTTCTGTGCCGGCGTATTGGATCAGAACCGTATCTTGTTCGGTTGTCTTCAGTTGCCAGTACTGCTGCACACGAAAATCGCTCCACGGCGTGTTGTCGGCGAGCACCGAAGTGATTGGGTTGCTACCTGCTTTCATCTGAAAAAAGGTACCGGGATCGGGAACTCGCCAACGTCGCACCAAGGTGGGAGTGAATTTTGACTCGATATTTGAACCATTGACGGCTGGGCCTAATGCGATAAATACACCACCGCCGGCAGTCACGTAGTCTGCAATGCTCGTGTCCTCAAGAACATCCTTAGGAGGATCGAGAAGCAGAATAGATTCGAAGTCAGCGAGGCGTACTGCAGAGAGATCAGTAAATCCGATTCGGTCTACCCGAAATTCTGCATCTTCTTCGTCTGACAAACCGGCAGATGCTGTCATGATTTGACTGATGATCAGAGATTCATCCGGATCATCACAGACAAGCAATACTCTGGATGGCGGCAAGACTTGAAGAGTGAAGTAACGACGATCATCGATGGAGATACCATCATCTCCTACCAAAGTGATTTGTCCGTGGTGTGTACCAGTTTCAAGCGCGGGTATTGTCAGTAGCAGTTCGCTTGATCCACCCTTGGTAACCTGCACACTCGTCCGATCGACACTTTCGAGCTCTGGCAGAACGACGTTTCCGTTGCGAATGACCGGCAGCGCGGCATCGGCTCGGTAGAGTTGTAGGTCTGCCGTGACGGAATCGGTATCAATATCATTGAACGACTCGAATGTCAGTGTTGTGGAGATCGAAATGGGCGAGCCACGCGGTGGTGTTCGATCTGAGAGTTTTGGAGTGGAAAGCGAACGGTTGAAGCCTTCAAAGTCTCCTGTGTCAAAAATGGTCAGTGAGATGGTAGGCGTGGAATCCAGCAAGCTCAGCATGCTGCTGTCATCAATCGCATCGTTCCACGTTGACTTTGCCAAGTCGCTCAATAGCAGGATCTGGCGATTGGGGATTTCACTTTCGCGTACCAGTCGTGCTGCAGCATCTAGCCGCGAGGTGATGGATTGGGTTGTTTCCACCGGCTGTAACTGTTCGATTTTAGAAATCGCATTGGCGGTGTCCATGGAGAAAGACGCCACTTGAGAGGAGCGATCGAGAATAGCAACGCGACTGGTACGTGGTAAACGCGTTACCATCCACGTCGCGACATCTTTCATCCTCGTGATGCGGTTGTCATCTGGAGTTTTCCATGACGACGAGGGTGAGTTATCCAAGATGATTGCGATGGCCACTGGCTCGATCGAGTCAATCGTTGGTGCTGGGCCTGAGGCATAGGTATAGCCTCCCCAAATCAATGCAACCAATAACAGCAGGATCCCCGCAACGCCGAGTCCATACGTTGTGGTTTTGGCCTGCCTGCGTGAAATCGCAATCGTTGCCAACAACAATAAGACGACGCTTACAAGCGAACAGATGCCGATCGTCAGCCAAGTGATGGACAGAGACTGGTGAATCGCAGGTCTTGCTAAGGCAATCGCAAGCATGGCTACCGCAAGAATACGCAGCGCCAGCAGCCACCAGCGACGAACACGCAAGCGACTGCGGTTGGAGTCAACGCGTTTGGTCAGAAAACGTATCGAAGGAAAAACTACTTTTCGGGGCTCTCGCCGAGCGATTAAATGCAGCACGACCGGGACGGTGATTGCCGCCAAGCCGAACAGTAGAGTTGCATTCAGAAACGTCACGGTGCGTCGCAGTTACAGGCAGTATGTGGAGGTGGAATTCAATGGTTTGAGGCATGGTCCCCAACGACTGGCCGTCAGAGACGCAGAATGAAGCAATCAGCTGGTGGTACACCGGATGACATCCGGTGACAGGATTGATTGTCTGCTAAATTGCTAGACTGCTAAAAACGACTCTGCCGTTGGATCAGGTATTCGGTAAGCGCTTTGTCAAAGGGCATGCTTGTATCGAGAGGAACATAGTCGACCCGCAGATTGTTGCAGCCTTCGCGATACGCATCTCGAAAAGCTTCGATTTGTTGCAGGTAGTCGTCCCGGAAACCTGTGGCGTCTACGGAAACCGTTTCGCCACTCTCTGAGTCTTCGAACTGTACTGGACCCTCGTACGGAAAATGAACTTCGGCTTCGTCCATGACATGGAACACAATCACATCATGCCCACCGTGCTTTAGCCTTGCCAAAGCGGAGATGATTTCTTCTGGGGCGCCTTCATCGTCGGTAGTGGGTAACAGGTCGGAGAAAAGAATTACAAGGGAGTGTTGCTTCAGCATTGCTGCCAGCTGGATAATGCAGGCAGCCAAGTCGGTTTTACCTGTCGGTTGCAATTTGGATAACTGCCCCAGAACATCGCCGATGTGACCCCGCCGACTACGGGCGGGCAGTCGAGCCTGCATCTTTTCATCAAAAGTGATCAAGCCCACCGGGTCCTGCTGCATGGTCATCAGGTAAGTGAGTGATGCTGCCAGGCAGGTGCAATACTCGAACTTGTTCATCGTCTGTTGTTCGGTGAATCCCATCGACTTTGATAAGTCGATCACCAAATAGGCGGTCAGGTTGGTTTCTGCCTCGAAGCGTTTGATGAAATACTTGTCGGTTTTTGCGTANGCAAGCCAGTCAATCAACTTTGGGTCATCGCCGCGGTTGTACCGGCGATGTTCACTGAACTGAACTGAGAATCCGTGGAAAGGGCTCGAGTGCAGGCCCTGCAAAAATCCTCTCACCACCATGCGTGCGCGCAGATCCAGACGCTTGATCTGTTGCAGCGATTCGGGTGAAAGCAGTGCTGTCATTCGGAGATTGGTCCGGGCAAGCGTTTTTATTTTGTCGGCGCGAGTTTTTCCGGCTCAGGCGGGCTAATATCTTCCAATAATCGCATCACAATGGCATCGGTATCCATACCTTCNGCTTGCGCTTGAAAGTTGGTAGCAACACGGTGNCGNAAAACTGGCAANGCGATTCGTTTNATNTCATCGGGATCGATGCTGAAACGCCCATCCATTGCAGCAATCGCTTTTGCACCCGCGATCAGATTTTGTCCGGCACGGGGGCCTGCACCCCAATCAACCAGTTCCTGAACGTATTCTGGTGCGGTGGGATCCTTCGGACGGGTTGCACGNACCAGTTTCGCGGCATAGCTAATGACGTAGGGATTGACTGCGATGCTGGAGACCAATTTTTGAATGTTCAGGATCGCCCTTGATGTAAGCACTTTGTTGACCTTCACAGACTCACCACGCGTCGTCGCGGTCAGGATTTTCTCTTCTTCGTCTGCAGTGGGATAACCGACTTTGATGTTGAACATAAAACGGTCGAGTTGTGCTTCTGGAAGAGGATAGGTTCCTTCCTGCTCGATTGGGTTTTGGGTTGCGATTGTGAAGAAGGGTGCGGGCAACTTGTAAGTGTCACGACCAACCGTGACTTGGCGTTCCTGCATTGCTTCCAAAAGTGCGGCTTGCGTTTTGGGAGGTGTTCGGTTGATCTCATCGGCAAGCAGAATATTAGTGAAGATCGGGCCTTCAACGAACCGAAAGCTTCGTTTTCCCTGTTCATCTTCTTCTAAAACTTGCGTTCCAGTGATATCCGAGGGCATCAGGTCAGGTGTAAACTGGACACGCTTGAAGGAAACGTCGAGAATGTCGGCAAGCGTGCTGACCATCAGTGTTTTTGCAAGCCCGGGGACTCCCTCGAGTAGGCAGTGACCGCGAGTGAAGATGGCAGCCAGTAGTTGTTCGATGGTATCGCTTTGGCCAACAATGACCTTGGCTAACTCTGATCGCATGGTTTGCTGGTGATCAGAGAATTCGCGCAACACATCCCCAAGATTCCGCGAGGCTGATGAGCCCGCTGAAGTTTGTTTGGGGGTAGGTTGATTTGGTGGAGGTGGTGGAGGAGAACCGCTCATGATGGAAAAGAAACAATCCTTTGCGGAAACACGACCAATGCTTTTCAGGGTTGCACTGAGGCCGCTGGGTATTGCAATGACAAACATCTGCGTTGCTGACTGCTACCGCTATCTTAGACCGCTGGGGCAGATGGCGGGAAAGGGGGGCCAGTTCTGGATTATCCTGATTTGTCTCGGATTGGTGCTGATCCCCCGCCAACAAGCCTATGCAGATATCGATACCAAGGCGGTTCAGCGATCGATTACCCGTGGAATTGCCTATCTTCGCAAATCACAAAATGTTCGAGGTGGTTGGGAAGAATATGGCGGCCAGTCCTGTGGCCTCTCTGCCCTATGTACTTTGGCCATGCTGAATGCAGCGGTTTCCCGGGAAGATCCTGATATTGTCCGGGCAATGAGGTATCTACGTACATTCGAGCCCAATCAAACCTACTCAGCAGCGCTGCAGACACTCGTTTTTTGCCAAATGGGTGCCGCTGGGGACCTGCCACGTATCCGTCGAAACGTTGAATGGCTTGTCAAAGGGCAGAAATCCGCGGGGCCGAAAGATCGGATTGGAAGCTGGGATTATGGAAGCCAGCGCGGCGGGGGGGATCCATCCAATTCGCAGTTTGCATTGTTGGCGCTCGGTGCCGCTCAGGATCGCGGGATCAAAATCGATCCCTTGGTGTTTCAACGCGCTCACCGNTATTGGACCAATCGTCAGCAATCCAATGGTGGATGGGCGTATGGCAGCGGTCGGCGNACNTCGGGAAGCATGACTTGTGCAGGCATTGCATCGGTCATCATNGCAGGTAGTCGTCTGGATNCTGATGCTGCTGGAAACCGGATCCAGTGTTGCGGGGGCAGCACTACAGATGAACAGGCGATTGAAAATGGAATCCAATGGCTCGGTAGAAACTTTACGCTGCAAGTGAATCCTGGCGGGGATTCCATGACCAAGTTTTACTATCTGTACGCGTTGGAACGTGTTGGTCGATTGTCTGGACGTCGATTCATTGGGGACCATGACTGGTATCGTGAGGGGGCGGAATANCTGATCGGTATCCAAGANGAATTTCAGGGATACTGGTCCAATGTGGGAGCGATGGAAAGNAGTAATGTTGCCACTTCTTTTGCGTTGCTGTTTCTCAGCAAAGGAAAGCGACAGGTCGTCGCCGGNCGGCTCCAGTATGGAGGNCCTGAGGTTCAAGNTCAGTGGAACCAACACCCNGATGGCTTGCGTCAACTNGTTCGGCATGTCGAAAGTGACTGGGGTCGTGATCTTACGTGGCAGACCATTGATGCTAACAATGCGACTTTGGAAGACCTGCTGCAGGCTCCTGTCCTCGTCATGAGTGGCACGGAGGCGATACCCATGACCGACAAATTATCTGAGCGGCTCAAGGAGTACGTGGACCAGGGTGGCTGCATCCTCTTTGAAGCTGAAGGCGGAGACGGATGTGGAGATGCNAGTGGTTTTGAACGCAGTGTGAATCAGCTATGCCAGAGCTGGTTTGAGGGAGCNGGTTTGGAGCGGTTGCCTCCCGGGCATCCCATCTGGTCAGCTCAGCATAAAGTCGATCCGACTGTGATTGGTCCTGACTTTTGGGTGTATGGCGTCCAAGCATGTTGCCGTACGGCCGTTTTTTATGTGCCCCAAAGTTTGTCTTGCCGCTGGGAATATGGTGACCTCCTATTCCACCGAGATCGTGGCGGAGAGCAACTGCGAGAGCAGGTCCAGGCTGGAATTCGTATCGGGGAAAACCTGATTGCCTATGCCACCGGCCGTGAATTGAAAGACAAACTCGAGCAAAGGACTATTCTGCCAGAGGGACCGGCTGGTGATGCACCGCGAGATGTGGTGCAGGTAGCCATGCTATCGCTCGACGCGGGTGGGCAAGAGGCTCGCCGTGCACTTCCCAATGCGATGGCTTTGATCGCGGCTCGCATACCAATCTCGCTCGCCTCCCCCCCCCAGCCGGTTAGTCTCGATTCTCAGCAATTAAATGATGTCCCGTTTCTTTGGATTCATGGGCGTACAGATTTCAGCTGGAACGAAACCGAGCGCAAACGGCTTCGCGATTATGTGCAGAGTGGCGGGATCATTTTGGGATCTGCTGTTTGTGGCAGTAAGGCNTTTAGCGACGCATTTCGTCGGGAAATGGCGAAAACACTTCCTGATGCGCCGCTGCAGGCAATGCCAGGAAATCACCCCGCAATCCGGGCAACCGGTGGGTTTGATCTTCGTAATGTGACGATTCGAACACCTGCTGGTGGGGGCAACCAAGGATCGCGTCGAACGGGCCAGCCTGACNTGGAATTTGCCATGGTGGACGACTTGGCAGCAGTCTTTTTTTCACCGTTGGACTTGAGTTGTGCCTTGGAAAGCCCGAATTCAATCCAATGTCCCGGGTACAACACTGAGGATGCGGCCAAAATCGTCGCAAATCTGGTGCTTTTTGCTCTTCAGCAGTAGCTGGGACGTGGTGAATATCGGTTTTTNAACGTTCTTCTGTCTTTTTCGACGGTCATCCTGAGGGTTTTCTGTGAAGCTGACCCAAGAAACGTCGCTAACCGGGCCATTTCTACTTGCCGAAATAGCCCTTCTACTGCAATAATCGCCACTCGAANTTTCCATATTGCCCAANTTAGCCGACAAACCGAGCCCTCCCGATGGCCAGAAGTAAGAAGAAAGCTGAAACGATTTTTCTCGTGTGCGAGGAGTGCGGCGATTACAACTATTCGGTCAGGAGAAAGCCTGGCGGAGAAAAGCTTCGCGTGAAGAAGTATTGTCCGCGTTTGCGGAAGCATACTTTTCACGGTGAAAAAAAGAAGTAAGTCGATCGACGCATGGTCTGCTGTGTTGTTTTTAGTCAGCAGTCCGAGCGATATCTCAACACGGCTTTGCAGTAGGTGCGGCTTCGCAGTAGGTGCGGCACGCATTCATGTTCTTCATGGAATTGATCGTTCGATTTTTTGTCGGTCATTCTGATGCACAGTCCCGGTAACATCGGAAACTGCGAAGTTACGCGGTACTGGTCTGGTCGGTTCTATTAGCGTTGGCAGTTCATTGCTGCCGAATTCCTTGTGAGGGAATTCCCAGCGACAGAGTTTCGAGTCCAAGCGGTTCAGGTCCACAGGATTCACGGATGAAACGACAGTGGCGAATCATTCCACACGATGCTGATCGTGTTGAGAGTCTGATGAATTCGGGAAGGCTACCCGCTGTAGTTGCACAACTTCTCGTGAGTCGAGGTATCTACACTGCCGAAGATGCTTCGCGTTTTCTTGATACCAAATTGATGGGTTTACGAGATCCACAGGAATTGCCTGGTATTCCAGAGGCGACATCGATTCTTGTTGAAGCGATTGAAAACAAAACGCCCATCGTCATTTACGGTGACTATGACTGTGATGGGATGACGGGGACAGCCATTCTGGTCAATGGACTCCGGCTATTTAATGCTGACGTGAGCTACCACGTTCCAAATCGCCTTGAAGACGGTTATGGCCTGAATGAGGATGCGATTCGCAAACTGGCTGATCGAGGCAAGAAACTGATTGTTTCGGTCGATTGCGGGATCACCAGTGTTGACCATGCTGAGTTGTGCAAGGAATTAGGTGTCAAGCTGGTGATCACGGATCACCACACCATCGGTGAGCAATTACCTGATGCTGATGCGATTGTGCATCCACGGTTGCCTGGTACTGCTTATCCGTTTGGTGAACTTTGCGGCGCGGGCGTTGCGTTTAAACTCGCTTGGTCGTTATGCCAGTCGATTTGTGGGGCAAAGAAAGTAACGGAACGGATGCGTCGTTACCTGATGCAGTCGTTGTCTTTGACCGCAATCGGAACTGTCGCGGACGTCGTACCGTTGTTGGATGAAAACCGAATTTTGGTTGAGCATGGTATTCGCATGCTGAGAGCGGAGCCCTTGCCCGGTCTGACAGAATTAATGAAGGTTACCAAACTGGATCAGGTTGAGAGTCTTAATACAGAAAGCATTGGTTTCAATATTGCTCCGAGGTTGAATGCTGCCGGGCGGCTCGGGCAAGCCCAATTAGCGGTCGAATTGATGACCATTTCGCCGGGCGAGCGAGCGACGCAATTAGCTGAGTACATACATCAACTCAATACGACGCGGGACAGTCTGCAACGAAGTGTTTACCTGGCGGCAGACAAACAGGCCAAGGGTGACTTCGATCCAGAAGGTGATGCTGCTTTGGTCCTCGCTGGTGTTGGCTGGCATCCAGGCGTCATCGGTGTTGTTGCAGGACGCTTGGCTGATAAGTATGCGAAGCCTGTGTTTGTGATTTCGTTGGACGCGGCAGGTAAAACGGAGGCGGTCGGTTCAGGTCGTGTGGGTGGGACGAATATAAATCTGTATGACGCGCTCTGTGAATGTGATCACCGCTTGGTTCGCTTTGGCGGACACAAGGCAGCAGCGGGTTTGACAGTCAGTGAACGTGAGATCGAGGCTTTTCGTGGTGACTTTAACGAGGCGGTTGCCAAACAGTGGAACGATAAAGAAATTGTGCCTGAAATCGTGATCGATGCTGAGGCAACACTGGGGCAATTGAATCTTGAGGTGCTCAAGCAGATCGACATGCTNGCACCATTTGGAGCCGCCAATCCAAGACCTGTTCTTTATTGCAGGAATGTGGAACTCGATGAACCTGCACGCAAGATGGGTGGAGGTGAGCGACACCTGACCGTTAATCTCCGTCAGGGAAAGAAAGTGATCCGCGGCGTTGCTTTTGGTGCCGGTGATTGGTGNGATGANCTCAATGCGACTGAAGGCCCAATTGAAATTGCCTACCGCCCAGTCGTGAATGATTTTCGTGGATTCAGGAAAGTCGAAATACATCTCGTCGATTGGCGTCCTGCGACGACACTCGCTGCAGTTTGACTCGCGCTTACGCAAGATCGATGGCTGACTTAACGTCATTTTTTGACAATGAGCTAGCACACCTGTTAAGGGAAAGGGTCACCGTTGTTGTTTAGCAACTTGCAACGATATCGCATGAGATTAGCCGATGATGCAGTTGATTTTCAGATTCGGTATTCCATTGTTGATCGTCCTGTGCGCTCTTTGAATAATCACTGAGGCACATAAAGCAACACCTGCCGAACAAAGACCCGCGACGATCATTCAGGCAGGCAATGATGGCCAAGCGTTAAAAAGTATGCACCACTTGGCTGCTTTCGCGGGCGGATTTTTCTGGTGCATGGAACCCGCTTTTGACAAGGTTGACGGGGTGATTTCAACCACTTCGGGTTACACGGGCGGACGTACGAAGAATCNNACTTNTGAGCAGGTAAAGACAGGGCATATTGAATCGATACAGATCCGCTTTGATCCTGATCGTGTGCCCTATGATTCGTTGGTATCTTTGTTCTGGCACAACGTTGATCCAACACAGGCAAATGGTCAATTCTGTGACCAGGGTAACCAGTAACGTACAGTGATCTTTACCCACGATGAAAAGCAGGAAAAAGTTGCAAAGACTACCCGCGCTCGTGTCGGTCAAGAGCTTGGCAAGCGAATTGAGACGCAAGGCATGAATGCCGGCAAGTTCTATCCAGCAGAGGAATATCACCAAAATTACTACAAGAAGAATCCCACCAAGTACAAGTTTTATCGCGGGAAAAGTGGCAGAGATTCTCGATTGGATGCTGTCTGGGGTAAGAAAGCAAGACAACCATGAGCCGATTTTGTTCGTGGGTTGCGGAGTCAGGTTCACTCGCATTAGATATTGTTACCGTACAATCGACGCGTATTATGAAGCATCGTTTTGGTTTGCTGATAACTACAGATTTGCTGCCCCCCCCTTTTTCTGTTTGAGAATGATCAATGCCCGAAGCACTCCGCACCCGAATAGCCTCACTTGATTGCATTGTTGTCGACGGTGGGACTGACCCAAGCATTGGAGTAGTGATCTGCCATGGATATGGGGCTTCCTATGACGACTTGGCTGGGCTTTCGAATGAGTGGATCAGCTTATTAGGTGATCAGGGGGGTAAGTTTCGTTTCGTATTTCCAGATGCGCCTAATTCACTTGCGGAATTGGGTATGCCTCAGGGACGTGCTTGGTGGCCCATCAACATGGCTCGCCTAGCTGAGGCCGTGCAGGCAGCTGACTTTGAGGAATTGCATGAACATGAGCCACCNGGTGTCACAGAAGCGCGGTTTGCACTTTGCGAAACCATTGCGACTGTGAAAGAGCAGTTGGCCGGAGATGAAACTCCATTGGTGCTGGGTGGCTTTTCCCAAGGTGCGATGCTGGCCATGGATACGGCACTTAGGGGCAGCATTGCACCTCCCCAGTTACTCATCCAATTCTCAGGTACGGTGATCTGTCGTCCTCAGTGGCATCAAGCAATGGATCGTTTGTCTGGGACCGCAGTCTTTCAGTCTCATGGAACAATCGATCCGATTTTACCTTACGCCAGCGCTGAAGCTCTCAATCAGATGCTGCTGAATGCCGGTGTTGAAAACCATTTTCATTCATTCAAAGGTCCACACACGATCGATTTGGAATCAGTGACAGTGACTGCGGAACTGCTGAGAAAGATAGCGGTCTGATGAGCGAACTTGTTTGCTACTCATTCTTGAATGTCAAAGATCGTAAACTCGTCTTTGCGTTTACGTTGTCCCAGCAATGAGGCACGTTTCACACTCTGATAGGCGATTGCTGACGTGTTGTAAATGGAAGTGTGATCTCCAATTTGCGCGTTTGCTCGTTCGAGACCCTCAATGCAACTTTTCACCAAGTGAGCTCGGCGGAGACCATCCTCCGATTTGATGCTGTCGATCAGTTCTCGGGTCACGCTAAGCAGTTCGCGTTCTCGGCACACGAACTCACGAATCTTCTCTGCTGACGGCTTGCGCGGATCAATGGTGCAAAGCGAGTCTTCCGCTGTCTGGCTGATTTCTCTCAGCTTTTGCCGTTCAAACTTGGGATCAAATGACTGAGGGATGGAATCAGCCAGATGAGTGACAATGATGTGGCGGTTAGTCAGCTGGCGCTTCAACTCCCCAAATTCGGCAGTGCTACGTTGTGATAGTTCTTTCAGCCGCTGAGCTCGGTGGTACCTGAGACCCAGTTGCCAAAAGGCAACGGCTGCGAAAAAAATGGAGAAATACTGCATGGATTCACCATGGCCGAAGTCGGGGAAGGCAGACACCCAGCCAACGTACCTTTCAGGTCATTGCGATTGGGAAACGTTGCCGATGATCACCTTTCGTCACTTATTTGGGCAGTATCACACCTTGGCAAGCCCCTGTAGAAAATGGTTTTGACTGATTTCGTTGGACTTGCCGCCACAAAGTTGGGCCGACGCCCCAATTTTCCTGATTTCACGCGATGGTGAGTGCGGCCAAGGCTGTGGCTNGAAGGCTATTCAGGGGGTTGGGGGNTCTTAGGGTGACGCGTATGACTTGTCACACGATTTTCAACGTTTATCCTGCGGGCTGTGGAGCGATGTTTACTGCGTTTAAGTTTCCGCCGTTTATGAATCAGTCACTTACCAGCAGCGACCACTGATGACTCGAATTGCCAGCCGACGCCCCGAGAGTACCGAAGTGGGTACTGAGTATCAGCAGGGTCTGATTGACCAGCTGGAGGGAGAGTGCGCCCTCAGGGCTTTGGACGACCAGTTGTATTGGATCTGTGAGTTAGCGAGCCATCTGTGTGCCGAGCAAATTGACAAAGTACATGCACCCTATGGATGGTCGGTCCGGCAGGTTTTTGAGCACTGTGTCGATGCGGAGCGGGTTTTTGGTTATCGCATGTTGAGGATCGCGGCGGGCGACAGCACGCCTTTGCCGGGCTGGGATGAAAATGCCTATGCTGACCGCAGGTTTGGTTTGGGCAATTTCAGTGGTCTGGTTGCGGAATTCGGCCATCTAAGACAGGCTAACTTGCTGCTGNTACGACGAATTGTTCCCTCATCGTGGGAATCGCGTGCGAAGGTCGATGGTCACGGGATCACTGTGCGTGCGATTGCCTGGCTGACCGCAGGACACCTGCATCATCACCTCGGTATTGTCGAGCAGCGTTGTGGGGTCACGGTGGCCCGGACTGCCGCGCAGGCGATGATCAACCAACAGGCAATGGAATCCTGAGGGTTCTGTCGCCGTCATTAAATGAATCACCAAGCACTCTCGTGGTGCTATCAAGTCTCGAACAGAATAGAAGATTCCGTGTTTGAAGAAAAACTCGAGCCGCTTCTTGGATCTTCAGCTGATCCAGTTGCCGCTGGATGGCAGTTGCGACAGTTGGCTGAATCGGTTGAGGGTCAAGGTGCGCTTTTGGTCGAGGAGCTTGCTGGCCAANCGGATCTTGTTTCAGCATCAGATCCAGCCATTCTTGGCGGTATCCTCCGCGTGGTACACACNGTTNTTTTGCAGGCNGGNCCCGAAGTGGTTTCCAAGGTGGAACCTGACCATCTNCAAAAAATCATGGAAGTGCTACCATCCAAAACGACTAATCGTTTCTTGTTGCTTCAGCTGTTGGCAATGAACCGCAGCGAGGAAGCGTTAGGGAAATTGGTTTTCCTGCTGGAGGAGACGCCACCCAAGCAGTGGATGGAAGCGGCGCAGGTATTGAGCCCGCTGATGCAGCACTCAGACTGGTCAATTGATGTCGTGTATCCAGCATTGCTGGATTCATTGCAGCATGCTGCCTTGGCATCACCGGTGTTGGATCTTGCAAATTATCTGTTTCGNGANGGACGTGCTGAAGTTCACCCTGCGAGTGATCGTTTGCCGATGTTGAATCANTTGCTGGGTGAAGTCAGTGGACGATTAAGTTTGTTTGAAGAAAATCCACGTGCGTTCGGTGACGACGTGGAGACAGTTCAGGCAACGCTGGGTGAAGCTGTCGCCTTAGCCGTGTCGCTTTGTGACACGGTGGGCTTGATTGGCGATGAGACTTCCATCGGGAAATTGAATCAGACCATTGATTTGCGACACCGCCGGGTTCAATGTGAAGCAGCAGGCGCGCTTGCCAAGCTGGGAGATGATGAAGGAAAGAAGCGACTACTGGCATTGACCGAGGATCCCGCGGCTCGACTGCGGGCGATTCACTACGCAGATGAAATTGGCATCGGAGATCAGGTTAAGGAAGATGATCGTGGTGAGAAAGCAACTGCTGAGGCAGAGATGGCATTGTGGTTGACTCAGCCACAGCAGATGGGCGTCCCACCTACTTCAGTGGAAGTCATAGACCAGCGGCGACTTCTATGGCCGAGCTATAACGATCCAGTTGATGTTTACCTCGTGCGATTTGAGTACAGCATGGGTGAGCGTACTTACAGCAATGTTGGGATGACAGGTCCAGTCTGTTTCGCCATGTCGACTGATGTTGCCAACCTTCCTGTCGACGATATCTATGCAATTTACGCGGGCTGGCATGCCGAGCATGACGAGATTTTTACGATTGCTGCGGACCAATTTAATGATGCTCAGCAACGTGCGATGGAGACATTTTCCAAACATTTGGAACATCTTGGTTATCGTTCGATGAAGCCTCTGATGCTGGGGATTTTCCTGGATGAGCAAGCCGGACTCTTCACCGCGGTGCGAGAAACCACGGAATGTGTTGTGATCACAGATAATCTTGAAACGATTGATCGGCCCATTTCCGGACGTTTGCGGCCACTTTCCGCCGACGATTTGTTTAACCTGTATAAGGGCAGAAAAATGTTGCGAACTTTCAATTCGCAATCCTGATATCCCCCAAAAGGGAGGGCTTCAATGGCATTTCAAATTGGACGCGTTGCCGACTGTGAGGGTCGAATTCAGCGTGATTTTACCGAGTTCGCAAGACTTTGGTCCAAGGTCCGTGAGGATTGGCTGGATGATCGTTGCCGCAAGTTCGAGCAGGAGCATCTTTCTTCCTTGGGCCCCAGTTTGAGTCGATTCACAGGAACACTTCATGAATTCTGTGATTCGGTCAGGAAGGCAGATATTGAGTTGAAAGACGATCATGTGCCGTCGGACGGGTTAGACTAGAGAGGGCAGCTTCTCTCCTCTCTCCCCCTATCGTGATCATGAAAGACAATTCTGTCAGTCCGACTGGGCTTCTTGCAACTTATCGCCAACACCAACTCTTGGATGGCTTGTCAAAGCGATTTCACAGTTGCTCGGCTATGCAGACCGATCTTCTAAATCTTCATCATCAGCAGGAGGCAGAAGAGGAACAAGGTTACGCCGTCAACCACGCCGCAACCATGGAACAGTGTCGGGCCAAGCGTCGTGAAATGCTGTCCATGTGGGACGAAGCAGATGAGACATTGGCACGCACTTACGAAGAGACGGCCATTCGAAATCGGATTGACCTCAGTCGACTTGCGCAATTGTTCAAACAAAAAGCAGTCGAAGAACAATTGGTGATCGAACGAAAAGTGCAGTCTCGATGTCAGGCGGTACGGGAACAATATGAGAACCGGAAAAATCAACCCGGCCAGCAACAGCGTAAAGAAGTCAAGCAGATTGATGAGGCGCTGCTGCCACTGGCGCAGCAGATTGAAGAAGTGAATTATCTCACCATTCGTCGGCTCGACATGCTCCCTGATATCGATCCTGATGAGGAGCATTTGAAGAACCTGAGCGAGTCCAAGCCTGAGACGATCAAAGCTACGGTCGAATCGCTGAGTCGTTTGACGAAAAAGTGCGAGAAGCTCGTGGTCGAACTACAGACTGGTGCCGCATCTAAAATTGTGGACTCGTTCTACTTGCCTGCCGGTGTTGCCGTGTTCCTCGTGATTTGGGCGATCGGTGCTCTGATATTCGTATCGGATACCGCCGAAAAATGGCTTTGGGCTGCAGGAGGACTCATCCCTGCTTTTTTACTTGGCTTTGGCACGTATCTCGTGTTGCTGTGGCCACTCAAACGCATGACCCGCCGCATTTATCCAAGAGTCGTCCTGCTCGGGCGTCTGGCAGATGAGTTCGCAACGCATGCTCGAGGTCTTTCGAAGAAAATTGCAGAAGTCGCCTCCGCTGAACTAGTGGAGCGAAAAGATGCACACCTGGCGGCCGCTGAACGCTGGAAAGGGGAGCAACTGGCTGAGATGCAGCAACGACTTGCAGCGGAACAAGATACGCAGCGGGTGATGTTGTCGGAGTCGTTGAAAAGAGTTGATGTTGAGTACGAGGAAAATGCAACTCGTGTTGGGGATGAGATGCATGGAAAAGCTGATGTGGTTGCCAATGCCATTTCTCAACAACTGATGGAAGCCGATCAGGAAATCGAGGAACAGCGTGAGGAACAATCAGCCAAGCGTAAGGAGGAGCTGGATCATCTGATTCATCGGTTGAACGAGGGTGTGAACCGTGGACTGAAAAGGATCAAGTCAGCTGATGACAAGGTTGGGGACAGATTCCCCGCCTGGAGTAAACTCGTAGATGCGTCTGCAACTCAAAATGAGGGTATCGATTATTTGCCGCTGGGCCGTTTGAGGGTTGAAGACAGTTTGCGTCGGATTTTGGAAACACCGGAAAAACCCAACGCCGAAGACGTTGAGAGTGGCGGATCAGCAAACGGCATAGTTGGTAATCTTGCACCTGAAGAGCCCTCCAAGTTGTTGGATGAAATCCAGGTCCCGCCAACCTTGCCCGTTGTGTTGCATCGCCGACTGCATAGCGGACTCATCATTGAGTGCTCAGAGGCGCACATGGACAAGGCCATCGACTTGGCACACCAAGTACTGTGGCGACTGTTAACCGCTGCTCCTGCAGGCCGTGCAAAATTGACCATGATTGATCCCATGGGCAGAGGACAGCACTTCACTGGTTTTATGGCTCTGGCTGACCATGATCCCGCATTGGTTGGACATCGAGTCTGGACGACAGATGCAAAAATTGAAAGCCGTTTGGGTGAGTTGGCTGATCACGTTGAAGATGTTCTGCAATCCAGTTTACGGGACCGTTTTGAAAGAATCGAAGATTACAACCGAGTGGCCGGTTCCATGGCCGAACCCTACAGGGCGGTTGCTGCGGTTGGTTTCCCCGAATCACTCTCGCGGGAGAGCTATCGACATTTGTTAGCTCTCTTGGAAAGTGGCTTGCGATGTGGTGTGTTTACAATCCTCGTCTGCGATCGCCAAAAACCTTGGCCACCGGAAACTCCATTACCCGACACGGATAAGATTCTGTCACTGAGTATCGATGACGAGGGTGAGTGGCACCTGAAGTCCGAGGGTATGGAGAATCTGCCCTTTGAACCGATTGCTGCACCCTCAGCACAAACGCGTGATGAGGTGGTGGCTCAGGTAGGAAAAGCCGCTGTTGCGGCAGCGAGTGTCGAAATACCGCTGGCACACGTGCTTTCTGGTTGCGAGCCTGCGGCTGGCTCGACTGGAACAGGAATCGAAATACCTGTCGGTAGTCAGGGTGCAAATCGATCTCTGTCCATTGATCTTGGAACAGGTGTTCAACAGCATGTTCTGATTGCTGGTAAGACTGGATCTGGAAAAAGCACGTTGCTGCATTCGATCATCATGTCGGGTGCTTATCGTTACCGGCCTGATCAGTTGCATTTCTACCTTCTGGATTTCAAAAAAGGTGTGGAATTCAAACCTTACGCTGAACATCGATTGCCGCACGCGCGGGTGGTAGGCATCGAAAGTGAACGCGAGTTTGGCCGCAGCGTTCTGCAGCGTCTTGATGAAGAGTTGCAACAGCGAGGTGAGAAATTCAGAGCTGCCGGGGTCCAAGGTCTTGCTGAATATTTGACGACGACCGGAGAGGTGATGCCGCGGATCATGCTGGTGGTCGATGAATTCCAGGAGCTGTTTGTCCGCGACGACCGTCTTGCGGGTGACTGTACGATGTTGTTGGATCGTCTTGTCAGACAAGGTAGATCTTTCGGCATGCATGTCGTGCTCAGCAGTCAATCACTCGCAGGTGCCTATTCTCTTCCGAGGGCAACATTGGGTCAGATGGCGGTCCGGATCGCTATGCAGTGCAGTGAGTCGGATGCCGCAATGATTCTTGCTGATGACAATACTGCGGCTCGTTTGATCAGTCGCCCCGGTGAGGCCATTTACAATGATGCGGGTGGGCTTGTCGAGGGAAATCAACCGTTCCAAGTAGCGTGGTTGTCGTCGGCGGAACATCGCGACATGCTCACGTCAGTTGCTGGTCGCGACGACGCGTACCACAACGATCTAATGCCAATGGTTGTGTTCGAAGGAAACCGGCCATGCCGTTGGTCGACAGCGATGGCAGAATCTGTACTCAATACCGAAGGTAAGAATATCCTGTGCGGTCTGCTGGGGGAATCTGTTGAGATTGGCCCTCCGCAACGGATCAAGTTGGAGCGTGATCCCGGTCGCAATGTCTTGATCATCGCTGGAACCGATTCACGCAATGCACTTCTGGCATCAAGCCTTTCCGGGCTGGCAAAGTCAGACTCGCGCCTCGAAGTGGTCTATTTTGACGGGGCACGCGCGGGTGATGTGGAGTCGGGAGCAGCGTGGATTGAGAACGCGGGCATTTCCATCAAGAGCGTCAAAACACGCGATGCTGATGGTGAAATAAGCCGTCTCAATAAGTTGATTCAAGAACGCGGTGCAGAGGCGGATGATTCTCCACCCATCGTCGTGGTCATCGACCCATTGGAGAGATTTCGAGATTTGAGACAGGATGACTCGTTCAACTTCTCACTTGATTCGGCGGCAGACGGGGTTTCTGGTGGCGCTGCCTTGCAAGCAGTCCTACGAGATGGACCAGCTGCAAACGTTTTTGTTTTGTTGATTGCTGGTTCTGCTGAGACTATCTCGCGTTGGTTACCTCGCGCATCACAGCACGATCTTGAAATTCGTATCCTCGGGCAGATGAATCAGTCAGACTCAGCCCTGCTGATTGACTCTCCCGTTGCAGCAGAACTGTCGGCAGCCACGATGCTTGTTTATGACGATGCAGTAGGTAGCATCACCAAATTCAGACAGTGTGACTTACCTGATGCAGATCAGGTTAAAAACTGGTTGGCAAACGAGTGATCGGTTTGGGATTACCAGCCTAGTGTTCCTGAGCCGCCTTTGAATGGGCCCACGATATCCTCAGTGATCCAGCCACCGTAGAAGTTTCCTTCCTGCGGCATGACCTTTTCACCGTCAACATAACAGCACTCGGTCTTGTGAGGATAGAAAGCCAAGTGGTCTTTGATGGCTTCAAACCGTTGCGTAGGCCGTGAATAGCACCACGCTAGATCGGCGATCTCAATGCCGTCTGATAAATAGGCGAAGTAAGAGGCGTAACCTTTCCACTCGCAAAACGATCCTCCGTGCGTCTTCTTNAGNCGGTCCATCGCAATGTCCTTCGTCGGCAGGTAATANACAGGCGGATGGCTTGTTTCTAGCACTCTGTATGAGTTTCTTGTGTCCGCCAAGGTTTGACCCGCGATGACGATCTGGATG
Organism: Rhodopirellula sp.; assembly: GCA_002712845.1. The sequence continues at coordinate 10,906 of PAUV01000044.1, read as the reverse complement.
TGCCGGGGACAGGCTTCGANGGCTGGCGGTCGAGGGTAATCCCACACGGATTCACGANCGGGACCGGGATCGATANGCTGCGTCATTTCACTGGTGATTCGATCAAGGGATAGATTTGGCGAGCCGCAGACCGGTAAATTGCCACCGCGCGTCAGCCGGGAAAAAGTTTCGGTAGCTTGTCCGTAGGTGTCTTCGAGGCGTCGCGCAGGATCCACCACGGAGTACGTATTGGTTGCACATGAACTTCCCGTTGTATTCACCGAGAGCACCCTCTGCTGGCTGGTATCCGGGGTAGGCAGAATACGAGCTGGAAGTCCATTGCCAGCAGTCGCCAAATAGTCCTTGAAATTGGCCATTCCTACGGCCGTGAAAAGGATGGACTGCCTGGTTCAAATCATAATGGTCCTCGGCGAAACATCCTTGGATGGGGTATTCACCGGCAGTAGCTTCCCACTCGCTCTCCGTCGGCAGCCTCGCATTTGCCCANCGCGCGTAAGCATCCGCTTCGAAGTAGCTGATGTGTGTGACCGGCGCAGTTAAGTCGAGTGGCTGCAANCCAGCCAACGTGAACTCGCATGGTTTCTCATTGTGATAGACCCAATAAAGCGGAGAATTCCACTGATGGTCGTTGATATGGTTCCAACCCATGGAAAGCCATAATTCAGATCTTTGGTAGCCACGGTCATGTACGAACCCGAGAAAATCTCCGTTGGTTACAAGCTGATCACAAATGGCATACGGCTCTAAAAACACTCGGTGCCGTGGTGATTCGTTGTCGAAGGAAAAACCATCGCCTTGATGCCCTATGTGATGGATTCCTCCTTCAAAATTTATCCAGCGTTTTGGGCTGAGGTCTTTGGTGATACCAGTTTCGAAGGGTGACAGAGCTGGAAACAGTGGGTTCTGAGCGAACAGATGTTTGATATCAGTTTGCATCAACTCTTGGTGTTGCTGCTCGTGGTTCAAACCCAATTCCAAAATGTCCAACAGATGATCGTTGTCGGGATTTACACGTCCCAGTGTCTCGAGCATAAGGTCATCGATGCTGCTTCGGTATCGGATGATCTCTTCTACACCAGGACGCGTCAGCAGACCTCGTTTATCGCGCGGGTATTGCTCACCTACTGAGTTGTAGTAGGAGTTGAAGAGATATTCAAACGAGTCATTGTACCGCTGATAATCCGGACTGTGAGCGAGGATGAACGTCTCGTAAAACCAAGTGGTGTGAGCGAGATGCCACCGCATCGGACTCGCGTCTGGCATTGACTGAGCGACGTAGTCCTCGGTGCAGAGTGTTTCACACAGTCGCTCTGAAAATGATCGAACGGTTCGATAACGGTTCAGTAACTGGTCCTTTCTGGATTCCAGCCGGGTTTCGCTATCTCGATCAGCGGTTGAAGTGCTCACGACTGAACCTCAACGCCTTTCCAGAAGGCGATGTAGTCGCGAATGTTAGCAACAGCATCTTTGGGAGCGGGGTAATACCATGCCGCATTCGGATTTGCTTTGTCGTCTACAACAATGTCGTAATAACTCGCGGTACCCTTCCATCCGCAGACCGTGTGGTGATCACTTTTGCGGAAGTACTGCGAGTTGATTGAAGTCGGAGGAAAATAGTGGTTTCCTTCAACGATCTCTGTAGCATCACTTTCCGCAATGACTACACCATTCCAAAGAGCTTTGGGCATAATGTACGAACAACTCTCGACTAGGGACAGGAAGCATTCAACTTAGGTCTGGCACATTTACCCCTCGAGGTACATGACAGCAAAGTACCTTTTCGGGTCGTACCAGACGGCGCGGCAAGACCACCCGGTTTCATCAGCCATGGTTGTGAAACCTTCGACGGTGTACTTGTGTGAGTACTCGGTCAAGATCTCATCGCCTTCGTTGATGTGGAAGAATTGGTCGTCGATTCGGATAGATTGGTTCCGGAGGCTTCGCAGTCGCATCTCGATTCGTCCAGCTTCTTCATTGAAGATCGCTTTGTGGTTAAAGTTTGCTACTTCAACTTGAGCATCCAACTCGCGATTGATTCGAGAGAGTAGATTAAGATTAAATCGTGCAGTGACCCCATCGCGATCGTTGTAAGCCGCTTCCAGAATGTGTTTTTCTTTGTGCAGGTCGAACCCAATCAACAAGCTCCCATGCTCTCCCGCGGTGGCCCTCATCGAATGGAGTAGTTCACTCGCTTCCCCGTGGGTGAAGTTACCGATGGTAGAACCCGGAAAATAGATGCAGGTTTTGGTCTGAGGCGTAGACGCTTTTGGCAGGTTGATCGGCTTTGTGAAATCACCAACGATGGGTTGGATGGCGTGATGCGGGTACTCCGCCGCTAGGTTGTTGGCTGTGGCGTGTAGATGCTCTCGTGAGATATCGATTGGCAGATACGCGTCAAGCTCCTTGAGTTGGTCAAGCAGGATCCGTGTTTTCACGCTGCTTCCACTGCCGTATTCGACCAAACGCGAATTGGTTCCGATGCAGGCAGCCATCATCTTTGCCGAACGCTGCATGATGGCGGTCTCCGTCCGCGTTGGATAATACTCCTTCACTTCGCAGATCTGATCGAATAGAAGCGATCCCCGCTGGTCATAGAAGTACTTTGACGGGATTGCTCTCGTTGGGGAATTTAGACCCCTCAGTACATCGTCTCGGAATTGCTTGGCGGCTTTGGAGAGAGGTTTTTGCCCCAGAGGGGACAGCAATGTCGATGGCATGATTGGGTATCCCAAGAATCAGGTCAGCTTTCTGTAACTTGGGAGTTTAGGAAACTGTCCAGTGGGATCTGCTTTTTTGGCAGTTAGACGAGGCTCCAAAGGTAATTTTGGACTGCCGCTACCCACTTTCTTGTGGAATTATCAAAGTCTCTCTGGCTGGGGAATTAAGCCTCTTTCTCGGCATCAGGCTTGGGTTTAAGTTTCCGATACAGCGTTTTTCGGTCTAGTCCTAGGATCCGTGCGGCTTGCGTTCGGTTTTGATCGACTGCCTGAAGCACGTGTTCGATATAACGCTTTTCAATTTCTTCCAGCGGCACCAATTCAGTGGGGTCATCACCACCGATGAAAACGGTGCCTCCGCGGTGATTACGGATTTTGTCTGGAAGGTCCTCGATCGTCACCGAATCGTAGCGAGTCAGTGCCAATGCCCTCTCCATGACATTCCTCAATTCACGGACATTCCCAGGCCATGAGTAAGACAATAATTTTTCCGCGGCAGTTTCGGTGATGCCGGCCACTTTCTTACCGGAGCTCACTGCGAACTGATTGATGTAGTGCGATGCGATCATGAGGATATCAAGGCCGCGCGACCGGAGTGGTGGAAGATGCAGTTGGATAACGTTGATCCGGTAGTACAGATCTTGTCGGAATCGCCCTTCCTCCACAGCTGTCTCAAGGTCTCGGTGGGTGGCTGTCAGGACCCGTACATCGAATTGAGTTTCCTGATCACTTCCCAAAGCTCTGATACGACCTTCTTCCAGCGCTCGCAGCAATTTCACTTGCATGGACATCGGCATATCGCCCATTTCATCCAGCAGTAAAGTGCCGCCTTGTGCTTCCATGAACAAACCCTTTCGCTCACTGCGGGCATCGGTAAACGCACCACGCACATGGCCGAATAGTTCGCTCTCCAGTAGTGTTTCGGAGAGTGCTGCGCAGTTCACAGCGACGAACGGGTGTGCAGCACGATTACTGAGTTTGTGAATGGATCTTGCAACCAGTTCTTTTCCAGTGCCACTTTCTCCTGTGATGAGTACAGAAGCATCCGAGCTGCTGACTCGTTTCATCTGGTCGTACAAATGTTGCATGGGTACACTCTCCCCCAGCATCTCGCCAAAATGATTTTCGGTTTTGGCTTGTTGTTCAAGCAGGTGGATCTGCCGTTTTAACTGCCGGTGCTCAACAGCACGAGCAATGGTGAGCGTCAACAGTTCCAGTTCGACTGGCTTGGTCAGGAAGTCATAGGCGCCACTGCGAATCGTGGCCACTGCCGTGTCGAGAGTTCCGAAGGCTGTCATGACGATGACTGGGATATCAGGACGGGTTGAGCTTATTTGCTGGCAGAGTTGCAAACCCGTTGTTCCCGGCATTCTGACATCAGTCAGCACGACGTCAAACTCATTGTCGTGTAGCAGTTCACTTGCTTCGTTTGCGTTCTGACACCAAGTGGTGGAGTATCCCTTGAGGGTGAGCGTGGTATCGATCAGCTCGCACATTGCTTTGTCGTCGTCAACGACCAGTACCTTACCTTTCATTAGGGTTTCTCCGCGGAATCATCGCTGTTTGCTTGGCGGGTATTGGTTGTGGTGGGCAAGTAGACTGAGAATTCACTGCCCTGCCCTTCTGAGCTTTTAACTTCAATCCAGCCACCATGTTCTTGAATGATGCCATGCGAAATTGATAATCCCAGGCCTGTTCCTTCTCCTACGTCTTTGGTCGTGAAAAAAGGCTCAAAGATGTGTTCTCGATCTTCCGCTGATATCCCCTCGCCATCATCGGCAATGATGACCGTACGGTAGATGTTGTTTGTGCCGCCCTCATTCCCGGATGGTTTTCGCTCAGTGTTAGTCAGGGTAATCGTCACATTCCCATTATTTCCAGCTGATTGGATGCCGTTGATGATCAAATTTGTCAGCACTTGTTGGATTTGACCTGCATCGATGTTGGCACTTAACTGGGCGTCTGGCAATGATAAGTGCAGGTTTGTGTGATGTTTTGTGGCGACAGTTTTCATCAATTCACGGGTCGTGGTAATCAGTTCGTTGAGATTTTGGCATGATCTTTGGGGTGTGTTTTGCCGAGCAAAGTCTAAGAGCTCACGGACGATTCTTGTGATTCTTTGAGCCTCCGACTGAATCGCCTGTGCGCTCACGCGAGTTGCTTCCGGATCCAATGCGCCACTTGCCAGTAATTCAGCCCTGCCGGTAACTACATTCAGCGGAGTCCCGATCTCGTGTGCAAGCCCAGCAGCCATTCTGCCAACCGTTGTCAATCGTTCTGCATGGCGCAGTTGCTCAACCGTTTTGATTTTTTCACGGGTGGCCATTTCAATTTCATGATGTTGTTTCGTGAGTTGCCCACACATTTCATTCAGTGCGCTGCCTAGGCGTCCAAGTTCATCAGCTGACTCGATTTGGACGGGGCCGGTAAAATCACCCTCACCAACACGTCGTACCTTTTCAATGAGTTGGTTGAGAGGTTTGCCAACCATGCGGATCCCACCCACCAGAATCACAAAGCCGGACAGTGAAGCAACTCCGGTGAGCGCTATGAGCGAAGTCAGCAGTGAGTGTTGGAATTTGGGGTTCATGCCGTCGTCAGGAACCGCAACTTCAATCTTGCCTGCTTTGATTCCATCCGGTCCCTTGCTGGTGAAGGGAACGTAGGTGTAAACGATTTTGTTCCCAGATTGATCTGGCATGCTGAGAACAGTGATCTCTTTTTCTGCAATGATCAGGTTCAGTGGAGATGGTTGTTGGATCCCATCATTGATAGCGGCCACTTCAACCCATCGCATGGTCACTCGCTGCAAACGAGATGAGCGTTGCATGCGGTTGGGGATTTCAAGAATCCGATTTTCTTGGATTGCCTGGTCGATGTTTGGTTGCAGTGATTGCACCAATTCCGATGCAAATCGCTGATGTTCGGCTTGGGCTCGTTGTTCCTGTCGAACGGTGAGGTAGGCGAAAAGTCCNACGACGAGTAGCAGGCCTGTTAAAAAAAGCAAAACAAGTTTGGCAGCAAGTCGCATCGACAGGTGTTCCAGGATTCGCGAGGGCAAGGCAGGATTTTGTGGATTCAGACTGCTGAANAGTGGCATGAAGCCATCCCATTGTAGCCGCCCTCTATAAAGAGCGGTCAGCGTCGGTTCTAAATACCGACGCTGACCGCATTGTGGGTCCGTCGCCTCCTTGCGGCAGAGGCGGGAGCGTTATCACGAATTCACAACAACGAATCGTGATCCCTTCTCGCTACGGACCAACAGGAGGATGCCTTCTGCTGATGCATCTTTGCGATGCTCAGCCATCAGCCGCTCGAAGTCTGCGACTGACGTTACTTTTTGTCGNTTGACTTCCCGGATTATGATGCCGGGAGCTAATCCTACCTCTGCAGCAGGACTTTTTTCCCGCACAGAAGTGATGACAACACCTTCGGTACCTTCCATCCCCAATTGCTTGGCAACGGCGGTATCCAGCGGAGCGATTTCCAGACCGAGGCCTTCCATACGCTTGCCTGGTTGCTCCTGCACTTCCGGTGTGTTCGCACCGAAATCAGTTGGCTGCATGGCAGCTTCGTAACCGAGCTTCATGCTCTTACCACTACGAACAATCTCGATCATCAACTCTTCACCAAACGTTGAACGCTCGACAGCGAGTTGCAATGCCTGAGGTGTGGAAACCAATTTCTTGCCGAAACGAACAATGACGTCGCCAGATTGGAGCCCTGCCTTGGCGGCAGGCGTGTCGGGGTAAACATCCGTCACGATTACACCACCTCGCGGCTTGACCTCCAGCTCTTTCGCCAATTCTGGGGTTACAGGCTGAATGCCTACGCCCAGATAAGCACGCTTCACCGTGCCACTGTCGACCAACTGNTCACCAACCCAGCGAGCAAGGTTCGAAGGCACAGCAAAGCCGATTCCTTCATTACCTCCGCTTCGTGAATGGATCGCTGTGTTGATGCCAACGACTTCGCCACGAAGGTTCACCAAGGGACCGCCACTGTTGCCAGGGTTGATCGCTGCGTCTGTCTGTAGAAAGTTTTCGCGTGCAGTTATACCAATGCCACGGTGTTTGGCNCTGATGATGCCAGCAGTCACTGTACTTTCCAAGCCAAAGGGTTGACCCAGTGCCATTACCCAGTCCCCGATAGAAACGCGGTCACTGTCACCAAGGGTGGCAGCGGCCAAGTCGGTAGCGTCTACTTTGACGACAGCAAGGTCGGTCTTAGGGTCAGTCCACACGTTGGTCGCAACGAATTCGCGACCATCATGAGTTCGCACTGTCACCTCGCCACCGCCAGCAACAACATGGTTGTTCGTGAGAATCACACCCGATGCGTCGATGATGACACCCGATCCGATCCCGCCTTGCGGAGCAGGAGCCGAACGTCCCGGACTCATGTTCGGGCCTCCACGCTCCATTCCCCGAAACATGTCCTCGAATGGTGTGCCACGAAATGGATTCTCGCCCCTCATCCCACCTTGAGAAGGTTGTGGCTTGGTTTGAGAATTCCACTTTGACGCCACCGCAGGTCGATTCTCAATCGAGACCACCGAAGGTAACAACTCCTCTGCAACTGTGCGAAACGCACTCGATAGATGATGGGCCGAGTCGATGGCCTCTTGCTGCTGGGGAGTTAAACTCGCCAAAGGGGTTTTTTGAGATTGATCAGCATTGACCCACGCTGCTCCGGAAAGCAGACCAGCGGCAGCCAATGCCGCTAAGCCCGTGGAAGCCCATGCTTCTNGTTTTCTGAATTTCATGATGGTTATCCTCCAAGTTCACTTCTTGTCTTCGGGGAGATTGCGATTGTTGGACGCTTGCTTCACAGAGCTTTTACGAGTGTGCCGGCACTCAGTCCTGTCGAGCGTTCATCTCGCGTATCAGTTCAACAGTCATCACCAAGGGTGGAGACCAAGTTGGCTCCGCCCAGGCTTGCCGTCTCGCTGCAACACGTTTGCTCCAACCTCTGCGAACCTCTGCGGATCGCTCGCGAATCTCGTCCGGTGTCGGATCTGATGACTCACGTTCAAAAGATTTAGATTTCCTGGACATGAGCCTCTCCCGACTGAAGACATTGAAAAGAGAGTGACGCACGTTGCGTTACTCACGTGCTCGGTGGGTAATGCACAACGCGTGCCAATGGGGAAAAGTGCCGAATTTACGGTGTTTTGGACAATTAGCCATGTTCACTGCGTCGCGGTTTGCCCNAGCGGGGCAAAATGCCCCCCACGTTTAACCGGGCTGACCACGGTTAACCGAGGTAACTGGGGCGTCCAAACAGCATTGCCACCAAGGAGCAGCGATATTCATCAACCAAAACGCTGGAGAAGGTTTTTGTGGATTNAACTGCATGTCGTGTGTTTACAGCGTGTAATACACGAATTTCCTGAGCGGCACTGACGGNTGGGCAGCCGCCTGGAAGCTACTCAAGAAGCTGGAATGGANAGCGAGTTACGATGCCGAGCTGCGATNAAAATTGCTGCGGANTGAAAATGTGGTTTTCGTTATTCCCGCGAGCTGGGGACACATGTCGGTATTCCGCACCGAGATGATGTTGCATGGTGCTCGTTTNGTACCGATGAGTTGAATCAAATGCANTCCGCAGTTAAAAGCAGACTGCANGAGCAATGCACCCTAGTTGCGGTATCGAGCTTTGGAGTGATGCATAACGGACAGAGTTCCCGTCAATTGATGGCCGGAAACCGAGCATTAAGTATCGTGGACTTCGTAGCTGGAAGTACAACGATCTGTTTAAAACCGAACTCAAGCAAACAGCTTTTTAATTTAAACGCTGAATTTCGTGTGTCTTAGACCAGGGTTGTTGGCTAACGAGTGAGATGTTTTTTGCACGGAACACCTTCTGTTCCATCTTTTATTCACGAGGCTATCGTGTTGTTTCACTCACCAGGCTGCTGTATTCATTGTTCTGCAGAGTCAGCAGTTGGTGCTGATATGTAGCCCATTGTCTTGAAGACCATTCACTTACCATTCAAGTTCAAAGCTATCTAAACATTTGATACACCGGACGTGTCTTTGGCTGAACATGNCGTAACACGCTGGCATGTCACTCGCTGGAATGTCACTCGCTGGCACAGCATCCGCAAAGACAGGAAAAACGTCGGTTGGTTAGGTGGGCTGTTACGAGCAACAGGCCGCCCAATGGCGTAATCCAAGGGAAAAACGAACTTGTAATCGAAGTGGNAGATGTTTTGGGTTGAGCACTTGCAACGATCGGCTTTCCGGGNTCTGCGACACAGTGTTCGCAACAAGCTTCTACACCAAGTTGAACTTCGGTCGAGGCAGTGGATGTCGAGGCAGTGGATGTCGAGGCAGTGGATGTCGAGGCAGTGGATGCTGTTAAGTCACAACTCGAGCAACACTCATCTTCCAACGCAAATGCAGCGATTGAAATCATCGCCAAGCCAACGATTGCCACAATCAAAGGGAGTAGTCGACCATGGCGTCGAAGGCCCGGAATGAATGCGCTAGCAGCCAGTAACGAACAGATACCAACCATGACTTTGTGAAACGAATCGTCGGCCAAAAAGCTTAGACCCATCGCTGGCAGGAACCCAACGATGAAAGGCATCGCCGCGCAGTGAATCGCGCAGGCAATCGACGCAACAACCCCTATCAGATCTGTCCAGATGTTTGTTTTATTCATTGGTGTCCCTCGTGGAAACCTTTGCCATTACCTGTCGTCGGGATTCCGTTGCAGTTGCACATGGCGGGCAAACATTGCTCGGTAGCTCGACATCTTTGAAGGATGGGGATTTTGTTTTGAAGTGCGGAAAATGTTTGGACAGCAGGTGTGTCGGTGAGCTGATGGGATGTTGCAGGTAGATGAGTCGCAACGAGTCGTTTTACATTCGGCCGCAAAAAATTGGGACGATCAGCATCAAGCCGCAGCTGGAGTGCACGCTTGATTGAAATGTGAGCTTTCAGGTCAACAGTTCGAATACCTTGAGTCATGAGTCGCTCTCGGAACAACTGCGACCTAATCGAAATTCGATCTGATCGGAACACCAAGACATCAGCATCACGGGTCGACCAGGCGCGTCTATTGATGGTCGCACTCGGTTCATTTTCAAACTGGACAAGAACTTCGAATTCAATGGCTGGGAAGCAGGCTCGCAGCAAGTCAGCTGTGGAATGATCGAGTGCAACCACCTTACGCGGGCCCGGTTCGTCAGCCAACGCAACTGTTGATGCTAGAAAAGCAAGCCACACAAAAAGCAATCTGTAGCTAGTCGGATTGTGACGAACTGATAAAAAGTGACGTGATTGCAAGGTGGACCTCCATCTTATTCCGTGCGTAGTTGCAACGCTTGTGCATTTAAACGTGGCGACGAAGGGGCGTCAAGCATAGATGCAATGCTTTTGCATGTAGATTCCGCAATTAGTTCATTGGGGGGACACGTGGTAGCCAACCGATTGGGACGGGCAATGGGCAAAACCAGAGCTCAAAACGTGTTGCTCATCATGGTTTTTGAGAGGCAAAAGTGACCGGTCTTTGGTAGAAACGCATGATTCGTGGCATCGCGTTGAAATGCTGATGGATTGGCGAAACGTGCTTTACGGGACTTGTTTTTGAAGCAAACTCAATTTATCCGCAACTCAAGTCATTTTATGACAGGTTTGCGTGCTTTGACGGCTTATTGCGTTAAGGCAAGAGGCGTTGAATTCGAGCAACTGACCACGGAGTTTATCATGTAGTGGCCGCGGTGTATCTGTGTGTTCGCGGGTTGCCTGCACTCATTATTCCTGAGTTACGAGCTTCATGGCAGCCCAAACTTTGTCAGGAAATCGTAATTGCAACTCGTTTGCATTTGAGGTATCGTCGTATGTGATGCACTTGGTTTCTGTTCTTAACTTCCTTATACGCACTGGTTCGGTATGCGTCATTTCACAAATTTCCCACTGTTCGCTTTGCTCCTCTCGCTTCTGATTGCCACGTTGGGTTGTCAAGACTCGGGAAGTTCTACCGTCAGCCAAACCGACGCGTCGCCCCAAGTCGACAGCGATCACGACCATGGCGATCACGATCATGATGCTGGTTCAGATCCCTCACTGCCCCCGACTGGCAGCGATCAAGAGCAGCATCAGGATCCTGAAACGTATGACGAAGCCGTAACAGAGTTGCTTGCCACGCAAAAAGCGATCGCAGAAGCATTTGCTGCCGGC
>PAUV01000043.1 GCA_002712845.1 Rhodopirellula sp. | reverse complement strand
CCTGACTCATGGACAAGCCGTCACGACAGGTATCCTGCGGTGTCAATCATCTGCAACCGCTAACTATAGAAGATGTCCATTCCCGTTCCGAAGCAACCCCAAACAAAGACCCATCTTACCTCTGCCACACAGAATGCCCTAATCTGAGCATCCCCTAAGATGATCACCCCCGAAGGTGCCTCCCAACAGGAATGACGCGAATCGCCTACGATTAGCGATTCGGTGCAGCAACGTCATGCAAGGTTGCTCTTTTTATTCATCAAGGACAAGAATAGCAAATCGGCTAGCTCCCTGTGCATCTGCGGCACTCACACTGGCGTAAATAAATCGCACGCGGGCACCGGTGTACCCATCCTTGTAAAACGTTACCTGCCCATCGGGATATTTGGCATAAACCTTAACGTAGGTTGAGGCTATGGGCTGATGCGAGTCCGAATCAGTGGTCTGCAGTTGACCAAATCCTTGGGAGCTGTACGTCGTCAAATCACCGTCATAATTGCATTAAGTTCACTGGAAAATCGGCGCTCATGCGGTGTTGCGGGAGGTGCATGATTCAGTTGGATGCCAAGTCGCCGCACCAGATAGTCGACAGATCGTTGGGGTACATTTTCGTAACTTAATAGACGCTGACGATCAATCATCGCAATGATGGCAGNTGATTCCTTGCCGTTACGTGATGCCAACCAGTCTGCCAGAAACGCCTCGCTACGTTCCAGCTTCCCGGATGTCTAGCAGAACAGACAATGATAAAAATAATACTCATCACTTCCCCGGATCAACTCCGTTAGCATCGCCCCGCGATCTTTGGACAGAGCATAGCGTTCCATCCAACTCACAGGCTCCGCGTGGACTGGCTTAAGCCCGACCAACAAACAGACGAATAACGGAATGGACACGAGCCAAAAANTTGACTGGGTAATCAGGAACATGGCAAAGATTTCCCCTAAGAGCGCTCTAAGAATTGAAAGACTGGCCGAGCGGCGTGCAGTGGTGCGANATAGACAATTGATTTGTCGTGTTGCACCCACGATTGCCGCGGAATGATTTGCCGTTCAACGGCTCGGCACACCGCTTATTAGTTAATAATTGCGTATTTTTCGCGAATCGGTTTGTGNACCATCATCGCTAAAAAGCACCCCAATACGAACAAAAACCCGAGATGCGTCAGAATGCACCAAGGGTGACACGGATTAAATGAGGTTCCGTACCGCCACCAGCAGCTCGTCAATCATCTCGATTCGATGGGCAGCAGAAAGGGAAATNCTCAACCTTGCCGTGCCCTCAGGCACAGTAGGTGGCCGAATCGCCGGGACATAAAANCCACTCTTTGCCAGCTGTGCCGAAACCTCAATCACGCGTGCATCCGTTCCAACGACCACCGGAATAATCGGCACAGAAGCTTCCAGATCGTTTGCTACATCGATCGAAAGTTCCGAACGCACGTAACGCGCCAACTGTTGAACCCTCTGCCGTCGCTCTGGCCCNGTCCTAATCTCACTGATACCNGCCAACGCCGCGGTCACTGCTGCGGGGGCCAACGAAGTGCTGTAAATNAGCGACCGGCAATGGTTGATCAAATGGTCAACCACGACGCGAGGAGCCGCGACAAAGCCACCTTGGCTACCAACCGCCTTGCTCAACGTGCCAATCCGGATCGCTATCCGGTTTTTCACACCCAGTGCATCACACACACCAGAGCCATCATTCCCAAGCACCCCCGTTCCGTGCGCTTCATCTNCAATCACCTTAGCATCATGCTTTTCTGCAACCTCCTGCAAACGATCAACAGGTGCAATGTCACCGTCCATCCCAAAGACTGTGTTTGTTACGATCCAAACACGAGCAAATTCCTGACGTCGATGCTGCAAAACATGATCGACCTCCTGCCAATCTCGATGCGGATACACCACACACTCAGCGCGTGATAGTCGGCAGCCATCAATTAACGATGCATGATTCAGCTCATCGCTGAGGATCAAGTCCCCAGCCTCAGCCAACGCGCTCACTGCACCACTACACGCAGCAAACCCGGTAGGAAACAAAACAGCAGCTTCCGTTTCCTCGAGCTCTGCAATTTGATTACTCAATCGCTCGTGGCAGGTCGTCCAGCCGGACAACAGCGCACTGGCCCCACTGCCGCCCGTTACCCGCAGTTCCAAATCTGCGTTACCCATTGATTGCTCATCGATACGTCTATCATCGCCACGCATTTCCATACCCAACCCGAGATAATCATTTGCGCCAAAGTTGAGCAGGCGACGACCGTCAGGATCGATCACATGAACACCATCTAGCTGNCGTGCAACGAGACTCCGGAACCGATTGTGTTCTCGAAGACTCTGTTGGCGTTGCGTTAAGTAATCAAATCTNGTCATCAAACACCGGNNCAGCGAACNGGGTACGTAAAATCGTNTNCAGACACACTCATCCCGGAGGCCAATCAAGTTTACGACCGCCCAGGACATGAAAATGTAAATGCATGACCTCTTGGCCACCGTCCTCACGAGTGTTCGCAACGAGGCGATACCCAGCACTCAACCCTTCTGCCTCCGCGACCTTCGCTGCAACCAGCACACAACGCCCCACGATCGCTTCATCTTCATCCGACAAATCAGCAAGCGAAACAATTTCTTTTTTGGGGATCACAAGAAAATGAGTGGGAGCCTTCGGATTTATATCACGAAATGCAAGGCAAAGTTCATCCTCATGCAGAACATCGGCAGGAATCTCACCCGCAATGATTTTTGAGAAAATCGTTGTCATTAAAAAACCCAAGTAGAAATACGTTACGGCTTTCACCAAAAACACTGAACGGCTCGCACTCTCCGAACTAAATCCCCTCACACGAGATTGTCACCAACACCCAAGCGAATACGGATTCCAGCTTGTTGGCTACGCAATTTTTCCCCGCGATCATCCCGTTGCTGAGCAGCGATCGGCGCGCACCTATCCTAGCGGTGGCGTGGAATAGTTTCAGCGACCCTGGGTCACGATAGCAGATCGAACGTCGAGTCCAAATCAGTCCCGCCACAAATCCAAANACCACAGCAAAAAACCGGGGTTAATCCACCCTGAGGTTTCTTCTCGANCGANCCCCTACAAAACGACNGCNGCTGTTTCTAGCACGCTGGTTTGCATCTCCTGCAATTCGACAGCGANGTCAGTCCGAATCACAAAATTGCCGAGGGTGGATCTTGTTGCAGTTTGAAGATTCCACTACTTACCACTCAACGACTGTTCTCTCTGCTGGGATTCCTATTCAGGAAATTCTAATGACAGCAAAAACACAAATGACAGCAAAACCGAGGATAAGCTTCTGCTGATGAATTCTGCGACTACGCTTCAGCAGTTGCTGCATGGTTCTCCCAGTGAGCGTGCAATGGCAGCTGAACATCTTGCTCAACAAGGCTCTGAAGCCGCATTCGCTGCATGTCAACTCACTGCAGCGTGTGGTGACACCGAGGCGATCAGCGACTGGGCGGTGGCAGCATTGGAACAGTTGGGAGCACCCCCATCGTCCACGATTGAGTCGCTCGCCAGCATGGCACAATCGAAAAATCCACTGACCGCGTACTGGGCGGTCACCTTGTTGGGCCGAGCCGGTCCTGATGCGGCGGTTCACCAACAAGTGCTTGTCACTTTGCTGCAACATTCCGAAGACTTGNCAGTGCAGGAAAAAGCAGCGTGGAGCCTTGGCCGAATGCAGGCGAAATCACAGGAAGCAACGCAGGCACTGGAGCAAGCTGCCCAATCACCAGAGGTGCGACTNTCGCGTGTTGCAGCNAAATCATTGCAGCAGACGAAAANCTAGACAGATCAAATTGCAAAACGCGATCACGGGCATGGAGGCCTGGCATGGCTCGCAAGAAATCCAAATTTTCATTATTGATGTGGCTGATCTTCAGTGGAATTTCAGGAGGTGGAATCACGGGCTACCTGAAGCCCAACATTCCGATCATTGGTCCCTTGATCGCAAAATTCACCGATACGGGACAGAACCTTNNAGCAGGTAGTGGAAATCTGCTGACGGAATCGGCAANCGGTNTGCTTGGTAATCAGTCATCTGGTAGTTACGGCGGTTCAGCCGTTGCCGGTCGACTTGCGTCGGCCAGGCAGCCTTCCAACGGGCAACAGCAGGGTGCAATCCAACCGACCACAGCTGCTGGAAGCCAAGGNAATGGNAATTTATTGATAGCCAGTTTCAATATTCAAGTCCTCGGGCAATCGAAGATTTCCAAACCTGGCATGAAAGAACTATTAGCTCATGTGATTCGGCAATTCGATCTCGTCGCCATTCAGGAGGTTCGCGCAAAAGCAGATAATGTCATTCCTGACCTGGTCACCACCGTCAACTCAAATGGCAGCCGATACAACTTTGTGATCGGTCCTCGGCTGGGCCGAAGCAACAGCAAGGAACAGTACACCTATGTATTCAACACCAACACGGTGGAACATGACCCATCTTCAGTCGGCACGGTCAATGACCCGAAAGACCTCCTGCATCGTGAGCCATTCGTAACCCGATTCAGAGCAAGAACTCAATCACCAGCTCAGGCATTTACATTTTGGATGGTTAACATTCACACCGATCCTGATGAAGTTCCTGAGGAAGTAGACGCTCTGGCAGATGTGTTTCAAGTAATGCAAAAGGCCCGTGCTGACGAAGATGATGTGATCCTGCTGGGGGATCTGAACGCGAGTGAAAAGCAGTTGGGCAGACTGGGCAAACTTCCGGGCATGCAATGGACCGTCAGTGGTGTCACCACCAACACTCGCAAAAACAAAGCGTATGACAACATTATGTTCCAAGGACAGGCAACCCGTGAATACACCGGTCGCTGGGGTGTTTACGACTTGGAGCGTAACCTTGGGCTAAGCCGTGAACAGGCCCTGCAAGTTTCTGACCACTTGCCAGTGTGGGCTGAGTTTCGTGTTTGGGAAGCCCCTCCGCCCACGAGTCCTGCAGGACGCCCCTCTCTTTACAACTGACACACCGTAACGAGTCCACTCAGTATGGAATGCCTGAAAATGGATAGGGGACAGCAGAGCATGGTGCAGCAAAGCAATGTGACCTGAACGATGCGATTGGCCTGAATGCCGTCCCGTAATCCAACAAAATTTGAATCGGGTTGCAGGGACAAAACAGCCTGAAACGCCGTCAAATATCAAATTCCATGACCATTTGTCGCCAAGCAACTTGGCAGTTTGGCCAGCCAGAAATATTCACTCGATTCACTGATTGAGAGAACTGGCAAGGACTTTCTTGAGTCCATAAACAGGCGTCAACTCTAACGACAACTGCAGACGTTTCGCTTCCTCTGCTTGGCCAGACGCCCGTAACTTATTCATCAATAAACGACTTGGACCAGTCTGAATCGCCATAGGCAACGCCGCAATCTGTTTCTCCCAAGTTGGCCGCAGAGCTGCAACCTGTGGAGGCGGTGTGACGCGCCAGGATAAAACCCGTGCAAGCTGTGAGATGTCTTTCGATGTCGCAGAATCTCTCACCAGCTCGTTGATGATCTGCAACCCTTGTTTACGATCTGCTGACGAGAGCAACCAACTTGCCACCACGAGTCGTACAGCGGCAGACGGATCCTGGGCCCTTTCCTTTGCAGCACGAACGACTGCCGCAGGCTGAGTTCCATTTTCCCACGCGATCGGCAGCCACGCGAGGACCATCGCAGGCAGTGGTCGGCGATCCAGTTGCCCCACCAATTCCAATGCGACAGAAGCTCGACCACCAAGCCAGGCGCTATTAGCCGACAGCATGGTGAGCCATTGCTGCCGCCAAATCGGAGGCCGGCCTTTCAATGCATCGGGCAAACCAGAAAGTGACTGTGCGTACTTGCCCTCTTTGAAAAGATCAATCATGCCCTTTTCGAGATCAGAAATCTGTTCTGGTTCCACCCACAGCACACGCGCTGCTGACGTGACTGTTTCGGCGTTCTGTCCCTCAGGAATCACACGAAATTGTTCCGCACCCAAAGCAACAACACGACCTGATAACACCTCGATGCTACGCGGATACCAATCTCCCTGTCCGACCGTTGGTTGAGCGGGCTCCAACCAAATTCTATCTGCAGCCCAGATCCAATCTGATTGGGTGACGGAATAAACAAGTAGAAGCAAAAGAGCTAACAAACGCATTGAACGTACATACCCTCGTATCACGAAAAAGCCAATACTCTGAAACAACTGCATGAAATCCAGATTGCTCTTACATAAGATCATGGCGAATCAGGAGTCGCTGCGGGCTGAAGATTATTTATTGTTTGGGAGTCATTTGACTGGGGGACGGGAGCCACCGTTCCTAACCTGCGAATATCAACATACTGATACTGGCCTCGATTCTGAGCGGCAAGATCACGAAGAAACGTATCAGTGGGTGCTGCGGGATCAGCACCAAATTCGATGGTATGGATGGTCGCGCCACTCGCATCGGCAAGATTTCTGATCTCTCGCAACTCACTTAATGACAGCCGTGGAATCCTCGCATCGGTTAAAAAGAATATGACGTCGGGTGACATACGCAGAGCCATCTTCAAGGCTGACTCATGCTCTGTACCACCAAAAGCAGAAATCGAGCGGATATAGTTCTCTGCAAGATTCACATACGATTTCTCTCCGGAAAACAGCTGGTCCGGAACACCTGAAAGCTGAAAGGCTTTTGGCTTGTCGTTGTAAAAGATCAACTGAAAGCTTTGGCGGTCGGTGAGTGTCCGCAGACTGCGAATGAGTTCAGACTTAGCAGCCCTCAGTGGCTTGCCGCCAAACCCATTCATACTATCGGAGCGATCAAACACATAAACAAACCGCGAACCACTCCCTGATACTCCAAAGACCATGGTGGTTGCCTCGGCCGAATCACTGGAACGCTGGACTCCTGTTCCCTTTGAGAATGCATCTCCCGACAAGTCACTCTGGCCGGCCAGGCCATCACCGGAAACTGGCTGGGGTGTGGACTGCATCGATTCCAAAACCCCGGGCAAATCCAGCGGTGGAGACAAGTCAGCAGGTGGTGCTGCCGACGAGGCCGACGAGCTCGTTGCCATATCGTCGGTAAGTTCCTTTTGGGGATCGACAACCTCCTTGATCTCCTGATAACGATCACGGTCCGGCAGACGGTGCACCAGGGCAATTCCAACCGGTCGATCCACTGAGGCATCAGTGCCCCGAGGCGTTTGGGACCAAATCAGCCCCAAAGCCGTCAACAGGATGACATGCAGAATCACCGACATCAGTAGGGCAGATCTCGTCCGTTCAGGAGGTACCATTTCCGCTAATTCAGCGTTCATGGTGGGCGTCGAGGAGGTTTCAAGCGGTTTCATGGCACCCATTGTTCTAACCCATTTCATCAAAAAGTGCGCGGATGTCGGCACACAATGCAATCAGGACGCTTCTCAGAAGGCCGTTTGGCAACTAATTTATTGCGGTACAAAGTTCAAAAACCAATTCCACCCCCGTGGTGGCTGAGCCCGGAGAATCCCGTCGTGAGCAACGCTCGATATCTGTTTACTAGTGAATCCGTCAGCATGGGCCATCCTGACAAACTGGCGGACCGTATTTCCGATGGCATTCTTGATGCTTTGCTGGAGCAGGATCCCAATAGCCGTGTGGCCTGCGAAACAATGGTCACCACTGGCATGGCAGTCATCGCAGGTGAAATCTCAACCAAAGCTCGAGTCAGCTACTCCGATGTCGTGCGTGAAGTCATCAATGAAGTAGGCTACACCGACGACCAGATGGGCATCTGCGGCGATACCTGTGCAGTCATGGTATCGCTCGACACCCAAAGTCCTGACATCGCTCAAGGCGTTGATTCCGATGATGCGGCTGGGAAAGAAATTGGAGCGGGTGACCAAGGGCTGATGTTCGGTTACGCGTGCAAAGACACCCCAGAACTGATGCCGTTACCGATTGCTCTGTCACATCGCATCATCAATCGCATTACAGAGGCGCGATTCAACAAGGAAGTTGACTGGTTGCGTCCTGACAATAAGAGTCAAGTCACTGTCGAATATGAAGGAAACACTCCTGTTCGCATCGACACTGTCGTGGTCAGCGCACAACACAGCCCTGATGTGTCCAATGAAGAGATCAAGTCATTCATCACCGAGCATGTGATCAAGCCTTCGCTGCCTGCCGAACTGGACAAAGGTGATATCAATTATCACATCAACCCGACCGGTAAGTTTGTCGTGGGTGGCCCTCATGGTGACTGTGGTTTGACCGGCCGAAAAATCATCGTCGACACCTACGGTGGATGGGGTCGTCACGGTGGCGGTGCTTTCAGTGGCAAGGACTCAACCAAGGTTGATCGTTCAGCTGCTTACATGGCGCGCTATGTGGCCAAGAACATCGTTGCAGCTGGCCTGGCTGAACGTTGCGAAGTACAACTCGCCTATGCAATTGGTGTTACCGAACCAGTCAGCGTACATGTCGACAGTGAAGGCACTGGCAAGATCGATGATGCCAAACTGTGCGAACTGGTGCGTGAACACTTCCCACTGACGCCTAGAGGAATCATTGAGCACCTCGAACTACGCCGCCCTGTATTCCGACAAACAACAGCTGGCGGTCATTTCGGTCGCGAAGGTGATGGTTTCACTTGGGAGCAGACTGACAAGGCGGAAGCATTGGCAGCAGCAGCCGGAATCTCTGCAACGGCTTAAGTTGTGCGTCTGGTTTGGACAACCGACTTGCACCTGAACTCTGTTCCCACACATGCGTGGGAACAGTGGGTTCGGACAATCAGCGCCCTAAAAGCCGACGGTTTGGTGATTACGGGCGATATCTCTGAAGGCGATGACGTTGTGCCACAGTTGCAACGCATCGCCAGCGACATCAACTTGCCCGTCTATTTTGTCTTGGGCAATCATGATTTCTATGGAAGCACCTTCCAGGCCACACGGCAAAAGGTAATCCATGTATGCCGCTCTTCCGGCCAATTGCATTACCTGACAGATCTTTCTGCCCTGGCAATATCTGCAGGTACTTACCTCGTAGGCGAGGATGGGTGGGCCGACGGAACGGTCGGGAATTATGAAGAATCAACGATCCATCTGAATGACTTTGAACGCATTGGCGATTTCAAAGTGTGCGGCCAATTTGCCTGGAAGCAAAAGCTGCACGATCTTGGACGTGAGTCAGCAAAACGCTTGCGGACCAAATTAGACCAGTTGCCAACCGATACTCATCAGGTGCTCGTACTAACCCATGCACCTCCATTTCGAGAGGCTTGTTGGTACGAGGGGAAGACGACGGACGACAATTGGGCGCCCTTTTTCGTAGCTGGACAGGTTGGCAACGTACTCATGGAATTCAGCAGCCTGAGACCTGATTGCAAAGTGACCGTACTGTGCGGTCACACCCATCATGCAGGTATTGCAGAGATGGCAGCGAACCTNCAAGTGCANACAGGTGCCGCCATCCCTGGCCACCCTAACATTGAAGCAACCATTACGGTGGCTTCGCATGAACTTACTGTTGTCCCACGCCACGATGCTGACTGACTAATTCGGACACGAATCAACTTGGCAACGATTCATGATGCGCATNCATCATGCCCACAGCGCAGTACGATCACCGGCATACTATTCAACTTCTGTATTGACTCCACAGCGACATCAGTTCAACCAGATGCTCCACTGCTGCAGCCATTTCATCTAAACAGGCAAACTCAGTAACAGCGTGTATGTTGTGTTGCCCACTGGACAGGTTTGGAGTCGGCAGTCCCTTTTCAGTCAATTGACTGCCATCCGTGCCACCACGAATACTTTCACTTTTGTATTCAACGCCAAGATTCTCAAACGCCTGCTTTGCAAGTGTCACAGCTTCGGGCAGATCACCTAAACCATCTCTCAGATTACGATACTGACGTACAATTTCCACATAAGCTTTCAAACCAGGCATTGCCTGCACCACAGCGTCTGCAGTTTCCTGCAGTTGCCCGGCATAGGTCTTCAAATCTTCTGTTTCAAAAGATCGCAAAATCAGCTCGACCGTCGCTGATCCTACGCCACCTTCGAGTGTGTACGGATGGATGAATCCCTCACGCTCATGAGTGGTTTCAGGCGAACAGGTTTCTCTGGGCAACTTCGCCACAAAATCTGCAGCTGCTCTAACCGCATTCACCATCCGATCTTTCGCAATCGATGGATGAATATTGTGTCCCTCAAAGCGGACGATTGCAGCATCGGCCGAGAATGTCTCTTCATCTATCACGCCGGCACCGCCACCATCCAGTGTGTACGCGACGGTCGCGTTGAGCTTTTCCAAATCGATTTTATCTGTTCCCCGACCAATTTCTTCATCACATGTGAACAGAACTTTTACGGGGCCATGTACCAAATGTGGGTTCTCAACCAACGTTGCAACCAATTCCATGATGATTGCAACACCAGCCTTGTCATCACCTCCCAGAAGAGTGCTCCCGTCCGTGGTGACCAAGGTCATGCCAAGCATGGACTTCAGGGCAGGGCATGATGCAACATCGATCACATTCCCGCTGGGAAGTGTGATATCACCACCTTCATAGGACTGAATCACCCGAGGTTGAACATTTTCTCCAGGTGCCTCGGGAGATGTATCGAGATGGGCAACCAGTGCCACCGTCGGTCCTTGCTCCCCATTGCTGGCGGGCACCGTTCCCCAAACCAAAGCATGCTCATCCTGACGCGCATCTTCGATAGTCAACGCCCGAAGTTCCTCGAGTAGCAACTTGCCCAGATCCCACTGACCAGATGAACTTGGATAGCCGCCACTGCTTGGGTCAGCCGAGGTACCCACCTGCACATACGACAAAAAACGTTGAAGAAGTCTTTCACGATTGATCTGAACGCGATCGGCACTGGCAGCAGTCATGTTGATTTGCAGAAAACGGGGAAAGAGGGCGTTTGAATCGGCTCCGTTAGAACACAGACCCGATAAGTTATACATTGTGTCACTGAATCAGAAACTGTTTTTAACACATCCCGGGCAAGCAGAAGATGAGCGAGAAAGTTGCACACCTCGTATTTGACGTCGAGAGCATTGCTGATGGAGACCTGATTTCAAAGGTTCGTTATCCCGATCAGAATCTCAGCAGCAGCGAAGCAATCGCTACCTATCAGGACGAACTGATGGAACAGCGCGGAACAACCTTCATTCCACACACGTTCCAGATACCAATCGCAGTCGTGATCGCAAAAGTCGCGCCCAATTTGCAACTGCTCGATATCGTATCCATTGATGAACCCGAATTTCGGCCTCACGTAATCACTGAAAATTTCTGGAGAGGGTGGGAAGCCTATAAAAATCCACAATGGGTCACATTCAATGGACGATCATTCGACATTCCGTTGATGGAGCTTGCAGCATTTCGGTTTGGCATCTCCTTGCCGGCATGGTTCAGATCAGATGGCTACAAATCACCAAGAAACCGATTCAACTCGACTGCGCACCTCGATCTACAGGATGTGCTGACCAATCATGGGGCCGCACGGTGCAATGGTGGATTAAATCTCGTCGCACAGTTGCTCGGAAAACCCGGCAAGATGGGGCTCACAGGAGACAAGGTCCAGGAACAGTGGGATGCAGGTCATAAAATGGCCATCAGCGACTACTGCCGCTGCGATGTTCTAGATACTTATTTCGTCTTTCTGCGGACTCAAGTACTCACGGGCAAAATCTCGCTGCAAGAAGAGATCAAGTTGGTACAGGCTGCAAAACAGTGGATTGAGGAAAGAGCTGAGACATGCGAGGCGTATGCNTCNTACCTTGAAAGCTGGAGNAGTTGGAACAATCCATGGGAAGCTACCGAACCAGCCGCGGACAGCGAATGAACGTGAAGAACCACGTGAAACGTAACGTGAAACCGTAGCTTGGAATCGCAAATCCACCTTTACCTCAGCAAGCCCATCTAGCTACTGTCCGGAATGCATGGAAGCGTCAGTGTCGGGCGTTCCCTCTTTTTGCCTGCGCCAACTTTTACCACTTCGAATTTCATCAATGGCTGGACACGGAAGTCTTCGCCCAAAAAGTCTGCTCTCAAAATTACCTGCCATGGTAATGCGGTGGAAATACGCCAACACATGCTTGCAATTCGCTTTTCTCCCTTTTCTCATATTGCTATTCATGGGAGAGCGAACGGCGACAGGTGATCCTGCGTTTAACCTGCAAACGTCACGAAACAACANCGTCGACATTGCTCTGGATTTTNACTGGGCCGTCGAGGAGTCGCAGTACTGCCACTTGCGGCTAAGATTGCTTGATGACTCTTCGAATCAACGGTACATGATTCATGAGCTTGTGAATCAATCAGACTCTGATAAAACCGTCGCAGCCTTCACGCTGAGTCAAGACGCGACTCAACTGACGTTTCACCCTCGCGCACAAGTCAATTCCGTGCGTGTTCGCCTGAGAGTACAGGGCACTCCCGACACACGAATTGTCATCGAATCACTGGACGAACCACGCAATCCAGAGGGAGTTCGAATTGCTCAACCCATACGTGAAATTAGCTTCGCGGACCTGTTACAGAAAAAGACTCTCCTCTCCGACACGCCATTCGTAGCATCAACGACCGCCAAACAACGCTCTCGNTGGTCAATCCGTNGGGCAGAGGATGATGAGATTCGACTCACCGGCCTGCAAGCAGTCCCAGTCTACGAGCCCAATGAACCTCTCGAGTTGGCTGCCGCTGTCAATTCCATGACACGCGAAGCGTCTTCTGTGCTGACCTTCCACTACTCGATTGTTCGGGTCTCTAACCAAAAAACGGTAGTACGACACCGGAAATCAATCAGCATTAATGCCGCTGGAAACAGCGACGCGATTCCCATTGCTGAGTCAGTTCCTGAAATACCGGGGGTTTACGAGATACGCTGTCATCTTTCCAAGGACGATGACCGTATTTGGGAACGCCTGCGAGGTCGCGAAGCACCTCTAGTAAAAATGGGGCGTCCATTCTTTGTGGTGTCCAAACCNGGAACCAGCNGTCCGGCCGAGANAGATNNCTGGCAGATTGCNGGAACACTCAGGCCCTCAGCGTCAAATTGGTCNGTGGGTCAGTGGTTACCAAAAACAACCACCCGTTTNATCCCAGGTGTCAATTCANCCGTACCTGANACTAAACTTGAACAAGCTCAGCACTCTGGTGAAACAGTATCCCTGCTGCCAACTAACNAACCATTTCAGGCCAGCTTACCGGTACTCATTCCTGGCACACCTCACAAAATTAAACTGCGGTTACCGGCAGCCCAGAACATCCAACTGCAGGTTGAAGCGGGTGGACTTTACAATCGNGACCATCCGGCTACCACGTTCATTCTTTCGGACACAAAAACGATTGATCTGAAAGAGCAATGGCGAACCTACACATTCGTGCATTATCCGACCAAAGATGATCAAATCTGGCTGACTAATCTCGGTGATGGTATCTTGCAACTGGAATCCATCGAAGTTCAAGCCGGTCCACAACATCTCATTCCACCTCGTGCTGACGAAAATGAACTTGCTTCATTACCCCATGCACGAAACACCATCCTTCAAGTCAACGATATCAGCTGGGTGGANTCGCTGTCCAAGGATGTGCCACAAAGATATTCATTAGATGATTTTGATGTGCGAACCATCAACGCCTTTGACCTCTGGGTATCGCTGAACCGGCTTTGCGATCTCGCCAGAGCTACTGGGATGAACGGAATCATGTTGCCCGCAAACTCCGGCGGCAATACGCTCTTCCCGACACGAAGCATGTTGCCAATCGCGAACTCCGCGCGGGCAAGCACCAGTCACCTAGCAACGACCATCACTTTAATGGCACACCAAGATCTCAAGGCGCACGTGTGTCTTGATCCTGACTTCATGCTGCTACCTGTCGAAAAGGCTCTTCTGCAGCGTCCAGCACTTATTCAACAACTGACAAGGAGTCAGCAGGGAAACGCATTTCAGTACAATTTGTTGCATCCGCTTGTGCAGGAGAGTCTTCAAGAACTCCTCGCTGAACTAGTATCCCAATGTGGACAATCAGACCATTTCGCAGGAATCACGATCGACTGTGGCGAGGGAAGCCATCTGCAACCCATTGAGCAGATGTTTGATAGTGACGCCACCCTGGCCACCTTCGCTCGATCGCTCAACGTGACTGTCGCGACTGAACAATTACGTGCATGGTCGCAAGAAGAGGGACGCGAGACTTACAAAGACTGGGTGCGTCAAGCGACCAATCAATGCTTCCGANNACTGCAGCAGGGTGAACCACAAACAACCCTCAACCTGAAATTTGATTCAACTGCCAATCGAACTGCACAACCCAAAACTGCNGATATGGATACCNTGGCATACAAGCCAGCANATGGATTTCCAGTAGGTTTTGGAAACACACATGGTTATACCGACCCTCGNTTATTTGTACGCAAAGCCNTACGTGTCCCTGTGCCATCCAAAGAAGGTGCAGTGGCTTCAANCGTTTACTTCAACACGAAATTACAACTCGCCGACACTGCCATCGTTCAGAATCAAACACAGTTACTAGAAGACACTTGCCATCTGATTGATCGACTTGATCCCTCTGACCTTGTGGTCCAACTTCCGATCGATGGTCGCGTTTTACGGCCTCAACTCGATATCCTACTGCAATCGTTTCGGACCTTGCCGCGAACGGGCATGCAATCCGTCGACGTTGAAAGCAGAGCCCAGAACACTGTTCGCGTGAGAAGCGTACACAAAGATGGTTTCCTGCACCTTGCGTGCCTATGCCTGACGCCATGGACAAACGAAATTGACATTGAAACCAGTCAAGAAGTTGAGTGGAAAGCTGTCGGTGGAAAGGCAGAAGACATACAAATTGAAAAACTGAATGGAAACCGTGCACGAGTACAAGTTGCAGAAGGGCGTTTAATTCTGCTTCGATCAAGCCAACCCGTGGGTGACATCAAAATCACTTCATGCCGTACGCGACTCAGCGGTGGATCCGCAGCACTGGCAGAAATCAAACGAAAAGTAACATTAGTCGCACAACGAATTGGAATTCTGTTCGACTTNGAATCTTACGANGCCTTGAATAACGGNGGATTCGAAAAAGCAGGCGACTTGGGACTGGTAGGTTGGTTGCATGCACAACATCCTGCAGGCTGCGTCCGAACCGATGATACCCAACCCTTTGAAGGCAAGCATTCNATCTTGCTCACCACTGAAACCAATACCACAGCACGAACTTGGCTGGTCAGTGAGACCATCACACCGCCGGAAACAGGTCGACTTGCGGTCTCGCTGGCGTGTCGTGCCGAAGCGAGTACAAATNTTGGCATCCACCGCTTGCGAATCTCTCTTGAAGCGACNGAGNATGGAAANCCTGTCCGATATTCCAATGAGTTTGAAATTCCTAAAAATGGCCAGTGGGGAAACCGGGAAGTACAACTCGAAGCACTCAATATCGACGCCGCCAACATGCACTCACTGCGTCTCACCATCGACAACCTTTCAAGCGGGCGAATCTGGATTGACGACATCAGGCTTCATGATCAGTTCCCCACCGTTGGCGAAAGAGATGAATTACAAAGCGGAGCTTTCCTTGCCGTGCAAGGTCTGCAGAAGAGCAACCTCGCGCCGGCCGGCCGATTATTGCAGAACGGGTGGGCACGATACCTGCTGAAACTTGATCCNTTGAAAGACACCGAACCAAAGACAACNGAAATAGAAGTGGAAAAAGAAGAGACACCCGGGATCGCTGAGCGCATCCGAGATTGGATCCCCCGACCTCTACGTTTTTAANTCTTGCCACCAAATATGGAACTAGCCATGGTCCGATGGGTCAAGCGAATTGGAATCACCGTATTNACGATNCTTTTCCTTACCTCACTCACTGGCTGGTGGCTATTCCGGCAGNCTCGGGTCGTGCCAGNGTTCTATCAACAGGCAACACAACTCAGCCATCCTGACACGGAAGCAGGAAGCCACAAGCTCGAGGCCAATGTTGCCAAGTTGCAACAGGATGCCTCCAAACCAGGCTCATGGGAAGCAAGCTTCAGTGAAGACGACATCAATGCCTGGCTAATCAATCAACTGCCTTTGAAATTTAAGCAACTGCAAACTGCAGGTGCGAGAGATCCAAGAATTAGCATCCAGCAAGATCATCTATTGGCTGCTGCACGCTACACCGACGCAAGGCTTGACACTGTCATTTCCTGCGAATTGCATGTGGAACTCNCNGAAGAACCCAATCTATTAGCCGTCCACATTCGCGAGCTAAAAGCCGGCGCTATNTCCCTGCCAATCAGCCANTTTGTTGATGGTGTCAGTACAGAGGCCGCCAAGGGAGGAGTTCAGATTCGCTGGGACCTCACAGAANCAGGCCCCACNGCGCTTGTTCAAGTTCCAAGTGAACACGCCGGATACNCTTACAGTCCTGTCATNATTGAATCAATCCAAATGATCGANGGAGCCATTATTCTTTCGGGCCATACCGGGACCAAAGCAGAAGACTGTTACGAACCTCGAAGTCCTGTCCACCAGTTTGTCACTTATCGACATAGTGATAAACGTAATTCCAATATCGGTTCTGCGTCCGAAACGTTGTCTTCCCGCCGTTGAACGATCTCGAGCAGCCCACGTCGAACATCGGAGTCTATCCGCCAACGCAATGCTGCTTTGAAAGTCACTTCAGCCAAGGCACTTGTTAGTTGCGTGTACTCGCCAACAAGCATTCTCCGGACACTACCTCGCCCCCCACCAAGATCACCCTCACGGTCAAGATAGACCAAACGATGATCAGCCAACTTCAGGCAACGCATTGCAACCGAATTTTCGAAGTCAGCGATCAATTCCGTCGACCAAGTGCCCAAAGCGTCACCTGTCGCAAACATCCAATCCAAATGTGTCTCCGTCGTCCGTTCGAAACTGGGACCGACATCATGTCGTAAGACAACAAAACGCTTCCAAGAAACTGATGCCCACGGATCAGTATTTTCTGGTATTCCCGTCATCTCTTCATCCAAACCATGTCAATCACTGAACTGCGAATCTCTCAATCTTGAAGCCGTTGGTAGCGCGGCGACCGCTCAAGGTTTTTTTACGGACTGGTACTGACTCCGCAGGGCGTCATCGATCGTCCCGTGTGTGAGCAAGATAAACTTCGCACGGCGATATGCCTCTTGCTGGTCACCCATTGTTTGCAACAAGCGGATTGCCGCTAATTTCGCTTCGTGCCATACGCGTTGACCTTGCGGCAAACCGGATGCCAGCTCGTCCCACAACGCAACTGCTGCTTGCTGTGCTTTTGTATTGTCACTCAATCCCAGCATCGTAGCGGCCTGCTGTATCGACTGCCGAGGATCTGCGGATGTCTTCTGAACCTCCTCCAACAGCTTGATAGCCTTTTCAACATCGCTGTCCCACAAACAACGTTCCGCTGACTCCATGGACACTGCTTCTGAACCCAGCCACTTAGCCAATAAAGCCACAGTTTTCTGACGCAGTGACGGGTCAGTGCGTGCATCCGCCATCAAACGCTGCTCTATCTGCGGCAGCAGAACCAAAGGCGGTGACTCTGCCGGCATTACTCCACTCCGGCGAAAATTGATGAAAGAGTCAATGAATGCATCGTCAGGAAAAGCATTTGCCCCCAGCGGCTTGAGATCACCAAGCTCCAGTCGATCCAGGTGCAAGACCGAGACAAGACGATATCGTGAGCGCATCGCATCATTGCTGATCAGTTTCTTCATCGCGGCTTGAAAGCTACCCGCCGCTTGCCGCCGGTCAACTTTCTTGGGCACCGACGCATCAGCGGTATCAAAACCACTTTTTTCCAACACCAACAACCACGCATTTGCAATGGATTGTGACAGTTCAGTATTAATCGTTACGGGGTTAACATCCGATACAATTTCTGCAGCCTCCAGATAGCGTCGCTGTGAAGTAAGAATTTTATTCAACCAAGTACGAATGGATCCTGAACTCGCGCTGTCTGACCACCGCTGCAAGTTCATTCGGAGCATCAATTCAAGGCGTTTCACGGTTGCCGGATCAGACGGATCAACCCTCGCCAGCAGGATGGCTGCCTGAAGATGTGTTGCGGATGCTTTCTCTGCAGTAGATTTCGCCAGCGATACGTCTTGCATCAAATCAATTGCATCATTCATACGTTTTGCCGCCATCAACGCTGCGGCTGCTTCAGCAACTCGACTCATCGCCCGATCGGGGTCTGGTTCAGCTGCCGCGGCGGCGGCCAACAGATCGCCAGCACGGCTGGGATCACCACGACGCAACCAATCCTGACCCTGAGCAGCAACCACAGAGGGATCAACGGTGGATTTTGATTGGCCGGTGGAATTCAAATGCGACAGAGAAACCGCATCGGCTCGACGCCTCGCGTATGCTCCTCCACGGCGTTGAATCGCTTCCAACCAATCACCGACCCGACGCCCCGCATTGGCGACCAACAGGAACTCGAGTCTCGCCAAGTCCATGGATAGACCACTAGGTGCTGCCTCCGGAGCATCTCCAAAAAAATCGTTCAACAATTTACTCGCCTTCGCCATCTGGCCCTGAGCGATACCTAGTCGCACCCTAAGGGCTTGTAATTTGGGAGGTAGCGAACCTGCAAATTGCGGGAGCAGCGCCGTCAACAAAGCATCGCAACGATCATATTGAGCTGCTCGAAAAACCGCTTCCACTCGCAATCGCTCGACTTCTTTTCTCGCATCAGTCCCCGCAGGCAAACGTGTAATCGCGTCATTGGCTACCTGCTCCGCCTTCGTTGCCGCTGCGATGCGATCAGCACTACCGCTTGGAAACAAATCAGTTTGAACAAGTGCAATCGACACTGCATCGATTTGCAATTGTTGGCCAAGACGGCGCAGGTCAGCAATCATTCCCCGACTTGCAACAGTGCGGTCTGATTCAAGTGCGGACCGTTTCTGCTGAACTTCATCAACCAAGCTTGACAAATGGGACATCGCCGTCAGCAACCGCCTCGTAGCCAGTTCCTGTATTTGGTCGTTGCGAGAAGACACTGCAGCACGCAGCACACTGTGAAGAGCGAACGACTTTTCGCTATCTAACAACTGCGATTTCAGAAATAACTGACGTGGATGAGTCGGATAAGAACGCAACAAATCACTGATTGGACGCTGTACTTCTGCCAACTCATCACTACCAAACGTATCGCGTCCCATCTGTCTGGCTGTCAATATTTTTGATTCTCTCACCCGCCACTTGGCAGCAGCATCGCCTTGCAGTGCCAAATCAGAAGAGCGTAAACGGCAAAGCGCGAGAGCTTCATCAAAACGTCCACGTTCCAACAAAGCTTGAATCAGATCCTCATCCCGATCTTGAGTCAGCCGTCCAACATTTTTGATGGCAGGGCCAGCAGCAACTGTTTGCTGAACGCTCTCTTCAAGACAGACAAGTACCATGAGAAGTAGGATGATTTGTAGAACACGAATCATGGTTACTCCGGCTTGGCAGCAAATAGCACTCGATCTATCCCCGCGGCACGTGCGGCATCATAGGCCTGAACAGCAAAAGCCATGGTCACTTTTTCGTCAGGATCGACGATCACAGGTGGTTGCACACCCAACGAAGTGATTTCGGTCAGGCGATCCTGAATATCACTCATACGATCTAACGGCTGGCCGTTCAACATGATTTGGGTTCCCTCGACCTGCCACAGGAGCCGGATGACAATCTCGTCAAACTTCTCAACCGGTAGTGTGTCAGTAGACGCTTCTGCGGCTCCCATTGGTAATTCCGCGAGAGAGCCAGGCAGATCAAACTCTGGCAATTCGAAACTGCTGGTCCAAACAAAGAACACCAGCAACAGAAAGACGACGTCTATCATGGGTGTCATTTTCAATTCCAACGAATCGTCATTGGAAGTTTTTGGCAGTTTCATAGTCCAGCCTCCTCACGAACAGCAATCGCAGCGTCCGTGATTCCAGCCAAAGCTGCTTCGCGTAGCAGTGGCTCGACCTGCTTATATTCGACCGCACCATCGGTACGAATCCGAATCGCAGCATCGGAACCCTGACTGGCCTTCAGGTCCGACAGGATTGCCCGCACGCTGGACAAAACAACGACATCACCGGAAACCAGCCATCGGGCTTGCTGATCCACACTGATCGTCAAGGGCGCTTTGTCAGGATCTACGGGATCAAATGTTGAGGCAACCGGCAATTCCAGCGGAAGCCGATTCTCCTGCCGTGCCAAGTGACTAGACACCAGAAAAAAAATGATCAACAGAAAAACGACATCGATCATCGGTGTCATATTAGCGCCGACACTTCGGCGATTTCCTTGATTAGGTATTTGCATCGTTACATGGTACCTCACGTTCCGGTCACAATCCGATACCCTGTGGTTCGTGAATTCTGATTTGACGGCGAGTCCGTACAGCTGGAACCTGCTTAGATGGGCGAAAATAGTACCTTCCTGAAGAACTTCCTCCGAAATCCCGGACAAGTGGGCGCAATCGCACCCAGCAGTAGCGGCTTGGTTCGCATGATGGTTGACTGGTTTGACTGGAATGAAATCCGTAACGTCGTCGAATTTGGCCCGGGGACAGGTGTATTCACGCAAGCAATCAGCGAAAAACTTCACCCGGAGAGTACATTTTTTGCGGTCGAGCGGTCAGCTGAAATGGCCGAGGTGACCCGAAAACGCTGCCCCAATGTCACGGTATACAACGATAGCGTCACCAACATTGCCGAACTCTGCCAACAAGAATCAATTGAGAAAATTGACGCTGTGATCTGCGGCCTACCGTGGGCTTCATTTCCCGAATCGCTCCAAACTGACATCATCGATGCCATGCTGGGTGTACTGGCACCCGAGGCTCAATTCGCAACTTTCGCGTATTGGCAGGGCGTTGTGTTACCCGCTGGTGCCCGCTTCAGCCGACGCTTGAGAAATACATTTGCAAACGTAGAACGAAGCCCCAGCGTATGGCTGAATCTGCCTCCGGCCTTCGTTTATCGCTGCACCAAACCCGCCTTACCAAATCAAGCAAATTGAAGTCACTGTTACAGTGCCCGAAAACGCTGGCGATACTTCAATGGCGTAAGCCCAGTCGAAGCTTTGAAATGACGCGTCAGATGGCTCTGATCATAAAAACCGCACTCGCTGACAATCTGTGTCAAACTTAGATCACTGCTCTCCAACAAATGCCTGACCATCCCCACTCGCACCTCACGCAAGTAACGGCTCGGACTAATACCAAAGTTCTGGGAAAACTCGCGCTGCAACTGACTCACTGATAAGTGGACATGTTCCGCCATGTCTTTGACTTCGATGTAGNTTGCATGATTATCAATGATGAAAGAAATGACACGAACGAGACGGCTGTAGCCTGCTGAATCATCCGCGGAGTACTCATAAGGACGTTTCACACCCGCAATCCCGACCACCTTTTCTTCACGGTCCAGAAGCGGGATTTTGCTGCACAGATATAACCGGGGGACCCCGTTTTTACCCGGTACCATCCAAACCTGATCAGACAGTGATTCTCTTGCCATGATCACGCGTTGATCCTCGGCAACATATTGCGCCGCTATCGCTGGTGGAAAAAAGTCAAAATCAGTGTGCCCGATCAATTCATCCGGATGCGCAACTCCCACCACATCACAAACAACACGATTGGCTCGTACAAAACGACTTTCAACGTCCTTGATGTACATATAGACGCCGGGAATAAAATCAAAAAGGTCCAACAGCGTTCGAGGACGCGCCAGTTGCTTGAAAAATTGATCCTGCCATNCCTGCGGGTTATTAATTTCTTCGNTCATGCGGCAAATGTACAATTTTTTACGCGATAGCTACAAGACGGCAGAGACACAATTACGGAGACTTAGAAGATATCGAGACCTGCCAGTCAAACCTGATCATCGAAACCTCGCCTCAAGCACATCACTGCAGTCTTCTCCTTTCACGATTGTGTAGTTGTCTTTGAACTTCAGCGGTTAAACTGATAGTGGGTTCCAATCTTCTCATTCTCTCGACGAAAAAATTACATGCGCGGTTTTGTCACCCTCATCATCACTCTGGTTCTGTTTGTGACCAGTACGACCGCCCATGCTGATGATGAGCTATCGTTCAATCGCGATATTCGTCCAATTCTTTCGGACACCTGTTTTTTCTGTCATGGCCCCGACGCTGAGCATCGCGAAGCTGACCTGAGACTGGATAGAGAAGAGTCTGCAAAGCAGGACGCGATTGAACCTGGTAACGCCAGTGCGAGTGAATTGATCGCAAGAATTACGTCAAGCGATCCCGACGAATTGATGCCCCCTCCTGAATCTGGGAAGCGTCTTAGCCAAAAGCAGATCGATCGCTTGAAACGCTGGGTGGACGAAGGTGCGGTTTATGAACCGCACTGGTCGTATGTAGCCCCCAAGCCAAAACCTACACCGAGAACTAACAGTGCATGGGCCCGTGATCCAGTTGATGATCATATTTTGGCGAAACTACCAAAAACACTGTTGCAAACCTCACCGGATAGCCCACGCCACACCTTGATTCGCCGAGTCACATTTGATCTGACCGGTCTTCCACCGACACAACAACAGATCGAAGCATTCGTTGGCGACACCAGCCCCTTGGCATATCAGAAAGCTGTCGATCGTCTTCTCGCTTCGCCCGCCTACGGGGAACGCATGGCAACCTACTGGCTGGATCTNGTTCGCTANGCAGACACGGTCGGCTATCACGGCGATCAAGACCACAANATTTCGCCATATCGCGACTANGTCATCGACAGTTTCAATGACGACTTGCCGCTGGATGAATTCACNCGACAGCAACTCGCAGGNGATCTNGTCNAAGACCCCACGCCCGCTCAACAGATCGCGACCGGATACAACCGACTGTTGCAAACGACCCATGAAGGGGGACTGCAACCCAAAGAATATCTTGCCATTTACGCTGCGGATCGCATTCGCAATGTGTCAGCCGTATGGATGGGAGCCACTGTGGGTTGTGCCCAATGCCACGACCACAAGTATGACCCGTATTCAACCAAAGACTTCTATTCGATGGTCGCNTTCTTTGCAGACATNGATGAGCAGCAACATTTCAAAGTGGGCACCAATTCNCTACCCACCAAACGACCACCTGAAATNTCCGTAGGAAGCCGATGGCAACGCGAACTTTCTGCAGAAATTGAATCACAGCTCAAAACGCTGCAAAACAAACTTGAAGAGGGAGATCCATCGCAGGCAGGCACCATCAACAGTCAGATTGCCGCTTACCAGGAACAGTTAAAACAACTCAAAGCATCGAATCGACTCACGATGGTCACCCAGTCACTAACTCCACGAGAGATCCGGGTATTGCCACGAGGAAATTGGCTCGATGACAGCGGACCCATCGTAGATCCAGCNATACCTGAATTTCTTGGAACACTCGACACGGATGGAAACCGTGCTACGCGTCTCGATCTTGCAAACTGGATTGTCGATGTAGACAACGGCATCGGGGGCCTGACTGCGAGGGTCTTTGTGAATCGCTTTTGGTATCTACTTTTCGGTCGCGGCATCTCCCCATCGCTCGGTGACTTTGGTGGGCAGGGGCAACCACCAAATCATCCGGAAATGCTGGATCAGCTTGCTCTCGATTTCATCGATGATGACTGGAGTATCAAACGGATGATGCGCCGCCTTGTACTATCGCGCAGCTATCAGCAGGCGTCAGACACAACAAACACACAACTCCGGGAAGATCCGTACAACCAATGGTTTGGACGGCAAGCTCGCTACCGACTTCCAGCCGAAATGGTTCGTGACAATGTACTGTCCGTGAGCGATCTGCTGGTACGTACCGTTGGTGGTTCCAGCGTCAAACCGAGTCAGCCCGCGGGCTATTATCGTCACCTGAACTTTCCAAAGCGTGTCTACGCCCCACATCTGGATCAACGCCAATATCAACGCGGTGTTTACGTTCATTGGCAGAGGCAATTTTTGCATCCAATGCTCAAAGCTCTCGACGCTCCGAGTCGTGAGGAGTGCACGGCACAACGAGCACGATCCAATACTCCGTTGGAAGCGTTGGTCATGCTGAATGATCCTGCCATGATCGATGCTGCAGTGGCGTTTGCTGCTGCTCTGCTAAAAGTCGAAGAAGAAGACTCAGGGGCTAAGATCAAAAGAGCGTTTGAGTTAACTGTCTCTCGACAACCTGATACGTTTGAACTGGCAGCACTCAGCAAGTTGCTGGAATCCGAAATCAAGCATTACGGTTCCCAGCCTGAAGATGCCGTTAAGTTGCTGGATACTATCGACAAGAACATTGATATTGAATCAGTGAACCCGCAACAACTTGCTGCGTGGACGACTCTCACCCGTGCTCTCCTAAATCTGCAGGAAACGGTCACCCGTTACTAGACGTTGAGCACAAACACCACTGCGATCGCATTCCAAAACCGCTGTAAAGCCATCCCCATGAAACAGCATTCAAATCCACTCAATCGGCGAACTTTCCTCTCCCACAATGGAGTCGCTGTTGGCAGCGCTGCGTTGGCATCCATGCTGGCAACCGAATCACAGGCTGCCAACAAGGTCAACGCGGGTGCTCGAATTGACGTGCCGCATCATCTTGCGAAAGCCAAACGCGTCATCTTTTTGTGCATGGCCGGTGGGCCATCTCACCTCGAAACCTTCGATTACAAGCCGGAACTGGACAGACTCAACGGTCAACCCATGCCAGCGTCGTATACCGCGGGACAACCTATTGCCCAACTACAGGGAAAGGAATTGAAATGTCAGGGACACTTGACCAAGTTCGCCAAGCATGGACAGTCAGGCCAACTCATCAGTGACTATCTGCCTTTCCACCAAAAAATGGCTGATGATATCTGTATCATTCGATCGATGGTCACCGAGCAGATCAATCATGATCCTGCACATACCTTCATGAATACAGGCACTGCAATCAGTGGAAGACCTTCGATGGGATCATGGGTCACCTACGGCTTGGGCAGCGAAAGCGAAAACTTACCTGGCTTTGTGGTGCTCACGAGTGTGGGTGGTCGTAACCCACAGCCTATTGCATCGCGACAATGGTCAGCAGGATTTCTTCCAAGCCGCTATCAGGGTGTGGAATTTAGCGGTAGTGGACAACCTGTGAACTATGTCGATGCACCAGAGGGAGTCCAAGGTCGGCAGCAACAACGTTTGATTGAAACCATTGGTCAACTCAATCAACATCGGCTGAAATCGACAGGTGATCCGGAAGTTGAGACTCGCTTGGCAAATTATGAAATGGCTTTCCGGATGCAAACATCGGTGCCTGACCTGGCAGATGTGTCGGATGAACCGCAGCACATTTTGGACATGTACGGCGGAAAACCCGGCGATGGGTCGTACGCCTCAAACTGCCTGCTTGCGAGGCGTCTTGCCGAACGTGGTGTTCGTTTCATCCAACTTTATCATCGTGGTTGGGACCACCATGGTGGGCTTGAGAAGTACATGGATATTTGTTGCGGATTGACAGATCGCGCGACGTGGGCCCTGCTGACCGATCTGAAACAGCGTGACATGCTGAAAGATACGCTAATCATTTGGGGCGGTGAGTTCGGCCGAACACCGATGTTTCAGGGCAAAGGTGGTGCTGGTCGTGACCACCACATCAAGGGATTCTCAATGTGGATGGCCGGGGGAGGAATTAAACCCGGACAAAGTTACGGAGCCACCGATGATCTTGGCTACCACGCTGTGGACGATGTCGTCCATGTGCGAGACATGCACGCCACAATGTTGCACCAACTGGGGATCAATCATCACAACTTCACACACAAATTCCAAGGATTGGACATGAAGTTGACTGGCGTTGAGCCGGCGCGAGTGATTGAGCCCATCATCGCTTAGAAGAAGCGATTGAGCGAAGTTCCCGTGTGCCTGTGACGCAGCAAATCCGTCACCCAAGTCGAGATCAAAGGCTCAATTCACTGGCAGACTCGGGATCGAGCACAAATGTCAGTCTCGCATGTCCCTGCAACAGTGATGCAGGATTAGTGGGATCAGCAGGACCCTCGATTGCAGATTGAACA
>PAUV01000042.1 GCA_002712845.1 Rhodopirellula sp. | reverse complement strand
TGAAATTATCGAGCGACATCATCGTTTCAAGGCAGACGCACCTAGTGGTACAGCTCTTCGGTTTGGGGAATTGATCGCTGAAAAAATGGATGGGGATGTAAGCCATGTGCAGGGTCGTGAGGGTGAGACAGGCGAGAGATCACGGAATGAGATCGGCTATCACGCGGTTCGCGTGGGCGACAACCCGGGAGAACACACGATCGTCTTTGGAATGATGGGTGAGCGGATCGAGTTGAACGTAGCAGCAAGCAACCGAGACTGTTACGCATCAGGTGCGCTTGCAGCGGCTCGATGGCTGCAGGGTAAACCTAATGGCCTCTACAGCATGTTTGATGTGTTGGGATTATCGTGACCAGCAGTGAGGTCACCACGGTGGATATCTGTGCCTCACTCGTTGCATCATTGGGAGCATCTTAATGGCGAAGTGCGATGAGGGATATCGCTGTGAAGTGTGCGGTCTTGATGTGACTTCGATCATTGACAGTGATCTTTACCTTCGGTTTGTGATTGGAGAGTTGGATCCGGAAACCCTCCACACAAGCCCCGAACGTCATCTACGTTGCAATCCCGTTCTGTCACAATTCATTCGATGCGATGGTTTTGAGCGTATTGCTGTGGAAGGTGATTTTGGGGCTGAAAATCTCGACGCTGAATTTGTTGAAAATCGCGTCAGCCTTGTCACCCGAGGTTATTTGCGACTGCACGAAATTGCAGCCAGCGAACATGATGGCGATGTAACCCGTTATCCTCTGCCCGAGGCGATTGATCGTTATCGACGTGGTTGAGGTGTGCTTGAGACTCGGTTGAGGCGTGGTTGAGACTCGGTTGAGGCGTGGTTGAGACTCGGTGAAGAGCGTTCGCGTGCTTCGTCAGGATGCCGATCTGCTGGTTCAGGAAGCTTCAGTACAGCGATCAGGGGTTGATAATTGTTGTTAGTGTTTGCGTTCTTTTTAGATATGATGCGCAATCGAGTTGTCGTAAAGGCGTCTAGGGGCCTTCTGTAGTTCTACCAAAGCACCGTGGGATCGACGTATTGTGAAAAGTAATCTTTTCAAGCGAGGTTTTTTCAGCCTTGTCATGGCCCAGTTTTTTGGAGCTATGAATGACAATATTTTGAAGGCTGTGCTCATCTTTATGGTCATCAATGGTGCATGGGTCGGAGTCTTTGGGGAGTCAGGACCAAGCATTGTGACTTTCTGTTTCACTGTCCCTTTTATCTTGCTTTCCGGTTTCGCTGGTCAGGTTTCAGATCGGTACTCCAAGCGAACAGTTACTTGGTGGGTCAAGAGTGTTGAGATTCCGATTGTTTTGATTGCCGGATATGGTTTTTATGTGCAAAACCTGTGGGTGACTTTGTTTGCGCTTATCGCATTGACTTGCCAAAGCGCCTTTTTTGGCCCAGCCAAGTACGGCATGATCGCGGAGTTGGTTGACGAGTCGGATCTCAGCCGCGCCAACGGTAGCATCAATATGCTGACCAATTTGTCGGTGATCATCGGCACATTGCTTGCAGGAATGGTAAGTGATGCGTACTGCCCGCTTCCGCATCGTGACCCAGCGTTGGCCTACCGGCAAGTTAACAACGGGATGGATGAATTTGCACTCTCGTATGATGTGCCCACCTTGCGTGAGGGTGAAGAAAAAGTTGCGATTCTCAAAGACATCGGGTTTGAGGATGCCACGATGAGGCAGGGGAAATCTGGCGGTGAAGAAGGTGAAGTGCTTGATGTTTCCCAGTATCGCGAGCCTGCGGAAAGGGCTAAAGATGCACTGGTACCTCAATCGCAAATAGATAAATACAAGCTGGCAGTATTGAATCCCTTTGGTGAGCGGTCTTTGCCAATGATTGCTCTTGTACTTGTGGCGGTTTTGGGGTGGCTGGCATCGCTATTGCTTACGCCGCTACCAAAAGGTAACCCACAACTGAAATTTGAATTCAATCCTTTCAGTACTTATATCGAAACCATCAAGGAGATGTCCAAAACTCGCTTGTTGATGGTCATGATGGCATGGGGGTACTTCTATCTTCTAGCTGGAATCGCCTTATTGATTGTGCCTGAATACACGGAGATCATGGATGTTACTCGCCAAAATACCAGCGTGCTGATGGGGGTCCTTGGGATTGCCATCGGACTTGGTTGTGGTGTTGCTGGTTTTATTTCTGGTCACAGGATCATGCCGCGTTTGATTCCACTAGGAGCATTGGGGCTGATCGTGTTCTTCTTTTTACTGGCATTCGTTACGCCTCCAGTTTTGGGAATGAAGGCCAAGTACTACGAAGTGTTGTTTTCGAGCGTATCCTTCTTCATTTTTTGCGCTGGTTTTTCAGCAGGCTTCTATATCGTGCCGTTGCAAGCACTCTTGCAGAGTTTGTCGCCCGAAGGGGAGCGCGGGCGGTTTCTCGGAACTGCCAACGGTGTTTCATTCATGTTCTTAACGCTCGCGTCGCTCGTCGTTTTAGTGCTGGGCCCTGCATACGCGGGCGTAGAATACAAGATGTTCTACTTCTGCAGTGGTCTGATGCTGGTGGGTGCGATTTACTTCCTTTGGGCTTTTCGTGGGACGGGGTTGCTGGTTGGCAGTGGAGGTTCAGGATTGTTGTTGAACACTGACGGAACCGACGCTTTGCATCCTGCCGATGAGACCTTGTCTGAGGACGAGGATGCGACTGAGTACATGACTGAGGATGACAGTTTTTCAGGGGGCAGCGTTTCTGATGTTAAGGCAACAGATAGCAACGAACTGTCTGACGAGAGTAGCAGTGACGATCCCGAAGAAAAATCAGATTCTTGATCGAAGTTGTTGCTGAAAAAAGAGCTGCACTGTAACGGTCAAGCTACCGCTAGCCGTCCACGTTGTTGTGCTTTCAGGTCGAAGTGCGACCTTGTTGCTGTGCGACCGTGGGCGATGTCCGCGGCATCTGTTGAAATTTCGTAAATGCTCACAACCGTTTAGCCGTGTTCTTCGTTGGGCAGCCAAGACGTTCTTTCGCGGTAAGGAAGCGTTAGCTTTGCGCCGCAGTGGGTGGTCTTGGCGGTAGCACCTTAATGGGTTTGGTCTTCAACCGTGTTGTGGAAGTGCTGGGTGTTCACGTCCCCGATGTTACCACCTGGTCCCTTAATCATCTTGTCGAGCTGGCTGGCCCCAATAGGGACAGTCCCGATCAGGACAGGGCTGTGATCAATGACTTTGGGGTGGATGGTGTCGAGATTGTTTTTGATCGACAAGACCATCTCTGTGTCCAGCCCCACAGTGGACTACCGCGTGAAGTTCTTTGAACGCTTCAATCAGGTTGATTGCGGCAACGTTGTGGCCTGCGAAACGCTAGAGCGTCTTTAAATATTCCAGCACAGCTCGTCTTTCCGTGTCGGTCAATTCCGCGGGGTAATCGTGACCGGAATTGCTCTTTCCAAATCGGCTTGTGTCGAAGTAGCTGCGGCGAATAGCGGCATCAAGCTCTGTGAATGGTACTTTCAGCTCAACTTTAGTGGTCAGGCCAACTTTCTCATTATCGAACTCCTCGCTTATAGGCCGCCAAACGTCCGGCCGCTTCGACGGATTGAGCAGGTGCCAAAGAGTTGGAACACTGCCATTATGGAAGTAAGGTGCTGATGCCCATATTCCATCGAGTGCAGGAGCAACGTACCCATCGGGATCCACGACCGTAGTCTGTTCCCCATCCTCGTTGGCGTGAGCGAACCAACTCCGAGCATATTTTTTCCGCCCATTTACTCCCAAGGCGGTCAATCGCACGGGATCCGTTCCTATCTCGTTGATCGGGATTCGCCGATTGGGATAGGTGGGTGTGCTGCCATAGGTGCCATGGCACTCGGCACACGTCTGCTCAAAAACTACCCTCCCCTGCTCTGCCATCGTTGCGTCGATCTCGCCTGGATACTGCGGCGGGCGTAACGACGAGATATAAGCGTAGACATCACGGAAGTCGTCCTCGTGATTGATAAAGAAGTCACGTCCATTTTCAGGAATCATCATGAACTGCATTAGCCCGCGATGTCCTTTCTGGGCAAAGCCATCGATGTAAATGTTCGGCTTTTTATGAAAGTTCCACCAGGCGGGTGCGTCCATGTCGTGATGCACAAACTTCTGCGGGGTGGCCGCAACGATATTCAGGTCCTCATCGCGTTGGCTCATCAGCCCTATGCCGAATACCACTGCGTTGGTCGTGCCATTCGTGGTGCCCAGAGGTATGACCAATGAACCGACGTCCATTCGAGAAAGAGGCTTGCCAAGTTTAAATTTCGTTTTGCGAATTTCTTCGGTCAACGTTTGCAGGGCAAAGCGATTGTTCGGAGCTCCTGCAACCGGCTTTCCGTAGACAGATCCACCGTGACACGAGAAACAGTTCATGGTCCAGTTTCCCTCATCGTCCACCACGTATTGAAGCGGCTTTTCGGGAGCCTCGGGTCTGGGGGTGAGCCCGTAACGCGAAAAGGCCATTTCACGACGCTGTTCAGCACTCGCTGTCTCTGCCTTCAGACGTAGTGCCTCAGGCCAACATTGCCAAAGGTTGTCGAACACTTCCTGTGTGAAATCGCTCGACAAAACCGGTTTTTCGGTAAGGACGCGATATCCGCGGACCGCCGATTCTGGGTTCGGCTTCTCTGAGTTCGAGGTCGCAGTCTCAGCAAAACCCGAGACGCTAGCGATGAAAACGCCCACGACCGCGATGCAGATTGAGCACAAACAGCAAGTTTTCGGTCGCATCAGATGGTTTTTCGTTACGTGTAAAAAGGTCACTCGCGGCATTTTACACCGCTGGCAATCGCGTCTGCATAACGATTCCGGCACGAAACTCCATATCCCCGCAGCTGTCCGTTTCACCGTTCGTTCGATCGTTCTTTTTCACGGGGGGATGCCTGTTTTACGGGAAGCACAACTGCAACCCTGCCAAATCCAAGTACTTCGTTAGCCGCGACGCGGCGCTTCGCTGTTTTGACCGTATTTCGGGTCAGGATGTAGGTAGGTCTCTTGGCATCTGCGAGTCGGGTCACTGGTTGAAATGATGGGCCGACAGGAATCACTTCACGGTCGAGATGGTAGGGGCCGCGAAGCGGAAAACACAGGTATTCCAATTTGGCACTGTTTTCGATTTCGAAAAGTTCAGGTGTGATCCAACTTTGGCCCTCAATCAATCCTGAATCAAGCAGGATCAGACACTCGCTTTCCGATTCTTGTTGCAACCACTCGATTGCTTCACGCCAGTTCTCTCCGCGGGTTACCAGTGCCACGGGAGAGAGCTGAAGCCTTTGCCAGGTTCGCTGCTGCGTTTCCAGGCAAAGCAGGATGGTGAACGCGAGAGCGAAACCGGTGAGCGTCGACTTTCTTTTTCCTGCCAGTCTGATTTGAACGTATCCAATGCAGCTGCCAGCGAAGCACGCCAGAACTGGAAGGACAGCGATGAAATAACGGCGGTGCCAAACTGGTACCACTTCGAAGCTAGAAAGGCACCAATAGACGGTTGTTGCAAACAAAGACAGAGTTGCCAAAAAGCCCAGTCCAATGAGGATCGGACTGCGATGGAGATCAGATTGCTTGCGGCTATCAATGATGTTGTCGATGATCAGGATTAGCAGTGCCGAGATCAAGGGAATGAGCAGCAGGCTGGGCCAGTCCCATATGGTCCATATTTGTTGCCAGTGCGTTGCTGTCGCAAATGAACCCCACATCGATTTCTCTGCCCAGCTTTGACCAAGAGTCATCTGCCATAACATCAGCATGGCCAACCCAGTGATCGCGATCAGAGTTGCATCCAACCACGTGATGCGGCGGAATTCGCGGGGGTTTCTGATTAACCAGATCCCGCACAAGCCCAGCGGAAGCCATGCCAGTACACCCAGTGAAGTGGGCTGGCAGATTGTCGAAAATAAAATGGTGACAATCAAAAAGCACCAAGTGCCTGAGCGTTGGTGACGTGATTCACTGGATAGCAGCTGCAGAAAAAGAATGATCGATATTGAGGAACACAAAATCACTAACGCGAAAGGACGCAATTCTGTTCCGAAAAAAAGCGAATTGTTCTCAACAGCAAGAATGAGTCCTGACACCAAGCCCGCAAGCAAACTGCTGGTCCATTTGGTAATGCCATAGGCAATCACGCTGCAGCCACTAGCCACCAACAAGACGCTATTGAGCCGTAGCATTAATTCGGAGTCACCAAGTAGCTGTTTCCAAGCCCAGAGCTGCAAATAATAGCAGGGTGATTGATGCCCTAGGACGGAACGCTGGTAGACACT
Organism: Rhodopirellula sp.; assembly: GCA_002712845.1. The sequence goes on along the minus strand of PAUV01000042.1, from coordinate 25,546 downwards.
ACCCACACCATCCGCGACGATCCAAGCAGAGTGNAATTCATCAAGCCACAAACTTTCATAACACGATGGCAGTCGTAGAAAGACTGCGATTGTGAAGAGAGCGAGAGATATCAGCAGCGTGAAAAATGCTCGGGGTGGTTGGCGATCCATCAGGTGAGATTCGCAGCCGATGTGTTTGTGATTCTTTGAATGATCTTACACGCGGACTCAATCTGGGCGGCATCGACGTCCAAGTGGGTAACAAAACGAATGGCTTGCGGGCCAATCGCAAAACACCTGACTCCCTGCTCGTCGAGTGTTGCTGCCAACTTGTCAGCTGTGGTCCAGCCTTCATCAACTTCACAGATAACAATATTGGTATCGACTCGGTTTCCGCGAATTGAGAGCGGACCACATGATTCGCAGCCCTCGCGAAGGCGTTGAGCATTATTGTGATCTTCCACTAAACGATCGCGATGCTGCTCCAATGCGTGCAGTGCGCCGGCAGCGATTATTCCTGCTTGACGCATGCCTCCTCCAAAGAGTTTTCTGCAGCGGCGAGCTTCCAGAATGAATTGGTGATCTCCGGCCAGTGCAGATCCAACGGGAGCGCCAAGTCCTTTACTGAAACAGACGCTCACTGAATCAAAGGGCTCAACNAGNTTCAGAGGACTGAGGCCGGTCGCGACAGACGCGTTCCAGAGTCGGGCTCCATCCAAATGCCTCTTCAGTCCGTGTTGTTTCGCCCAGTCGCAGATTTCTTGGACTGTCTGCTGCGGCTGAATACGTCCGCCCCACCGATTATGGGTATTTTCGAGGCAAACGAGTTGCGTTCGCACCATGTGTTCATTTTCCGGCCGGATCAGTTTTCTGAGTTGGTCTACTTGAAGCACACCGCCTTCGCCAGCGACCGTTTGTGCGACCAAGCCCGACAGCTGAGCAAATGCTCCCTGCTCGTAATGATAGATGTGACAGTCAGCTTCACAGAGAAATTCGCTGCTACGACTGCAATGGACTCGGAGAGCGATTTGATTCGTCATTGAGCCACTGGGCATGAATACCGCGGCTTCTTTGCCTAAAAGCTCGGCGGTAAGCGTTTCCAGGCGTTCCACCGTGGGATCAACGTCAATGACTGCGTCTCCCACCTCTGCTTCTGCCATTGCCTGCCTCATCTCGGGAGTTGGCTTGGTGACGGTATCGCTNCGAAGATCGATTTCTGCGGGCATTTGTTGAAAATTGGGTGTCGGAGTTNCTTGGTATGCGGGTAAACAATTCGATTGTACCGGCTTATGATGNCAATCGTAGCCGTGTTACCTTTCGTCCGGTTTCCACGTTTCAACACTGCCATCTAGCCGTTTCGTCCGATACGAATCCCAAAATAAGAGTTCTGATTTGTCTGACCTTCAAATTCAGCGTGTTGACGCTCGCCAAGGATCCGCCGAGATTCTTCAGGAGTTGCGTCTGAAACTCAGTCCTCAAGGCGATGTNGTGAGCCCCCGAGGGCGTGCTTTGACGGAGGAGGTGTTTGGGGAAGCACTGACGCCTGCTGAGGTTGTCAACAAGATTTGCCAAGACGTGCGAGAAACGGGTACCGAGGCTTTGCTGAAGTACAACAAAGCGTTGGACAAGGCCGATCTAACAACAGAACAACTCCGAGTNCCCCTGAGTGAACTGGANGAAGCCCATTCGGCTGCAGACCCTGCNTTGNTGGACTCCGTCCGGCGGATACGAGACAACGTTGCAGAATTTCAGCAGGCGATTCTGCATTCTGATGTAACGGTTCAACCGCGTCCCGGGGTGACTCTCACGCAGAGATACCTTCCGTTGAATCGGATNGGCGTTTGTGTGCCTGGCGGCGCAGCAGCGTACCCATCAACCGTGCTGATGACTGCGGTTCCTGCTCAGGTTGCCGGCGTAAAAGAGATTGCAATCGTGGCACCGCCGACGAAGTTTGGCGCCTACAACGNGGATATGCTGGCGACTTGTCATGAGCTCGGCTTGCGTGAAGTGTATCGGGTGGGTGGCGCACAGGCTGTNGCGGCGTTGGCCTACGGCTGCGATGCGNTTCCAGCTGTCGATAAAATTGTGGGGCCCGGCAATTTGTTTGTCGCTCTCGCGAAAAAAGAAGCTTATGGTGTCGTGGATATCGATTCTTTTGCTGGCCCAAGTGAGGTGATTGTTATTGCGGATGAGACGGCGAGAGCCGATTTTGTTGCAGCAGATCTCCTTGCTCAGGCAGAGCATTCGCCGGGCTCTGCGATCCTCATCACGTGGGATGAGAAGTTGATTGATGCGGTTCAAGAAGAATTGGTAAGGCAGTTGGATTTGCTGACACGCAACCAACTGACGCTAGATAGCCTGGAAGCGTTCGGAGCTTTGATCCTCGTCCGTGATCAAGCTCACGCATGCGAGCTGACTGACCAGTTTGCGCCCGAGCATCTGCACATTGAGACGCGAAATCCGCGTGACGAAATTGCCCGTATTCGAAATAGTGGCGCCGCATTCCTTGGGCACCATACGCCAGTAGCGTTGGGGGATTATGCAGCTGGTCCCAGCCACGTTCTGCCCACCGGCGGTACCTGCACGTGGGCTGCAGGCTTATGCAGTAACAGCTTTTTACGAAGCGGCAGCGTGACCGAATTTGATTCAGCAGCGCTGAACCATATTGCTCCGGATGTTGTCCGACTTGCGAATAAGGAAGGGCTGACAGCTCACGCTAGAAGTGTGACGATTCGAGAGTCTTGAGTCAGAGACATCGAATAAAACCCTTGCTCCCCGTTTTGGCTTATTGTTTTTGACCCGCATCGTCGACTTTGTTTGGCGACCTGACCCAGACTGGCTTACGAAAGCCCCACTCATCATGGCTGACAAGTCTCTCTTCCGCCCTGCCCTCGCCCGCATGATGGCCTACTCGCCCGGTGAGCAACCACCGCCAGGGAAGTACATCAAGCTGAATACGAATGAAAATCCATACCCGCCACCGCCCGCGGTGGTTGATGCGATCAGGGTGGCAGCAGGCGGCCCACTGAACCGCTATCCCGATCCCATGGCGACTGCCTTCCGGAGGGCTGCGGCTGAGCGATTGAATCTGCCTGGCCCTGAGTGGGTCTTGGCGGGCAACGGAAGTGATGAAATTTTGACATTGCTAGTGCGTGGTTTTGTCGGCGAAGGGCAAAAGTTGCGTTTGCCCTATCCGAGTTACGTTCTCTACCGCACGTTGGCTGATATTCAAGGCGCGGCGTGGGAACAGGTCGCTTTCGACGATGATTGGTCTCTTCCAGCAGCTTTTGGCAAGTCAGATAAAGACCTGCGGCTCGTACTGTTGCCTAATCCGAACAGCCCGAGCGGAACCGTTGTCAGTCCGAATCGTGTGTCCCAGTTGGCAGACTCACTCGATTGTCCTTTGATAGTTGATGAGGCCTATGCGGATTTTGCCGAAGANAATTGTCTAGATCTTGTTCAACAGAACCAGCGGATCATGGTCACAAGAACCCTCAGTAAGTCTTATGGCTTGGCTGGAATCCGATTTGGTTTTCTTGTAGCACAGCCAGACGTCATCGCTGAATTGGCTAAAATCAAGGACAGCTACAATTGTGACGGATTGTCGATCGCTGCTGCGACGGCGGCTATGGGCTGTGGTGACTGGCTACGGGACGTTCAGGGAAAGATGAATGCCACGCGCAGTCGATTGGCAGAGCGACTGAGCGACCTTGGTTTTAAAGTGGTGCCCTCACACGCAAACTTTGTCTGGTGCCAACACCCCAATGGGAAACATCAGCAACTTTACGAATTCCTGAAGAAAAATCAGATTCTCGTTCGATACATGCAATTCCCGGATTGGGGAGATGGTCTGCGGATTTCTGTAGGTACAGATGAGCAGATCGACGCCTGCCTGATGATAATTGAGCGTTATCTGGCCTAGACGTCTCTCATCGTTTGGACATTCTCACTCTTGTAATTCTGGTAATCACATGACTCGCACTGCCTCGGTCGACCGCAAGACCGGAGAAACAGACATTCAGCTGTCGATTGATTTGGATGGCGATGGGGCTGGAACGCGGAAATCAGGAATTGGTTTTCTTGACCACATGCTGGATCTTTTTTCCAAGCATGCTTTGATCGATCTCTCCGTGGCNGCTGTGGGTGATTTGCATGTTGATGATCATCATACATGCGAGGACATCGGGATTGCTTTGGGGCAGGCAGTGGATCAGNCGCTTGGTGATCGTGCAGGAATTCGTAGGTATGGGCACTTCACACTGCCGATGGATGAGTGCCTTGTCACTGCTGCAGTGGATCTGGGAGGACGTTATGCTTTTGAGTATCAGGCACCCATTGNCGCAGCCAAAATCGGCACTTTTGATACTGAGCTAGTCGAGCATTTTTGGCAGTCTTTCGCTGCCAACTCGAAATGCAATCTCCATGTTGTTCTGCATCATGGACGCAATGCCCACCACATCGCCGAGTGTGTCTTCAAGGCTGTTGCTCGCGCGGTGCGTATGGCGGCTGAAGATGATCCTCGCAGTAACGCGATTCCCAGCACCAAGGGAATCCTGTAACGCTGAGTCAGTTAGCCGCGGGTTCTCTTGTTGCTGGACCAGCAAGGGTGGCCGCATTTCGGGGGCGGCGAGGCACGAAGAAGCCGACACAAGCAAGTCCAATCAGGCAAGCGATGACTGAGACCAGATACTTGTTGGAAAAGATTACGATTCCCGACAGGATGATGGTGGCAATCAATGCGGCCCAGCGAGCTGGCAATGCCCACAAGCCAAGCCCGCTGATCGTTTCTACAACAACGATTTGACGACTGTACCATTTGGCAATTTCCTGCAACTCCTCAGGCTCGTAGTTGGCTCGCAGGTAGTTGAATAGCCAAAAGTCACGATCTACGAAGTAAATGTCAAACAATACTTCTCCAGACCAGTACTCGGGGGTCCATTTGCCTGCTGCACCACCAAGCAGAATCAAAGAGATGATCAGGCGTGAGAGGAAGGCAGCCCGACGCATCAGCAATTCTTGCTGATCAGTATCCACCCGGTGGGACAACCACAGGGAATCCACCCGGTGGGACAACCATACGGACCACAGGCAGCACCACCAAATCGTCACGAACGTCATGTCGTTGTAACTTCCTTGATGGACGCACATGAGAGTGATTCCAAAAAAGCCCAGCCAGCTGCATGCTCTTTGCAGCAGGTTGAATGAGGTGATCAGGCTGATGCCTGTTGCCAGTGCAGACCCCCAGAAGGCAAATCGAATCGNAGTGACGGACCTTAACCAATCAGGAAAGAATGGGTCTTCGACTGGGGTATTCGCGTAAATACTGTTGGCTTGGAGAAAGAACTCCCACTTCCAAAAAAGGCTGATCAGTATTGCTGCCTGAACAAGTCGGTAGGCAGCGAGAGGTCGATTGAGCCCTGCGGATTGCAGTCTTTGGANCGCCTGACTGATTNTGTTCATAGCGATTCCTCAACCTTGTCAATGCGAATCAATTTGTAGCCACCTTCTGCTTGAGCTTCGAGGTGAAATTTTGATTCGAGGACTTGACCACGGTATGACGATTTGAGGGTAAACCAACGATCCTGCTGTGAGGATAAGAAGTCATACCTGCCAGCAAAGAATGTGATGACCCTCGCTGGAAAGTGATTTGCGTATCTCCAGTTTTCATTTTCATCGAGGATCATCATGACGAANCCCGGAGGGTATTGTTCAACTTTGTATTGATTCGCAAAGTTGTACATCGACGGGATAGGNAATTGTGCAGCCCAAACCGAAAATGATGCAGTGCGAAGGTGAAACCGTTGCAAGGAGTGCTTTGCGATTCCCGGGATCCACGGCATCAGTAATAGCCAGGCAGCAATCAATCCAATGAACACAACAATACAGCAGAATCCCCAGTCGCTTTGTTGCCTGNCGTTACTGAGGGACGTGTCATTTGAATCGACCATGGGGATGTTCCTTCATTCCGCGTGAGCCTTGAATTGGATGAAACGTCAGGATTGTTCGATTAGTTGAAGTAAAGTTTCCCGTACCTGCTTTGGGTTTGCATTGGCATTCTTTTTCTTGGCTTGGCCAATCAATGCCCCCACGGCTTGCTGCTTTCCACTTTTCACATCATCGATGACTTGCGGGTTTGCATCCAGCAATTCCCGGCAAAGCACCTCTATTTCATTGCTATCTACTGATTCAATGCCCAGACGATTGATTGCTTCTTCGACCGAATCTTTGGTCTTTAGCAAGTGTGTAAAAACATCTCTCGCTCGTGCGTTGTCAAAGTCACCTTGGCTAACGCGTTGTAATAAGTCACCCAGCTGTTCAGCCGTGACAGCAAATTCTTCAATGTTGGCCTGAGTTTCGTTTAGCGTCCGCATCACATCCTGTTGGATCCAAGAACTGGTGCGTTTTCCATCTCCGGATTTGGTAGCAGCTACCTCAAAATACTCAATCAGCTCTCGTCCTTGTTTCACGATGACATTCGCATCGTATAACTTGATGCCGTATTGGTTTTGCAGGCGCTGGCAGATTTCTGCGGGTAGTTCGCCAAGGTTGGCTTTGGCTTCGTCCACACGTTCCTGCGGGATGCGAATTGGCAGCAGGTCTGGATCGGGGAAGTAGCGGTAATCAGCTGACTCTTCTTTCTCACGTTGGAGGAATGTTTTTCCCTTTGCATCATCCCAACCACGTGTGGTCTTGGCTTCGTCCTGAATCGTTTTGCCTGTTTCTTCCCAGAGATCGTATTGGCGGTCAACTTCGTGTGCGATTGCATGCTCGACGGCTCGAAAGCTATTCATGTTCTTGATTTCAGCAATCGGCGTTGCCACTTTTTTGCCATCGACTTCAATGTGCAGATTGACATTGGCGTCGACACGAAGACTGCCTTCCTGCATCTCACAGTCTGAGACGCCAAGATGTGTCATTCGCAACTTGAGTTCATCCAAGTACTCTTTGGCCTCGCTTGCCGATCGCAAATCAGGATGGCTGACGATTTCGAGCAAGGGAGTTCCGCAACGATTCAGGTCGATGCGTGAGTCACTTCGCCCGGTCGCCTCGTCATGCATGCTCTTTCCAGCATCTTCTTCCAAGTGCGCACGGATGATGCCGATGCGGCGAGTTTTTTCGGGATCGGCTTCGTCGGTGATATCAAGAAAACCGTCAGCGCAGATAGGAAGATCGAATTGGCTGATCTGGTATCCCTTGGGAAGGTCCGGATAAAAATACTGCTTGCGATCCCATTTTGTCATGGGCGGGATCGAGCAATCGATTGCGAGGCCAGCTCGAATCGCCAAGTCGATCGCACGCTCATTCATTACCGGTAGCGCGCCGGGAAGACCAAGGCAGACAGGGCATACCTGGGTATTGGGTGGGGCACCAAAACGTGTGCTGCAACTGCAAAACAANTTGGTCTGCGTCTTGAGTTGAACGTGTACCTCGAGACCAATGATGGTTTCAGTGGGATAACCGTCGCTGAGCGTCATGAGATTTCAGGATTCGAAAGTATCGGGGCGAAGTTTGTGAAAATCGGTCATTGCCTGATAGGCAGCACCAGCGAAAAGCAATCGAGTTTCTGCCAATGCAGGGGCCTGTAGTTGAATTGCCAAGGGTAGCCCCGATGCATCTTTGCCAGCTGGTAAAGAAATCGCCGGGATGCCTGCTAAGTTGGCACCAACGGTGAAGAGATCACAAAGGTACATCTGCAGAGGGTCGTCAACCTTTTCACCCAGCGGAAAAGCCGGTGTTGGTGACACTGGGCCAAGCAGAAGATCAACCTGCGAGAAAGCNGCATCGTAATCACCCTTGATCAGACGCCGAGCCTTGAGTGCCTGATTGTAGTATTGGTCGGCGTAGCCCTCGCTAAGCGCGTAAGTTCCAACCATGATGCGTCGTTTGACTTCCGCACCGAATCCTTCCGCACGACTTTGGCAGTAGGTTGCTACCAAGGGGCCCAGTGACTCAGCTTTTTCAGGTGCCAATTGCGTGGCACGGTGTCCATAATGGGCTCCGTCGTAACGAGACAGATTACTGCTGGCTTCGGAGGGAGCGATCACGTAGTAAGTCGGCACCCAGTACTTGCTGTGCGGCAAGCTGATATCGATTATCTCAGCACCAGCGTCGCGAAAAACTTCGGTTGAAGCGAGGACGGATTTGCGGACCGCTTCGTCAACTCCGTCGACATCTAAAGCTTCACGTAGAATACCAATTTTCATTCCCCGTAAATCNCTCGACTGTAGAGCTGNNTGGTAATCAGGAACTTCGTGATTCAGCGAAGTCGAGTCGCGCGGCTCGTAACCAGAGATGCACTGAAGCAGCAAAGCGACGTCCTGTACTGACCAACCAATGGGGCCAACTTGATCAAGGCTGCTTGCAAAAGCGATCAGGCCATAGCGACTGACNCGACCGTAAGTNGGTTTCAGGCCGGTTACACCACAAAAACCTGCGGGTTGTCTAATCGATCCTCCGGTATCTGTCCCGAGGCTCAAAGGCACTGTTCCCGCAGCAACACACGCCGTCGCGCCTCCGCTACTGCCCCCTGGTGTACGAGACACATCCCATGGATTCCGAGTGTTGCCAAAAGCACTGTTTTCCGTACTCGCTCCCATGGCAAACTCGTCCATGTTTGTTTTACCAACGATAATCGCATCAGCTTTGCGGAGTTTTTCGACCACGGTGGCATCGTAAGGAGGTCGGAAATTACGAAGCATGTTCGACGAACAAGTGGTCGGCATATCACGTGTGCAAAGCACATCCTTCACGGCCACTGGGACACCGGCCAAGGGTCCAAGGGATTCACCATTGCGTCGTTTCTGGTCAACCACTTCCGCAGCCGAGAGTACTAATTCGCGATTAATATGGGTGAAAGCATTGATGCTCTCCTGCGTGGCTTCGATCTTATCGATCGCCGACGTTGCGATCTCCACAGCCGTCGCATCACCCCTCGATTGAAGTTGCAGAACTTCTTGAGCCGAATCGAGCATGAGTTACCCAGCAAAACGTACGAAAATGACAGTTCACGATAGAAGCCAGATTATCCGCGATCCACGGTGAATCGACCAGCGGGCGATGCCGAAGAGGGGAATTGTGGTTTTGCCGTTAGAAAGCCTACTTTTCAACAGATCCACCAAGCATCAACGTTGGCAAGCTTCAAACCAGTATCTACCCTTTTGACCCCGTAAGATCAGGCAGTTCGCTTTGTCGGTACTGTGAGTGTCGCAACGCAACCAGAGGGCCCAGTTGCAAGTGAAACGTCTCCCTCATGTAGCTTGGCGATGCGATAGGCTCGGCATAATCCAAGTCCTAAGCCACATCCGGCCTCTCTACCACTAAAGTACGGATCAAAGGCGTGTTTTCGGGCCTGATCGGATAGTCCAGGGGCGCTGTCAGCTACAACAATCGCGATGTCGTCTGGATCGCCTTTTAGCGACAGGACGATCGTTCCCTGGCACCCGATGGCGTCGATCGCGTTGCGAATCAGCGCTCGGATCGCCTCCATTATCATCGTCGCATCTGCCAGTATTTCAGGTTCCGGGCGATGAGCCTCGCTGCCTTCGGTGGATATTTGAATTTGAATGGCTTGCCGTTCAGCCTCCTCTGAGAACGATTTCGTAACCTCGGCAAGCAAGTCGCTGGGTGAGCACGTCTGGCGCTCGAGTTCAGGTGGATTGGCGTAGAACATCAGGTCAGCAATCATCTCATGTGCACGATATACCTGATCAATGATTCTTTGCAGTGTCGCAGTGCGATTTGGATCTGCCTCTCCGCGTTGCAATTGTTCGGCACGGGTTGAAATATTCGCGAGGGGATTGTTGATCTCGTGACTAAGGCCATAGGTAAGTTGTTTAATCGCTGCCAGTTTGTCGCTATGCAATCTCGCGTCAAAGGCACTCTCAAGCGATTTTTGATGCTGAACTGAGCGAGCCAGTTCCTGTAGCACTGAATGGTTATTGCTCGGTGTTGCAGCGGGCATCGCGGAGTCAAATCTTACAAGCGGCCACTGCTCACGCCATGTGTTGGATACTTGGGGGCCGGTCACTTCCAACCACAGTGGTGCGTCTTCCATCCATCTGCTGGTGGGAATTGTGCGAAAGTGGTCGGTCAGCTTTCTCCACCGTTTCTCAATGGTGGGCGTGATCTGTGGAGCACCCAGATACGCATCACCGCTGGCAATTTGCCCAGTGATATTGTGGGCATGCCATGTCGCGAGTTGATCCAATTCGACTGGTACAGGACCGGAATAAGTCAACGCGGCATAGATGAAGTATGCCGGATCGCTTTGCAGCGCTCGGCATACCCGATCCCGGATCGCTCCGTCCAGCAGTGGGTTGTTGCCGCTATCGTTCCGCCGATCCGTCAGCAACAAGTGGCTGATGGCGTCGGTCGAACGCTCCGTTTGTGGCAACCACCACCGTTCGGAACCACGCCGCAAACAGGGTAGTAACCCCATCGGACTTGTCCTCTCAGTGATATGGCTTCTACGCATCACACGGTTCGATCCAGCAGGGTCGAACGAATCGATCCTTGTCTGTTTCGTTTGCATGCGTGGCAGCGACTGCTCGCTTTCCACGTTAGCCGACCACGCTGCGTTCAATCTCAAGCTGGTCACACGCACGACCGATCAGGTCATCAATTGCGAAAGGCTTTTGCATGAAATCGTTCGCACCTGCAGTTTTCAGGGCCTCGACCTTGCTGTGTTCGACCATACCGGAGATGCAGACGATTTTGACCATGTCCATCGACGGATCATTGCGGACCCGTTGGCAGACCTCTTTGCCGTTGATATCCGGAAGCATGACATCCAGAATCACCAAATCAGGTCGGAACTCTTTGACGCCCATGCCGGCGTCGAATCCGTTGTTGGCTGTCCTGATGTCAAACCGACCATCGCGTTCAAAACCATCTTTGATCAAATCGACCAAATCCTGATCATCATCTACGATCAGTAGCTTCTTCTTGCCGCTTTCCAAAGCATCCGTAGGGATACCATTTTCTTTCATGAACATAAAAAGCTGTTCACGAGGAATGCGGCGGAATTTGCTACCGGGAACGCGAAAGCCCTTCAGAGAACCGTTGTCGAAACAACGAATAATCGTCTGCTGACTAACTTTACAAATTTTGGCTGCTTCGCCTGTCGTGAAGACCGTTTTCGTGGTCATGGCGGAAACCACCCTCCCTGCATTACTAGCCGTTTCAGAATGTCGTGCTCGGCACAATCCTGTGAGAGGACCTTGCTGAGCGGTATTTGAGGTAATTGAGACTGACTTCTCTCAGATCCCACTGCGGCCCGCAGCATTTGTTGCGATTCCATCGCACCCAAACATTGACCGACCGAAGTTCATTACCTTTAGCAAACTCCCTGTCCTACCGCACTAGCACATTTTGCTGCTATTTGCGTGAAGAACGCAGGTGGCAGGAAGCTCCGAGCCTCGCTGCTTTGCCAAGTTTGCCTTGGTCCCGAATTCTATCGAATCAAGCTGCTAGGTCAAGATTGATTGAAATAGCGTAACACTGTGGTGTTAAACGTTTTAACGCTAAATGGCTTGGTATTNGCTAAAAAAGAAATCCCCATTTACCCCATTCTTACTCGTCGATGCATTGGAATCGTAGATTCCCTAGCTCTTCCGTTTTGACTCCATGTGCGCCAAAACTAAGGCAAGATCCGCGGGAGTGATGCCGCTGATGCGTTTTGCCTGGTCGAGATTCAATGGCCGGATTTTGGAAAGCTTTTCCTTCGCCTCGTTCCGTAACGGGGCAATGGTGTTGTAATCGAACGTGGTTGGAATGCGTTTTCCCGCAAGTCTTTGTTGTCGTTCCACTTCAACGCGTTGCCTGCCGATGTAGCCCTCATATTTGATGTCATACAGGCATTGTTGGGCCGCTGTTGCTTCGATTTCTGCAAGTGCTGGGATATGTTCACACATTTGTGGCCAGTCAATTTCGGGTCGTCTCAGGTACACATCCGCAGCAACGTTTTCCACCTTTGATTTTTTCAGCAGCTCAACGCCGAGTTCCATCTGGGCCACTTTGGTCTGGAACCGTTGGCGTCTTTCTTTACTGATCAGGCCCAGATCATCAGCTTGCTGTGTTAAGCGTCTATCTGCATTGTCCTGTCGTAGCAGAAGTCTATACTCAGCTCGGCTGGTAAACATGCGATACGGTTCGTCGGTGCCAGCCGTCACAAGATCATCAACAAGCACACCAATGTAAGCTTGATCGCGTGTGGGCACCCAAGGAGCTTTGCCAGCTGTTTGTCGCGCNGCGTTCAATCCAGCGATCAGTCCCTGCCCCGCNGCTTCTTCATAACCAGTCGTACCGTTGATTTGACCGGCAAAAAATAGTCCTCCAACCCGTTTGGATTCCAAGTGTGGCCAGAGTTGTGTCGGTGGGCAGAAGTCATATTCAACCGCGTAGCCGTATCGCATGATTCGGGCATTCTCCAGACCGCTGATCATGCGAAACATCTGGTCTTGAACGTCGCGTGGCAAACTCGTTGATATGCCGTTGACGTAAACTTCCTGAGTTTTCCAGCCCTCGGGTTCAAGAAACANCTGGTGTCCTGTCTTGTCCGCAAATCGAACCACTTTGTCTTCGATGCTGGGGCAATAACGGGGGCCACGCGAATTGATTTGTCCACTGTACATTGGTGCTCGATGCAGGTTGGCCCGAATCAAGTCGTGGACTGCCTCGTTGGTGTAGGCAATGTGACACGGAAGTTGGTCAACGGAAAGCTTGTCTGTTAAAAATGAGAAAGGTTGCGGTTGTTCATCGCCTGGTTGTGACTCGACTTTGGAGTAATCAATGGTTCGTGCATTGAGTCTTGGTGGGGTACCAGTCTTGAATCTCTCAACTTCAAACCCGAGGCGTTGCAAGGCTCCGCTGATCCCCGCGGTGGTGCCCTCCCCTGCCCTTCCTCCGGCAGTCTTTTCATCGCCAGTATGCATGATGGCTTTTAGAAATGTGCCGGTGGTTAGTACCACCGTTGGGGCCAAGTAACTTGCATCACCACGGACCGTCACACCGAGGACGCGGGTTTCTTGATCGATTGTTTCTGTGATCAGGTCATCGACAGTTTCCTGACGAAGGTCAAGGTTCTCCTGCTGTTCGATCTGGCATTTGACGTAGTGCTGGTATGCTCGCTTGTCAGCTTGTGCACGCGGACTGTGCATGGCTGGTCCCTTCCGGCAATTCAGCATCCTGAATTGAATTCCCGTGGCATCGATCGCCTCGCCCATCAACCCACCCAACGCATCAACCTCGCGCACGATCTGACCTTTGGCGACACCCCCGATGGCCGGATTGCAGGACATNTGGCCCACTGTNTCGAGATTGGTGGTCAACAGAGCGGTTCGAGCACCNGTTCGGGCGGCCGCGGCCGCGGCCTCGGTGCCGGCGTGTCCTGCTCCGATCACAATGACGTCGTACTGATAGCAGTTGCTACTCATGGCTTCTGGGTGTGATGGCTTCTGGGTGAGATGAGTTTCAGGATGAGTGTGGTGCATGATCCAAAGTTGGAATTTGCGGATTAGGCAATCTGNCTCTGTAAGACTGTTTGGTTACATAGGTCAGAGGCCTCAAGCAGTTGTGGCAGCAAAATGCTCAAGAATCTGGGGGCCATTGGCCGAATCCGACTAGGTGGGGTTCGGTCTTTTGGCCCCTTTACGGTACTTTCACTCGATACTGAGGCGCGGCCGACGAGATGCGACTGGTCACAATAACGAGTTTGATTGCCGTTTTCGGCACGTTTGCCAGCCCCATGCTGATGAAGTCAGCTCTGGCTGTCGAGGTGTCCGAGACGAATGTGCACGAATCTGTGTCCCCGGTGCAACGTCCGAGTAAGGGCTGTTTCATCCTCGGTTCACAATCATTCTCCATTCCGTTCACCGTAGACCAGGCGGGGGCCCAACCTGTTGCAGTGCGACTTTTTGTAACACGCGGCCCCGGTAATGAGTGGAAGCTGGCCGACCAGATCAAGCCAGATGCTCTCTCAAAACAATTTCAATTTAAGGCCGAGGACGACGGGGAGTATTGGTTTGCCACTCGTACAATCGATGCCGCNGGACANGCCCATCCTTCAGGCGAAATTACGCCGCAGCTGAAAGTCTTTGTTGATACCACCAAACCTGCCATTGCTCTGGAAGCTGAAGCCGACGATCAGGGTAGAATCTACGCAGCGTTGATTATGGACGATGCAACGCCGTTGAAACTGGTCCAACTCCGCTACGCTACGGATATGCTTAAATCGTGGCAGGCTGTTGAGGTGTCACAGAAAGGCAGCGGTGGTGAGATTCAGTTCGATCCAAAGCAGGGTTGGAAGTTGTTGTCGCTGCAGCTCGTCGTCTCAGATGCGGCCGGCAATCAGACAGTCATCAATCAGATGGTTCGCAGGCCACGTGTCGCGAATGGCAATTCCAATCGCTTCGCGGCCAAACCAGTTTCCGAACCCATCACCGCGAAATCCTTGCCGTACCGGATGGATGGTGAGTCAGGAGTCAGCGCGGAGACCGTCTCAGGCCCGAGTGAACCGCCCATGCTGGCTCCCCTGCCAAACGGCACCACACCCTCGATCAATCCGCCGCCTNCANNGTCCANTTGGTCNANTTCGCGTTCAGCNGCGAACGCTCGAAATCTACAAGGTGTCAATGGAAGNCGTTTTCAGGGCAGNAACCCATACGGNACANCCCCTCNGGCNAATGACGCAGCCACTGCCCAAATGAATTCACGTTATCGCGGCNCGATACCATCTGCAGCAGGATCGCAGGCTGCCGTNAGATCACAANTGATGACACGNNCTCCGAATNCTGTCGGTGTGCCANCTAATTCTGCTGCAATATCGCAGTCCCAAGTGAATCCCCANATGCAGGGTCGCCGNCCTGTTCCTTCGAATGGTGTTCCTCAGAACGGGACCGTNGTCAATTCNCGCTCCGGNATGGGCTTTGCCCCTCCATCCGTTCGAGGCATACCTCCTGCGGTTGCGAGGTCTGAGAGGGTGCCGTCGGCTTTGCCACCGCCAGCCTCGCCCATGCAAATTGGCGAGGGCTTCGGATTGAATGCACCTCAGCCTTCGATGCCCATTCCGGGAGCACAAGGCAGGACTTCAACGCCTGGCGGTATTGCGGAACCCAAATCCGCTTCAGAACCACGAACAGTGGCTGAGGCAATGCGTCCGATTGCCGAGGAGTCTGCCGTAGCCAAAATGCAACAGGAGCAGATTCCTGCCCCGAAACCGCAAGCGGAGGCCGACCGCTATCGAGCGGAACGTGCTTCCAGTCCGGAATCAAAATCTGCCATGCAACGGGCTCCTGTTCGCTTCAGTGACAGTGAACGCTTCAGTTTAGAGTACGAGCTAGAAGCTGTTGGCAGTCAGGGCGTCGAAGCCATTGAGCTTTATGGAAGTTTGGATCATGGCAGTACATGGTCATTGTGGGGGCAGGACCCCGACCGGAGCAGCCCTTTTGATATTGAGACCAAGGGCGAGGGCGTATTCGGTTTCAGGATTGTTGTGGTGGGAGGAAATGGGCTGGCCAGTCCACGACCTTTAGCGGGTGAGTCGCCAGACATTTTTGTGGTTGTCGACCGGACTCGCCCAAGTATCCGCATCACCGGTGCGAGATACGGAGAAGGCGATCGTACCGGCGGCTTGGTGATTCGGTACGAGTGCAATGACACGAACCTTCCTCGTCGACCTGTTGGTCTTGCCTTCAGTGGTTCGCCGGATGGCCCTTGGACCACCATCGCTGCTGGGCTTGAGAATACAGGCGAGTACGTCTGGCGGGCTGATCCAAATTTGCCAAGACAATTGTATCTGCGGATTGATGGAACAGATCAAGCCGCTAATGTCGGAACCTACATTTTGGATCAGCCGATCGACACACAGGGGTTGGCACCAAGGGCTCGGATTCGTGGTTTTCAGCCTTTGTCGGAAAATCCACCCGCGAACACGGGGCAGACTGCTAAGCGGAATAATGGATCGTTGAAGTAACGACTCGTTTTGAGCGAGTCGTTTGCTCTTTCCTGTGATGCACGCTGGGGCTTTGCCGGTCGCATCTTGTTGATTGGATTGGTATGGTGTCTCGCATGACGTTGATCCATGCCTTCGAACTGCTTGAAAGTCCGCCCGACAAGTTTGCCGACGCGATAGCCGTGTTCGGTAACGATACCACCCTGCGTTCTTGGGTTTTTCAGCTGTTGTCGAATCAGGGAGATGTCACACAGTTCGACGGCGAGCAGGCAAAGTGGTCAGACCTGCGTGACGAATTGGCGACTGCCTCATTATTTGATTTTGGCGGAAAACGCACCATCCTGTTACGTAATGCTGACAAGTTTTTAAGTGATTGTCGGCCTCAGGTTGAAAAGCACTTGGCCAAATCGAATACAGCCAGCCGCTTCGTTCTAGAACTCGATTCGCTCGCTTCAAATACACGTGTTTACAAGGCATTGTTGAAGCAACATGCTCTTGTGGATTGTCGGATTGCTGATGGCAACAGAGGACCGACCCCTTCGCTGGCCAAGCGACGATCTTTTTTGATGGGGTATGTCGCGCGACGTCATTCAGCCAAGTTGACCCGTGACGCGGCTGATGTGTTGATGGAGATGGTTGGTGACGATATCGGCATTCTGGAGACTGAAATAGCAAAGCTGGCACTGTACTGTGAGCCCAAGCAAAGTATTGATCAAGCTTTGGTAGAGGATGTTGTCGCTGGTTGGCAAGGTAAAACCGTCTGGCAGATCACCGATGCAATTGTGGCAGGAGATGCAGCAGAAGCCTTGCGGCATCTGGACAAATTGTTGGGTGGAGGACAGCCACCAATCGCGCTGCTTCCGCAGATCGCGTGGTCGTTGCGGCGGCTTGGTATGGCTACATCGGTCTATGAGCAACATGAACGAAGTGGCAGGAAGTCCCANCTCGAGGATGCACTTTCCTACGCGGGTTTCAATCGTGGTCCAAGTGATATCCAGAAAGCTAAGAAGCAACTCAGTCGAATGGGCAGAGATACAGCCAGGCAACTCTTGCCTTGGCTGCTGGATGCCGACTTGCGTTTGAAGGGTACGCACAGCAACGAAGGACGTGATCGTTTCCTTCTTGAGAATCTGGTCATCAGATTGGCGAAGGAAGCCACACAGAAAAAAACGCCTGTCAAGTTACCCGCAACAACTGGTTGAGTTTTTTTAAACTCATACAGGTGGTTCACGTCTTTGATGCGGTCTCGTTTTGCGAGCAGTGACGATGTTTGCTCCTACCGAATCTTTGCATCCCTGGCTATGCCTTCTGTAACAATATGCGTGCTGTAATAAGGGGCGGCATTGAGTAATGCAGTTGCATGTAGAAATGTGAATCGAAACCTTTGAACGGGTTGGCGAGTCGGCTTACATGCGATCACTGGTGCCCTTGGTCAATGCCATGAAGGCGGACTCAAGATCAAGTTCTTCTTCCGAGAAACGACGCAAGTCGATGCCATTTTCGATAAGCAANTTGGGTAGCTCGCTGTATTCCTCAATTCCACTTTCCAGAACCACCCGCATCGCATCATCGCCCAGTTCACACGCTTGGACTTTCTCGTGTTCATTGAGCAACTGGGCGATGCTTTCCAGTTTATTTCGATCGGCTGGTTGGATGACCAGTACTGTATGTTCGCGAACCATCCGAATGACTTCCGCTTTGGTTGCGTTCTGTTTCAGTTCTCCTTTGTCAATGATGCCCACCTTGTTACACACGTCGGCGAGTTCAGGAAGAATGTGACTGCTGACGATGATGGTTTTTCCCATCTCGCCGAGTTTGCGTAACAGATTCCGCATTTCGATTCGAGCACGCGGGTCCAAACCGGACAGTGGTTCATCAAGAAGCAGAACCTGTGGGTCATGCAATAATGTGCGAGCGAGACCGAGTCGCTGCGTTTGCCCACGCGATAGGGTGTTGGCAAAAGCATCACGTTTGAAATCTAAATCAACTACGTCGAGCATTTCGTCGACTCGTTTGCGACGATCCTGACCGCCAATCCGGTAGGAGGCAGCAAAAAACTCGAGATATTCGACAACAGTCATGTCGTCATACACGCCGAAGAAGTCAGGCATATATCCCACCAGTCGTCGGATCTCCTTGGGTGCGGTGTGGACACTGTGGTCGCACACATAAGCCTCGCCCCAAGTCGGCTCCAAGAGCGTGGCTATGATTCGCATGGTTGTGGTTTTGCCGGCACCATTGGGGCCNATGAAGCCAAACAGGTCACCTGCTTGNAAATCAAGATCAATGCCTTTGATCGCGAAAGCATCGCCATATTTCTTTGTCAGGTCAACGGTTTTAATCACGGCAGATTTCAGGCGTTATGAGGAGGTGATAGCCAGCGGCAACTGGCACTCGTTGATTTTTGTTTCAAACTCAGCAGGGTACACACCGCAGTGTTCAACGCTTGGTGCACCAAGCAGATCAACGTGGTCACTGATTGGTGTTCTTAAAGATCTTTTTCGCTTACTACAGGGAGCACGAGACGAATCATCGTCAGGCTTTTTCCATTCTTTTCAATCTCTGAGTCTCCGTCACTCAGTTCGAGGGTTGTCAATTCATCAGCCAGCCTGCCAATCAAAATGCAACGATCATCGGAGAGTGTGTGGCTGAGATCGAGCGATGCCAAAGCATCGTCACGCAGTCCTGTGTATCGGCTACCACCTACTGCGTTGTGGAACATCAGCATCTCCGCAACACGATCAGGAACTTCAACCGTTGATGGATCCCACTCCTCCGTGTCACGGCTGCTTTCTAATGCGGTTTGTCGAGACAATCGCCACCGAAAATTCTTTTGTCGCAGACTGTCAATGCGTTCAATGCNNNCGCCAGCAGGGAACCGAGTCTTCAATAAATAGGCCCAATTCCGATAAATCAGCATTCCGTCCAGAAGGTCAACAGGAAGTGGGTTCACTAACTCGCCCTTCAGTAGTTCGCTCCCATCGCGGCGTTGCAAGTTTGGATAGTTGGTGAGCTTGGGGGTGAATCGGAGAAGAGTTTGGACACTCTTGCTGCTTCTTGCGGCAAGCGGAGCACCAAGAATTGAATTCTGTAGCGGTCCCGAAGGGACGCTGGTGCTGTCGCCGCCACTCTGCTGCAGGCGAATGGTGTAGGGAGGCATCCGTGTGTCTTCGATTGCTATCTGGATACCCCCGTAAGTCTTGCCGGGATAGCCCAGCGGGCTTAGGAGTGATTGTTGAATTGAATCAGTTAGCTTGTCAAAGTTGGTCGACTCTTTGATGTCGATNTCAAGCAAAGCAGCATCATGCGAGTAAATACAGCTTGCCTGAAATCCCCGGCCCACACCTGCAACCGCATCGATGTCAATGATTTCGACTCGATTGCATCGTGTAATGCCCGTTTTGTTATCGCTAGCTGAAAGGCTTCCGTTGAGATTGGGGCGTGCTTCGTACATCAGGACGAGTGTCAANGCGATTGCCACGATGGGAAAGCTCAACCAACCAAGNAACGGGCGGCCCAAGAAGCGGTTGATCAACAGGTAATCAAGAGGACCAATCACAGCGATCAGAGCCATAAGGATTATGGAGACAACAGAAAAGCCGAACTGCCGTTTGACCTCGAACTGGTCAAGTGTCGCTCGAAGTTGACCTGCGAGGTCGCCGTAAGCTGTACCGCGATTCGTGATCGCGATGTCCTTCTTTTCCGGCAGCAGGATGTCACCGGTCAGTTGTGTCATCAAATCGAGACGTTCAGGCCATACTGTGAACATTTCATCATCAAGGTCGGCTGCAACCGCGGTAATTCGGCCAAACCCGAGGTTGTAAACCGCAGCCACAGGAAGGCTGACGCGTCGAGTTGTTTTACCTGTGATGAGAGCTNTTCCACGTTCTCTCGGTAAGCGAAGACCCGTGAAGTTTTTAAGCGGACTTTGCGTCGAGGTGTATGTCTCGATAGCGGACGGATCGATNGTCGTTGTTTTNGGTTCAGTGATCCCNAGCAGTTTTTGAAGCCANGGGGCGGCTTTGAAAAGATCTTGGCATGATTCGCCNAGCGTGATGAAAAGATGCCCGCCACCGGTNATCCACTGTTNGATCGCAACACGTTGTTTTTTTGTCAGGGATCGCAGTAAATCAATTCCTGACGCGTTGATCATGATCATGTCGACGCCCTCGTACCCGAGCATCGAATCAGGAAGCTCCGTTGACTCCGTCNNNTGGGAAACCGCGATNGAGGCNTCACGATTCAGTAGCTNGTTGGCTCCNACCTGGTCGACTCCCAGTGGATCGCCGATCACAACAATCCAGTTCATGTCCAGNGGAATCATGGCGGGGCCACGAGAGGGGGACCCGGTGGTAGGAAAGCGACCGCTGGCAATCGTGGCGTCGCCATTTCGGAGGATGAGCGGGGCGGCTTCACTGCCCGGAACGGCGTACGCCCAATTTCCATCGGTTACGTCACCAACCTGCTCGTAAAGAACTTCGGATCCATCTCCATCACGTGTCTCCAACGTNGTGATNTTTTCAGNTCCGGAATAACGAATGCCTGTCCAGACACCNACTCGGTAATGACCTTGAATCCCAAACTGGACCTCCGAAGACAGGTCGTCAGCGTCTGCGGTCCGGCCATCAGCCGATAACAGAAATACTGTGCAGAGCGTGGCACCGATCAAGTAAAGCAATTTCGACATTCAGACTTANGTGTGCTTTAGGGCTTCTCGGAATTGGGGCATTCGCAAACCAGGCGGCTACAACCTGGACAACCATGGCCGTATTTGGCTTGCAATGCAGCGTTCAGGTCAATTTCGGCNACGTTCGCGATNGTCGCCAACCAAGCGATGACGTCCGCAAACTCTTCTGCCAAATTTTCTCGGTCGTCGCCTCGNAGTGCGGAGGCCAGTTCTCCGATTTCTTCCATCAACCACATAAAAGTGCCNTCTGTCCCGCGGGCAGCATCNTTTTCGTAGTACATTTGACGGATATGACGCTGNAGATCAGCAATCGACAGTTCGTCTGCAGATTCGGACGATGTTGGCATGAAATGGAGCGTGATTTGGGTATTTTGGAGGTCGGCAGGGTCTGAAGAGGACCCNGACGGATCATCATAGGCNGACGATCCGTGGGGAGACAGCAAGATATCCCGCTGCACGACCGCACGGTAGTCAACTACAGTGTTGGGGTCATTTTGGTTCCGTTCTTATTCGCTCATCTTGGTCAAATTTCTTGACAGAGTCGTCTAGACCGCAAAAAAAGCCCACCGAGGGCGTCGCGCATTCACCNTCAAACGTCGATTCATCTGCAGGNGAGGAGCGTGATGCGTTGCGCCGGCATNCTGCACTNGATGGCAGTGGATCTGGTCCGGGTGAAATAAAGGGTGCTGACCTCGCGGCACGGCAAAGCGATGGCTCGCCNNATNCCGNTGAATCAGATCTCAACGCTGAAAAGCCTGTGCCAAGTGGTCAATCTAATTCGGGGGCAAAGAAATCGTCGAAGGTGAAATTTCATCATTATCCTTTCTACTCACCTCGCTTTTGGCACGGGATGCGNCCAGGGTCCTGGTGGAATTTNCTTCGNCAGGGGCGATTTCGAATTCACCCATCTCGCTTGCTGATGGCNGTTGCGATTTCNTTCGCNACCCCATTCAATACTCTCTTGGCCATGGTTCAGGCTGTCATCTTCCGCCGCAAGCTGGCAGAGGCAGAGTTGCATGGTCCGCCAGTCTTCATCGTTGGGCATTGGAGAAGCGGCACCACTTTGTTGCATGAGTTGATGGTACGTGATGAGCGTTTGAGCAGTCCTTCCACCTTTCAGTGCTTCGCCCCGTGCCATTTTCTGGTAACGGAATGGTTTTTTCGACGTTTTGCCAGCTGGTTATTGCCAGGTAAGAGACCGATGGACAACATGGCGGCGGGCTGGGATCGGCCTCAGGAGGATGAGTTTGCGTTGATGAATTTAGGTCAACCCTCTCCTTATCGGCGGATCGCATTTCCCAATGAGCCGGCGGTGGACATGGACTATCTCGACTTTGATGGTGTGCCCGAAGAAAAAAAGCAGGCGTGGATGACGGCACTCCGTTCGTTCTTGCTCAANGTCAGTATCGGCACTGGGCGTCCACTGATTATCAAGAGCCCTACTCACACAGGCCGTGTTGGGTCGTTGGCTCGTGAATTCCCAGAAGCGAAGTTCATTCATATCACGCGAGACCCGAGGGATCTGTTTCCTTCAACTTGCCGTTTGTGGCGTGGTCTGGATGATGTTCAGGCGTTGCAGAAACCAAAGCACGACCATGATGAAGACTATGTTGTTGAGTGTTTGAGGCGGATGTACAAAGCCTTTCACGAACAACGCAAGTCGATTGACTCGGCTCGAATCATTGATGTTCGTTTTGANGATCTCACGAGCAATCCAGTGGAGACGCTGCGAAGCATCTACGAAACACTCAGACTGAGTGACTTTGAATCAGTCGAGTCGACGATCCGCGAGTGGGCAGATTCAGAACATAAAACTTATCAACGTAACCAGCATCAGCTTTCACCTGAGAAAGAAGCGATGATTCTGGACGAATGGCAGGACTACTTTGAACGTTACGGATACAGGTAAGCGAACCATGATACGCACATTTTGTGAACGGTCCCTTCTCATATTGCCTTTGTTNTTGCTGNCAGCGGGGTGCCAGTCGGCGAAGGATGAGCCAGNTGCCGAAAATAANGNATCTGTGANTTCGGCNGATGCCGTTACAGGTAAAGATGCGAAAACTGATTCCAATGCGTTGCCAGAAGCAGAGGTGACTGCTGAACAACTACTTGCGGCCCGCCTGCCAGAGGCAGAGGTTTCTGAGGGCTGGATTCGGTTGTTTGATGGTCACACTCTGTTTGGATGGCAAATAGCCGGTGATGCAAATTGGAGAGTCGAAGGCGGGAGTATTGTGGTTAATGATGGTGATCCTTGTTTGTTGTGTACTTCGGTTCCATGGCAGAACTTCGAGCTGGTGGTGGAATACAAGGCGGACAGCGACACAAATAGTGGCGTGTTTCTGCGCACACCTTTGAATCCAGAGAATCCAGCTGAGGATTGTTACGAAGTAAATATTGCACCAACAGATAATCCGTTTCCTACGGGCGGAATCGTTAAACGTAAGAAGGCAACTGAATTCAAAACTGCCTCGGATGAGTGGCATACCATGAAAATGGTGATGGATGGAAAACGGTTGCAGGTAGCAGTCGATGGGAACAATGTTTGTGATTACACAGATAAGATTGGCGTCGCTGAGGGAAGAATTGGTCTACAGCATAATTCTGGCAGGATCGAGTTTCGCAATATCCGACTGCGACCATTGGGTTTGAATTCGCTGCTGGATGAACAATTGACCCAGTGGACGAAGTATCCAGAAATGCCAGGTGAATTCAGTGTCACTGATGAAGGCTATCTGCGGGTCAAAGGTGGAAGAACTCAGCTGGAATCGAAGCAACCGTTTGATGATTTCGTGCTACTTGCTGAATACAAGCTTCCTTTGGATGAAATGAATTCGGGAATCTTTTTTCGATGCATTCCTGGTGATTTAATGATGGGCTACGAGTGCCAGCTTAGTAATGAAATCAAGGATGACGATCGATTAAAGCCGGCAGATTGTGGTACGGGAGGAATTTTCCGTCGGCAGGATGCGCGTGTGGTGGCAGGAGAAACAGGCAAATTCGCGACCGTCGTGTTGGCGGCCCACGGCCCATCAATGGCAGCTTGGGTCAACGGTGTTCAGGTAAGTGACTGGTATGATGATCGCAAGAGCGATGAGAATCCTCGACGCGGTCTGCGGCTCGAGGCAGGCACGTTTATGATTCAGGGGCATGATCCCGGTACTGATGCTCTTATCAAGCAGTTCAACGTTGCAACCGTGGACGATGCGGATCCAGATGAATGATCGTTTCATGGCCCAGCATTTGTCGTGCAAGTGATCGGATCAATCTCTTGCACGGATGGGCATGATGATGAGTCAGGCGGATCGCGAGATCAGTTCAGTCGTCGGCTGCGGACGCATCTTTAATCACAAATCGGGCATGCAGACGAGCCACCTGTCTNGCAAGTCCAGCNGATTCCACACTTTGAACGACTTGTNCAAAGTCTTTGTATGCTGCCGGCGCTTCGTCTCTTGGGTAGCGACGGCAGTTGGTCAGAATGTCCGCTGCNTCNAAAGAGGNGTCGACNTGCTGTTGGTCAAGTTCTCTGATTGCCCGACGCCGNCCCAGNCTTCGTCCAGCGCCGTGGTTCACGCTGTAACAACTCNTTTCTGCACCAGGCAATCCAACCATGACTGCGGAACCAGCTTGTGGATTGCCTGGCAGTAGAATTGGATGCCCCGTGTCTGCAAAAGGAGTGTGTTCAAGAGTGGCATGTCCCGCAGGAAGCGCGCGTGTCGCGCCTTTGCGGTGAACCCAAGTCGGTATGCCCTTGATGATTTCCTTTTGTGCGATGTTGTGGCTGATAAAGTACACGAGCTCACCCTCGGTCCCGGGTATGACTTCCTGGAATGCTTCCAGAACAAGTGCATTGATAAGCAGGTGATTGACCGTTGCAAAGTTTGCACCCATCGCCATGTCATTCAAATAGTTATCCGCTTCCGTGGTACCAAGCGGTGCGTAGACCAATTGCTTGTCACCAGCCGGATACGGAATTTTCCAACGATCAAATTGTTCTTCGAGTGCTCGGAATTGCCCTGTCGCAAGGCGATGTCCAATCCCCCGCGAACCGCAATGTGAAAGGAACGCAATCTTTCGGTGTTGTAGTCCAAAGACACTCGCGACCGTCTTTGATGGCTCGTCGTTATGGATGTCGACGATTTCGCATTCACCAAAGTGGTTCCCACCTCCGTAAGAACCCAGTTGTTCAATTTTTCGATCGTAGTTCGGCAGGCCTCGTCCATGCTGCAGTTCTTCCAGACGGCGTACAAGTGAGTCGATATGTCCGTCGTGCCCAGCATGGAATGAGTCTTCGCATCTTTCGGCCCAAAGCTCGGGGATCCCCAGTTCATTCGTGACTGTATGGCACGCACCGCGCGTAAGTACCTCGTTTCCAAGCGACTTGGTCACTCTTCTGCTATGGGGAACGTGTCGTGACCCCTTCCCTGCTCCGGTTGGTATGCGGCGACTGATCGCATGAATCAATTCTCGTCGCGTTCGCTTGTCATCAACGGCATCCTCCGGCAAATCGGTTTGCAAGAGGCTCATTGAGCATTTGATGTCAAAGCCCACAGGCCCCGGATAAATGTGGGTGGGCGAGGCGAGGACGCATCCGATGGGAGCACCGTAACCGCAGTGCGCGTCCGGGTTCAGAATGACCTCTGACACACCAGGAGCCTGTCGGCAGTTGATGGCCTGCTTAAGGCAGATGGAATCAAATGAGTTGCGGATGAACTCATTGCCAAAGACCTTGATGGGGGTAACGTTATCACCGGCAGGCAAAATTGCAGTCGCATCACCGGTAGAAATGATTGTGTTCACTGATCGTTTTTCACTCGAGGTATTTCAGGCGGACTGGCAAGGGCAGACGCATCTCAGGAGTCGATCAGGTCTCGG
The DNA here is from genome assembly GCA_002712845.1 of Rhodopirellula sp. Next base: position 56 of record PAUV01000042.1, on the reverse strand, counting down.
TAGGTTCAGGGGTTTGGATCAGAAAAAATTTGTTTCTTAAATTGCGATGGCGACAG
>PAUV01000041.1 GCA_002712845.1 Rhodopirellula sp. | reverse complement strand
CTGCTCGGGCAAAATCGGGTAGCAAGGTTCGTCAGCCCCAGCGTTAGGCGACGCCATGCCATTGCAAACAACCAAGCTAAAGACAACGAGGCTGCGAACAGCCCAACTGCCAGAATTGCAGCGGGGACTCAAATCAAGATCTGTAAGTACAATACTCATAAAGATCGGATTCGACCGGACACGACGAATGCGCCAGTTTTTCCGGGTGCGACGTCGGTTCCAGCCATGTTCCCAAGATAGCAATTGAAAACCCACACCAACCTTAACGGTTACGCTAAATAGCGAAACGCAACAAGTAGCTGTGAAAACTGTTAGCGGTTCTCTGTTGGCTAACTTGCTGCCAGCATCCCATCACCGAAGGATTGTCTCGCGAAGCCCGGTCAACCTAAAAAGACACCGCACGCTCACGGCGTTATTCTTCCAATGCCGGGTCATGCTCAAGAGCAGCTTTTGCGAGCTGAAAATCAACTGTATCCTCGACGATTTCACCGTCCCGCAGCACCAAGGTTCGTTTTGCATTACGCGCCACATTCTGATCATGGGTCACGAGAATCACCGTGATATCCTGCAGTTCGTTCAACTCACGAAACAGCTCGATCACTTCCCGACTGGTTTTCGAATCAAGGTTCCCGGTCGGCTCATCTCCCATCAGGATCGAAGGCCGGTTCACAAGCGCTCTGGCGATGGCCACCCTCTGCTGCTGACCACCGGACAACTGGCTGGGGTGGTGATGGTAGCGATCTGCCAAGCCAACTTTCGCTAGTACTTCCATGGCACGCTCGCGCCGTTCACGAGCGGACACACGAGGCCCGTACATGAGTGGCAATTCGACATTTTCGAGGGCTGACGTGCGATTCAGCAGATTGAAATTTTGGAAAACAAAACCGAGCTGCTTATTTCTGATTTTAGCGCGCTGATCACGATTCATTGTCACCACTTCTTCACCATCAAGCAGGTAACTGCCATGGGTCGGACGATCCAGACAGCCCAGAGTGTTCATCAGAGTTGACTTACCACTGCCTGAGGGGCCGATCAGTGCGATGTATTCACCGAGTTCAATTTGTCGAGTGACCGTGCGAAGAGCGTGCACTTTGACTTCGCCTAGATCGTAAACCCTGCGAACATCATCCAGTTCAATTAACGCCATTTACTCGTACCTCAACGCATCAATCGGGTCGAGCTTGCTCGCGCGTCGCGCGGGATAGTAACCAAAGAAAACCCCCACGGCCGCTGCAAATCCCATCGCCACCACTGCCGCCGGGATGGAAACGATCATCGGCCAATCAGTTCCCGGCTTATAAATGTTAATTAGCACGTTGGCACACATGGACGCACCGGTCCCAAGCAACAGTCCGATGGCACCACCAATACACGACAGCACTACCGACTCGATCAGGAATTGCCGCAAGATATCTTTTCCACGCGCTCCCAGTGCCATTCGAATTCCGATCTCTCGCGTTCTCTCTGTGACCGAAACCAGCATGATGTTCATGATTCCAACACCACCGACAAGTAGAGAAATCCCTGCAATGGCAGAGAGCATGAGTGTCAATGTTCCGGTAATGATTCCGAGTGTCGCAGCAATTTCGGTCGTATCCTGAACACTGAAATCGGGTTCTTCAGAAGCACCGATTTCGTGGCGTTCATAGAGCAGCGTTTCGATTTGTTTAGCCGCTTCCCCCATCTGGTTGGTCCCACGTGCGGAAACCATGATGATCCCGACGTTGTCGAGCGGTGATCCATTGAGTCTTTTTCGAACCGTGGTGTGAGGCATCAAGACCACATCGTCTTGATCATCACCCACCATGTTGGCACCCTTTTTTCCAAGAATTCCTATAACGCGGAACGGAACATTATTGATCCTGATCATCTCGTCCATCGGATTGACAGTGCGAAACAGCTTGGGAATCAACGTCTGGCCAATCACACAGACCTTGGCATTGGATTCAATGTCACTAGTGGAAAAGAAACCACCAGCTTCAAGCTCCCAATTCCGCACAGTCAGGTAGTCTTGCCCGACACCCTGCATCTGTTTTGGATTCCAGTTCTCATTGCCATAGATGATTTGTCCGGCAGTCCCAACGATTGGAGACGCTGCCAACACTGCAGGGCATTCGGCTCCAATTGAATCGGCGTCCGCTGTGGTGAGAGTCGGCGCGCCGGACTGCCTTGCCCCACCACGCCTGGTCTGTCCTGGAAACACAAGAATTACATTCGTTCCCAAGGCTTCAAACTCACCGCTTACCAGCTTGCTTGCACCTTGTCCGATGGAAACGATCGTCGTCACTGCCGCGATTCCAATCACGACACCAATGATGGTCAAAATTGCACGCATTTTGTTTTTCAACAATGCGCGAAACGCAATGCGAACCGTATCAAAGAAAGACATGCTTGACTTAGTCCTTCTTGCCAATGACTAGCTTGTCACCAACCTTGAGATCACCGGAGACCATCTCGGTAAACTTATTCTCCATCAAACCTGTCGTGACTTCGACCGCACGAAGTAATTCACCATCGACCACCCAAACGTGCCGCTGGTTTTTTTTTCGCTGTGCTTCCGCACTCTCGCTCGCTGTCTGATTGGCCGCCTCATCCTTTTCAGCATCAGTTTTTTTCGTTCTCCAACTCGAGCCATCGATCAACTGTCTGTCTGCTTCACGAACCAGTTTCACGTTGTCAGGAAAAAACCGTAACGCGGCGTTCGGGATCTTCGGAACATCATCTGTTGAATCAACTTCAAAAGATATGCTGGCCGTCATTCCGGGTAGCAATTTTAAATCAGGATTAGTGGCAGCAATCACGACGGGATAAGTGACGACGTTTTGAGTTGCAACGCTGCTAACCCGAATCTGCTCAATTTTTCCGTCAAACACTTCATCAGGATGGGCATCAACCGTGAAATCGACCGGCTTGCCTGAATCCTTTGCAGCTTGAATCAGTCCAATGTCGGCTTCATCCACCGAAGCAAACACGTGGACCTTTTCTCGCAGATCAGGAGCAACCACAAACAATTCTGGTGTTTGGAACTGTGCCGCCAATGTCTGACCTGGATTGATCAATCGATTGATGACCACTCCGTCGACAGGCGAAGTCACCTCGCAATACTTCAAATTTGCCTGAGATGTTTCCAACGAGGCCTTGGCCTGCAAGATCGATGCTTTTGCAAGTTTCCGCTGTGCTTGCAATGACTTGACATCAAACACCAATGCGTCCATCTCACGATCAGAAAGAAAATCTTTGTTCTTGTCTCGAAGTCGCTTCCCACGAAGGAAATTATTCAGTGACTGCTGCAACTGCGCTTCAATACGCTCCAGATCAGCTTCGCGTGTCGAAAGTGTCGCATTGTCTCGATCAACCCCAGCCTTGAAGAGTCGTGGATCAACTCGGGCGAGCACATCACCTTGCTTCACTTCATCATTAAAATCAACATTGAGTTCAACAATCGGGCCGGAGACAAACGAACCGATGGAGACCGACAAAACCGGTTGCACGGTGCCCGTGGAATTGACAAAGCGAGTGATGTCGCCAGATTCGATCTCCGACGTATCCCACGTGATCTTGTTACGTTCACGCCAATAGTTGCGTGCAGGCTGGTATCCCAAAGCCGCCACAGCCCCCAATAGCACCACGACGGTCAGTAATTTTAAAAGAGTTCTCATGCTGAAAGGCTGTTAGCCTTCTCGATCGCGGAAAGTTCCAACAGAACCGTATTTTCGGGGCTGACTGCACCACTACTCGCAACCATCACAACTCGCCCTAAGTGCCCCAACATGACGTCAGCTGATTCCCTGAGGAGCGCCCCCGGTCAGTGACACCGCTTGGTTCGTGGATAGCCGCCACATCATAGGAGAAAAGAGGACCGAAGACAGTATGAAAACTTCAGCATCAAATCACAACGGGATTTACAACCAACGATCACGATACCCGATCTTTACGCTACCCAACAAAATGCCGGCCTTTGTTCCAGCATGCCGTCAGTGGGCCAAAATAAACCCGTTATTTGTTGCCCGTAGCGAGGGCTGGTAGGCTAGAGAGGCACGCGAGCAGACAAACTCCGGGATCGCAACTCTGACCCAATCCTGACCGTCGATCTAATCCTGATAAGCTCTAACATGAAACGAGCCTGTGACTGGCACCCTATTCACATCGTGTTTCTCTCATTCCATCCCGTCGTGAATCCTTGCTGACTCCACCACCTATCGAGCATCACCAAACACCGCCTCCGATCCCGGATGCTGTTCCCGAGACCGATAGAGATGCGTTAACCGAAATCAATAGTGATGTCGAAAATCTTGAAACCGAAGGGGAACGAAAACTCAGACAGTGTTCCGGGTTCCTATTTTCGCTCATCGTTCACTTGGTCATCCTCATTGCCTTGGCCTTGGTGCTGATACCAACGGACCGCTCTGCCCCCTTGGTTATCTCAATTGCTGCCGCAGACGCTCAGAATCCTTGGACCAGCACCGAAGAATTGTCGAGCATGACGAGCGTCGACATCGCCATCCCCGAAACCCTCACTGATGATCCAGCGACTTCAGAAATCATTCCGGTCGACTTAGTCGAGCTTGTCGACCTGGAACCAACTCCGATGCCTGGTGAAAGTGCTGCGATAACCGGTACCCCAAGGGATGCCCCCGCTGATTCTGGACCGAAAAGTAAACCCAAAACGAGCATCAAGTTTTTTGGTGCCGAAGCTTATGGCAATCGTTTCGTATTCGTCCTTGATGTTTCATCCAGCATGGCTGCTCGAAATGGGCAACGACTTGCGCGTGCCACTCAGGAACTAATCGGATCGATCAATCAACTCAATGACGAGCAAGACTTTTCAGTCATCCTGTATAGCAATGCCGCATTACCAATGTTCGTGAAGAACAATGAAGCTGTGATGAGACAAGCAACTCCCACCAACAAGCAAGCTGCAATCACTTGGCTGCGATACCAAGTTCGCCCCAACGGTGGAACCATGCCCGCACGAGCGCTGCAAATCGCAGGTAACCTGAAACCAGATGCCGTTTTCTTTCTCTCTGATGGTGAGTTTCTGTACGGTCACGGGACAAATCTGAATTCACCGCTTAATGATTTTTTCCAAGGCTTCGGTTCGGCGCGAAAGGCGATGCCGCCGCCTGGCGACGTGATGCTGGACCCTAAAGTAATCCTGGCTGAATACCCCCGAGAGATCATCGTTCATACCATTGCCTTTGAAAGTGTCAGCAGTGGTCCCTTGATGAAAATGATTGCCACACAAAAAGGTGGTCAGTACCGATTCATTCCTGCGCCCTAAAGTTTAAACAAGATGGATCGATACTACTTTCCGTTGAAGTGAGTACCGATAGATTGCTAGCCTTTGAAGCGGGAATCGAGACGTGTTCCGTCGCCATCGCCGGAGCGTTAGAGCGTTAGAGCTTCGGAAGCATAGACGAGCTCAACACGATCGTTGAAGTGATGGAACGTCAGCATCGATTAGTACACTCACGGTGTGGCTGAGCCAGTAAAATGACGGCCAAGTAATTGCCCCCCCACGTCACGAGAATCCAGCATGTCACTCAATCGATTCCCCGCAATTTTGTTACTTGTTGGGTCAAGCAGCGTCATGCATTTGAGTATCAGCGTGGCGGCTGATCTTCCCAATATCGTGTTCATTCTGGCTGACGACCTCGGCTACGGAGATGTCAAAGCATTTGGTGGCGATAAGTGCAACGTGGACACACCCCATTTTGATCAAATGTGTGCCGAGGGCATGAAGTTCACCGATGCGCATGTGACCGATTCAGTTTGTGTCCCCAGTCGCACCTCGATCATGACAGGTCGTTATGCCTTTCGTTTTGGCAAGGCTGAACGAGGGGGCCCGTGGGGGTTTACCGGTTTACGATTCCCGGAATCGCAACACACCATTGGTGACATGTTCCGGTCGGGTGGTTACGCCACAGGCTACGTCGGCAAATGGCATCTCGGCACCCGAATGACCACTCTTGATGGTAAAGTTCAGGGTCCCGAAAACACGGACTTCACCAAGCCCATTCAGATTGGGCCCAGCGATTACGGTTTTGACGAGTGTTTTTTTCTACCTGGATCGCTCGACATGTTTCCCTATGCCTACATTCGTGGCAAACAATGGCAAGGAAAGGTGACCGCACAGAAAGGCTGGAGTGCATTCAATCGAGTGGGTCCAGCCGCCGAAGACTTTGTCGACACAGAGGTTCTTTCAACCTTCTGCAAAGAAGCAGGAAACTTCATTCAAAGTCAGGCCCAAAAAACCAAGCCCTTCTTTCTTTTCGTTGCTCTCACAGCACCGCACACTCCGACCTCACCCGAAGCTGAGTTCAAAGGCAAAAGCCGCATCGGAATCTATGGCGATTTTGTCATGAATGCCGATGCGTGTATCGGCAGAATTCGCAAACAACTGACCGACGCCGGCATTGCCGAGAACACCGTGGTCATGGTCGCCTCTGATCACGGCCCCGGGCATTACTCTGGTCGCCGACTGCAAGCCACTGCAAATCAAATGCAGGAGATGGAAGAGGATGGACACTTTTCTGCTGGACCATGGCGGGGCTACAAATTCTCTGCCTTTGAAGGCGGGCTTCGAATCCCCTTCGCGACGGTTTGGCCTGGCGTCATCAAACCGGGTGGCGTCAGCAATGCCCTGATCGGCCTGAATGACCTGATGGCGACATGGGCTGACATTGCGAGAATTCAACTGTCCTCAAGCCAGGCACCCGATTCCTCCAGTTTCCTATCTGTCTTGAAGCAACCTGACCAGCCACATCGCAAGAACCTCGTGATTCGCGGGACGCGTACAGACGCCTTTCGTGATGGTGACTGGAAACTGATCCTTGGTCCTGGAAGTGGCAGTTCCGGACAGTTCTTTACGGAACCAAGATCCGAGGACGCGTGGAAAAAGGCAATCGAAGTCTTTGGCCGCAATCCCAAGAATCACAAGGAGCTCGAGGATGCAACCTTCGTTCAACTTTACAACCTCACAAACGATCCGGCTGAAACGACCGACGTATCTGCCGGCAATCAGACCCGCATGAAAAAGATGCTGGCGGACTACCAAAAAATCATTCGTGATGGTCGATCCACGTCCGGGCCCCCCCTGAGCAATGATCGCGACGTCAAGGCGTTTCGCCCACCAGCTTTTGTCTGGAAAAAGTAAAACCTCAGCACCCCCACCGTAAATGTCGGCCTGCACGCAGACCAACAAAAATGGATTCCACTCAGAATTTGGATGAATCGGTGCCTACGGTAATTCACGCAGTTTCAAACCTCGGAACTCAATGGGTGAGCCTTCGGATTCAAGACACAGGTACCCCGTGCTGGGCGAACACCCAGTACCACCTGATACTTCCTCACCATTGACCCACAAGCGGACCTCCCCATTGATGGCACGGACGTAATAGTGATTCCACTCACCCGTATCGAGCGTCAATTCTTTCGAAGGAAAACTCCTGCGTCCGTTCGGAGCGACAGGCGCGAACGGTTTCATCTTTGCAGCACCAACGGGGAACACGTCACCATGACAGGTGAACCAGTCCGCTTTGCGTTTTCCGCCTTGTTCAAACGCAGCCTTGTACCCCAGATCGAGCACTTGCACCTCGATCCCGTGAGGCAGGCCCGGACCTTTGAGGCTTTCCANNGACGCAGGAATGGTCCACACAAAAATCCCTGAATTACCTGCATCTTTCATGTGTCGCCATTCGCAGACGAGCTCAAAGTTGGTGTACTGTTTTTGAGTTCGCATGACACTGACAGGTTTCCCTGTGCAATGGATCTCGTCACCTTTGAATGACCATGTGTCATCAGCACTGTTCACCTTCGCAAAATCGGCCTTGCCGAGCGAAACCCACCCAGGACCAGAACCATCAATCTTCGCGACGGAAGTTGTTTCATCAGCTTGCANATGCGAGAGGCCCGCAAATCCAAGAAATAGAACAGTGACCAGTATGCTGCGATATTTTGTAACCACGATTTGTTTGCCTTCTGCAGTTTCGAGTTGCATGTCTTAACTTGTTGTGTGCTTTCGCTTGAGGACCAAATTTCACCGAATGAATNCCCCGCACTGCCATTGGAGCCGAANCCCAAGCTGGATTCCCATANGGAACCGCAGANACCAGAATCACTGAAACCAGAATCACAGACGGAAGCAGCATCACANGTGANCCGCTGTCCCCGTGGAAGAGGTTAACCTGTAACGCTTTCGCCTTCCACTTCTCGCTAAGACGAAAGCGGCTGGGAAACACAGAAAAGCGTGACAAACACACTAACGACTTTGGGGCAGAGCAGTAATGGAATCACGAAAACGATCCCGACCCATCGTTTACCCGATCCATCGTTTAGCGGTGCAGCTTGCTGAGTCCTCGGATCTCATCCTGATCAAGTAATCGTTGCCAAACCGAAACTTCATCGATCCAGCCATCAAAATTCCTGCCGGTTCCCGCTCGATGGCCACCAATCACCATTCCCCCAAATTCAGCTGCTGGACCTTTGACAGGCAACGGATGGGTCGCAGCCAANTCTCCATTCAGAAATAGACGCAGCGATTTAGAATCAAACGTGAATGCCACGTGGTTCCATCGATCTTGCAACTGTTCNCGGTCAACCGAAAAGTCAAAGGGCCCCTGAGAAATCTGCTTGGGTGCTGATTCTGGACTGCCAGCGGGTTGCAGAGTCATCGTGTACAACTGCAAATTGACTTTACCGGGATCAGGGGTCGCCCTTAAACCAAGTGACAAATGCCATGCCTGAGTATTGCTGCTCTCACCCTGAGCCGTACTCTCAAGCAGGAAACTGCGTTCACCCGTCTCATGCTTCGGCAAACTGGTGGGTTTGAACCACATAGAAACGGTGTGAGCATTGGAGTTGTCGTCAAGAAAACTCTGAGACACATTCAGATACTGACCTTTCGACCGTTGGAACCGGACAGCACCACCACGAGCTTGCTGCGTTTGATCGATCGCTGCACCCCCATGAGATTGGGCATCAATCCGACTACCAAGCAAAGATTGGTTTTGCAAACCTTCATTGAAATCCCAGTGCGCCCGCATTTGATCTGAAANATCCTGCTTGCGAGATTGCGGCGTCAATTCATCGAGAGTCAAAGCGACACGACGATTCACCTTACCGTCAGGCTGACGGAACTCGGCAATGAGCAACGGTTTTTTGCCGCGGGTGTCTGCAGTCACAGTCAGGAACTGCCGCCCTTCAACCAGGGACCACAGCAACGAGGGGTGATAGACATCAAGCCCTGTGATCGTGCGTTCATGACCGGGAGATATAATGAAATCATGCAAGTCATAACCAACTCGATCAGGATGCTTGAGGTGCCGTGCTACATGGATGTCACCACCTAGCAAAGTGACGCCGGAAATCTGTTGTTCTTTGATGAAGTCCAGTAGTGCGTCTCGTTCGTACCAGTAAGTGAACATATCGTCGGTTTCAGAGTTCTTTTTATCCTGCCAGATCGCACCCATCGCGAGCACCTTGAACTTGGCTTTCGATTCTCGCAAACCTTGCAGCAACCATTCCCACTGCTGCCGCCCGAAACAGGTTGGTTGAGTACCATCCACTGGCGACGNTTCGGTCTGTGAGAAATAGCGAGGGTCAAGAAAGAATATTTCCAAGGCACCAAGATCCATTTTGTGATAAACGCCTTCGCGCCCATTGCCATAACGATCGTGAGCCCGATAGTCGACAAACGCTTGACGCGTTCGCGGCTTTCCTTCGCGGAGATTTAGACCGTTACCATTATTCTTGCCAAAATCATGGTCATCCCATGTTCCAACCACCGGTGTGGTTTGTCCCAANCGGGCAAGATCAGGCATCTGCAGAAACTGGCGATGTTTTTTTCTGGCAACACCTAGATCAGCACTGTCGATGTACGGAGTGTCACCCATCAAACAGATTGCATCAACATTCAGTTTCTCCATCTCGTTCCAGATTTTTGTTGGTTCAACATCAACGCAGGACACAAAACTGACGACCACGCGATCTCCAGTGCGTTGCTGGGTCGCTGTTGTGAACTGATGTTCGGGACCTGCCTTGACCAGCACCTTTGGCGAATCGCTGATTCTTGTGATCTGATATTCATAAGTCGTCGCAGGTTGAAGCCCACTGACGAAAAAGTGGGCAACAAAGTCCTGCTTCGCGTCGCAGTCTTCAGTGACGACTTTCACCAACTGCTCGTCAGCATCAAAAACTTGCAGACGAAGTTTCTGAGTTTCTGCGGAGGGACGATACAGCAAGTGCGTACTGCTGGACGAAACCGAGCCGACCATAGGTCCGACAACCTCATCAGCCCTAAGCATCGACCCCATGGCAAGCATGGCAAAAACATAAACCAGACGCATCCGCATAGAATCAATCTCTCAAGTAGGTAAAGTTCGAAATGACAATGCCGACGTCCATTCTGCCGTCGGCAACTGTGGCCACAGGTACGAAACCCGTCGATAATCGGCAAAGTTATTGTGCTACATTTGATGTCGCGACACCTGTCACTTGAAACAGATCCTGATCGAACGCCATTGATCAGGGAATAACACCAAGCTCCATCGCAGCATGAAAACACAAACTCGCCACCATCGCTGGACCTGTATTCTAATCCCATTATGGTTCTTCTGTGCCCATGGAAGTCCGCTTGCTGCTCAAGACAAAAACAAACAGCCAGCACCCAACATTGTTCTCTTCCTGGTGGATGACATGGGGTGGCAAGACACCTCCGTCGATTTCGGGCCTGAAGTGACCCCACTGAACCAGCGATATCGCACGCCAAATATGGAACGTCTGGCGGCTTCTGGCCTGAAATTTACGCAAGCGTATGCATGCAGCGTGTGTTCACCGACTCGCGTAAGTCTGATGACAGGGCTGAATGCGGCGCGGCATCGGGTTACCAATTGGACATTAAAAAAAGACGCCACCAATGATCGCAAGCATCCGACATTGAAGTTTCCGAAATGGAACATGAACGGACTTTGTCCTACCCCTGGTATTGAGGGTACAGTTCATGCCAAAGCCTTGCCAGCGTTCTTGAACGAGAAAGGCTATCACACAATCCATGCGGGAAAGGCGCACTTCGGGGCAACGGGAACGGCCGGAGCTGATCCTCGGGCCATTGGCTTCGACATCAATATCGGGGGACATGCCGCGGGAGGACCAGGAAGTTTTTTGGGCAAGCAGAATTTCAGTGCAGCGTGGCGTAAGGGTGATCGTGTATGGGATGTCCCGGGCCTTGAAAAGTATCACGGGCAAGACATCTTCCTGACAGAAGCCCTCACCATCGAGTCCATCACGGCAATGGATCAAGCCATCAACCGAAAAGAACCGTTTTTCCTTTACCTGTCGCACTATGCCGTCCATGTTCCGTTCGCAGTGGACGGTCGCTTCTATAAGGCATACCGGGACCGAGGTCTGGAGCATACTGAGGCGATGTACGCTGCGATGGTGGAAGGCATGGACAAATCTCTTGGTGACATTTTGGATCACCTTGAAAGTCGAGGGATCAAACAGAATACCGTTGTCCTATTCATGTCAGACAATGGTGGCCTCAGCGCCAGCGGCCGAGGCGGAAAGAAACATACGCACAACAAACCACTTTCGAGTGGAAAAGGTTCTGCGCATGAAGGCGGGGTTCGGGTACCAATGATTGCGCGTTGGCCAGGCTTCACAAGCCCCGGTTCAGAAACAGACCACCCCGTTATCATCGAAGATTTCTTTTCAACAATTTTGGAGATTGCAGGCATTCAGGATGCCAAACAGATCGGTGGTGTGATCGATGGAATCAGCTTTGTCGATGTCTTGAGTGGCAAAACTGAATCCATTGCAACCGAGCGTTCGCTGCATTGGCACTTTCCCAACCACTGGGGGCCAAAGGGGCCAGGCATCGGACCGTCCAGCGCAATACGCCGCGGCGACTGGAAATTGATTCATTATTACGATGGTCGCCCAACTGAATTGTTCAACATCGCTGCCGACCTCGGCGAGTCCAACAATTTGGCGACCCAAAATCCTGAAATCACACAGAAGTTAACGCATGAACTGCGTAAATTCTTAATGGATGCCGGGGCACAATTCCCGCTGGACAAAAACACGGGTGAACAGAAAACCATGCAACTGCACCAGCAATGATTCCCAAGCTGCGATAACGGAAAACCGAAACAACATCCGAAACAACATCCGAAACGACTGCTCAGTACAAACGGATTGTCCTCTATCCCGATTGTGCCCAATACAGAATCCCAATTTCGAGGTTCGAGCTTCGCGGAGTATACTGAGGAAGGAAACGCCCACCAAAACTCGACAACTCCTGAATCATGCCGCAAATCATTACATCGCGAGCTACACGCCGATCTTTCCTGCAAGCTGGCACGACCTTACTTTCGATACCGTTTCTGGAAACCTACGCAAAGTCGCAGGACTTGGCAGCAAGCTCCCCCAAACGCGTTTTATTTTTAGGGGGCGGGTTTGGATTCACCAAAGACACCTTCTACCCAACCGAGGGTGGGCGTTTTTCTGAAATCGGATTGACTGAGGGACTTGCTCCCTTGAAGCGACACCAAGACGATATTTCGATGGTCACCAACCTGACCAACATCGGCGCTACCAATCCTCATGGTGGCAGTTTGTCCTATCTCACAGGAGCCAATGTTGCGGGGACGCCGGGTAAGAGATTTCACAATTCGATTTCGTGCGACCAGATGTTGGCAGGACACCTCGGCGCAGACACTCGCTTCGCATCATTGACGCTATCTGCAAACGAGGCTGACGGCAGTTCCAACTCAGGTCATGGCGGAGGCCTGTCGCTTGCATGGGACGAGTCGGGCAATCCTATTCCGGGAATCGAACGCCCCCTCGATTTGTACTACACCCTGTTTGCCAACGCGAAGGATTCAAAGGAAGCACTCAATGCCCGATTAAAAAAACGGCAAAGCATCCTCGACATCGTCCGACTGGATGCCAACGGCATCAAACGAACTCTCAGCAAAGGGGACAACCTCAAACTGGACGAATACTTCACCGGCGTACGTCAAGTGGAAAAAGGCCTTGAGCGACAGGCACAATGGGCAGACATCCCAAAACCACAAGCACCGATGGATGCACCACCGGAAGGTATCTCAGGCGAAGAAGCGATCCAACTGATGTACGACATGATGATTGTCGCTTTGCAAACAGACGCAACCCGCGTGATCACTTACCGGCAACCGGTGAGCTCAGTATTGACGGGAATGGGAATCACACTCAAAGCACACTCGTTGAGCCACTATGGATTTTCAGAGCCGCGAACTCAAGCCTCACGTCAACGCGACAAGAAGTGCATGTCGCTGTTTGCGAACTTCCTCGATCGCCTGAAAGAGGCGACCGATAGCGACGGGAGCCGTCTGTTTGACAACTGCATTGTCAGCTACGGAACCAACCTTCGATCGGGCCATGAGTTGAAAAACATACCTGCGATTCTATCGGGCGGCGGAGCCAAGAACATAAAACATGGCAGTAATATTGTTTTGCCCGAAGAAGACACGCCGCTGGCAAATTATTGGTTAACACTCATGCAGCAAGCCGGAATGGAAATCGACACATTCAGCCACAGCACCGGCATCATTCCTGAATTGGTCTCAACGCAAGCGTGATCGACGAGCCCGCATCAAGCACGTCAAACCGTGCCTTGCNAATCAAGCCCCCGNTTAGCTGATCTCAATNGCCACGCGGCAAACCNGAATNCCCCACTCTCTCATAAGCCTTCACGTCATCCATGCAAAATCGTTTGCAAATCTTCGCNGCTGCTTTCATCGTNATNCTNGTCCAAAACTCGCATGGTCAAGATCGAAAAGACAACGAGACGCTGGATCTGAAAAAGAACCTGCAGCCATTCATCAATTCNTACTGCATTGACTGCCACGGCATGAACACCCAAGANGGNCAGGTACGATTTGACCGAANGGAGTGGCAGATTAAAAACAATGACACCGCACAGCGTTGGCAGGATGTACTTGACCAGTTGAATGGTGGTGACATGCCTCCACGCGAAGCGAAACAACCAGCAGATGAGGAACTGACTGCTGTGCTTGAGCAACTTACGAAAACCCTTGTCGTAGCGCGACGTCGCCTGACTGACAATGGTGGTGAAATACGGATGCGGCGATTGAATAAACGAGAATACTCAAACACAATCCGCTCTCTCTTTGGTTTTGATGTCGCTTTGGATGACATACCGGATGATGGCGAGATTGACAGTTTCGATACTGTCGGCACGGAACAATACTTCACATCCATGCACCTTGAAGCTTATCTGGAACTGGGAAAACGAATCGCTTCCGAGGCGTTGAATTTCAACACGAAACGAAAACGCGATGTCGAAATTTCCCGCACTGAACCGGAAACACGCGTCACTAAGAAAATGCGTGACAAACTTGCCGACCTCGACAAAAAGATGGCAATGAAAAAGGAAGGCAAAACTTGGAAGGAAATGGGATTCAAGGATAAAGGTGAAATGGAAATCATCTTTCAACAATGGGATTCGCGTGCTGAATTACCTCGCCGATACTTGCAATACCCACTGATCGAAACAGGAGTTTATAACTGCGACGTCGCAAAGTGGGTCAGCACTTCAAAACACATTGATATTCGAGGCGACTATCTGATCCGGATTCACGGAGGTGTTGTCGGAGAACCGCATGAACTCAGAAGCATTGTGCGTCTGTGGGATCAAAATCAAATCCGGGGCACCTTGCGGTTGAACGGTACCGCCGAAAATCCGGGCACGGTTGTAATGAGAGCGAGACAACCCATGGGCAGATTCCTGCTTTCGGCCAAAGTTCGCGAAAACGTGCCAGAGAACACGATCAACTCGATGCGGGGTTATGTGAACAAACTTGAAGGCTCTGGTGAACGCACTGATCCACGTGCCGCGATCTGGATTGATTGGCTGGAAATCGAAGGTCCGTTTTACCCGGAACAGCGACCAGAATTCGAGAAGATCCTATACCCAAACACAGAGACCGGCGGCAAAAGCGAACTATTGGGGCAGGCTAACAAGGCACGCGATCTGATTACACAGTTCGCGTTCGAAGCGTTTCGTCACCGAACACCTGAGACCGCCTACCTGGAAGAGTTGCACAAACTGTTTCTAGACAATCGCGCGCAAGGGCTTAGCTACAACGAGGCCGTCGCAGAAGTCATGGGGATCATCATGTCATCGCCCGGTTTCCTGTTTCTGCAGGAAGAGTCCGGCGAGCCAAGCCAGGCTTCTAATTTCACACCAACGAGTGACAAGCCCCGTCAAACCAGCAGGCAATTAGGAAATCGAGAACTGGCAGTTCGCCTCGCCTATTTTCTATGGAGTAGCCCACCGGACGATGAACTCTACGCTGCTGACCTCTCGAATGAAACTGTTTACAGGGACCAAGTTGACCGGATGCTTGATGACCCCCGAGCCGAAGCATTTCGAGATGGATTTATCAGCCAATGGGCTGAACTGGATCGATACGATGCGATCACGGTAGATAAGCGTGAGTTCTTTTATTTCAATGAAGGAGTACAGCAGGATGCGAAACAGGAAATTCGTGAGTTCTTTGGCGTTCTGATTGACGAGAACTTACCAGCATCCAATCTGATCGATTCTGACTTTGTGGTCATTAACGCGGCGCTTGCCGCCCACTATGGAATTGACCTCCCCCGAACAGACAATGCGGAATTCCAAAAAGTACAACTGCCTGCCGATTCACCACGCGGTGGACTATTGACACAAACCGCCTTCCTGACAGCAGGATCCAACGGAGAGCGTTCTTCTCCTGTGATTCGCGGCGCTTTGGTAATGGAAAAACTATTGCACGACAAACCTCCACCCCCACCGCCGAATGTGCCTGAACTTGGTGCAGCATCGACGCAGCCGAAAACAAATCGTGAGATGGTGAAACTGCACCAGCAGCAGAACGTCTGCTCATCGTGCCACAGGAAGATGGACGCCATTGGTTTTGGCTTGGAAAATTTCGACACCATCGGCCGTTGGCGCGACACGGAAAAAGTCGGTCGAAAATCAGTGCTGATTGATCCTGCCAGTTCGATGCCCGATGGTTCAGCCTTCGCAACGGTGCAAGAACTGAAGTCAGTATTGATGAGACACGAAGATCAATTGGCTGAGGAGTTGGTCCAATCCATCATGGCCTACGCACTTGGACGAACTATCGAATTCTCAGACTCTGATGACGTCGAAAAAATTCTTGGCAAGCTGAAAAGTGGCAACTATGGCGTCCGCTCGATGATTCGCGAAGTTGCCTTAAGTAAACTCTTTCGCAGCCGCGGCTAGTTCTCAGCGTGTCTCTACCAGTGCAAAACCCGCCCACCTCGGCTGAATCGGGTAAGATCTAAGTCGATGGCACTGTTCATCTTGCCTGCCATCTCTCACCTGCTATCTCACACCTGCCAGCCCCAGCCAAAGAGCCAGCATCATGCATGTCCATCGTTCAGCGGTCCTCATCACGCTATTTTCCAGCAGCCTGC
>PAUV01000040.1 GCA_002712845.1 Rhodopirellula sp. | reverse complement strand
CTGACCTGTGCAAGTCAGCTACGGGTCTCCGATCCAGCGGTCGTAGGGACAATTGCCGCGTGTCCAAAGTGCGGCTCGATGGTGGAGATCAGTCGTCCGGAAAGCCAAGTTGAAATTGGGCGTTCAGGAGTGGACAGTCAGGCCATTACAGAGGAAGCGATCGCTGCTGATTCCGGACTTGCCACGGGCTCGATCCAACCTGCCAATGACGAGGGCTTTGCCGGTTCCGATTCTCTTCTTCCGGATAGTCGTGATGGTCTCTCGGGAGCAATGCACCCAGATTGGCAGAGTGCGAAGACTCAGAAATCACGTCAAATTGGTCTCGTCATTGCTCTTTCTGCAACTGGATTGATAGCAGCAGTCATGTTCTTTGGCTGGTTTGTTACATCGTGGGGAAAGCAGGAGGTTCAGGAAATCGCAACGGTCGGAACTCAACCCGATGATACGGGTGACATTCCATCCACCACTGCCGAAAAGAGTCCACAGGCCAAAGATAGCGAAGGGGGTGAAGACGTTCCCTCCGCCGAGGCAGGAAACCGGCAGGATCAGACGCCCACGACGATTCCAGATGTGGCAGACCCGAACGCGCCGGTTGTGACTGATGTTGAGCCGTCCAGCGGTACTGGCCTGAACGATGCGACAAGCACCCCCGACAGTGCGACGGCGATGCCACCAAGTGCGACGGCAAGTAATGCTGGGACAGACAATGCTGGGACGGA
This sequence comes from Rhodopirellula sp., assembly GCA_002712845.1. The sequence continues at coordinate 16,941 of PAUV01000040.1, read as the reverse complement.
CAATGGAGGTACAGGGCAGTCGGTACCCAGTGATTTGTTGCCGCCCTCAGTGCTGGATCCACTAAGTAATCCAGATGCAGTTGCTTCGAATGCTGATCCGGAGGGGACTGCATCAAATACTGAGAAAACGGATGGTCTTGATACCGCCCCCGGGATGCAGGAGTTGCCGCCCGAACTTGCTCAGTACACTCAGTTCCTGCTGGACGACGGTGCCCAGGCTAAACCGACTTTGCAAGCCCCACCGACCATGGAAGAGGTCAAACTGGAATCAGCTGCAGAGGAAGAGGATGAGGATCTGCGTATTCCAATCGTTCCTAAAGAACTCGATTTGAGAGCTGATCTTGCAATCCGGCTCGCGCTTGCGTCAGACGGATATCCCGCCAGTGATTTGATGTTGTTGGTTAGCCAGGTTACGGGGGTCCCGATTCAAATGGACTGGCCGTCATTTGATTTGGCCGGAGCAAATATTCAGCAGCAGGTGCCAACCACCAAGGATTGGCGTTCTGCCAGAGAATTGATTGATGAAGCTGCAGGTGTTTTGAATGCGGAAATTCGTGAGCAGCCAACTTTGTTATTGATGACGTTAAGGGATGATGTTTTTGATGAAGCTGTCAGTCGGCTCAAGTCCGTTGAGGACTTCGGTGCAGGCAGTGCCTCGGCGCAGGATTTTTTACAGGGATTTCTAGCCGAAGAAAATGGTGATGCAAATCCCCGAGAAGTTAGCCAAGTGGCCTGCTTTGCAACGGAAGCATTGAGACGGATGAGAGGGATTGCACCCCAGATGGAGGAGTTGAGATTTAGGCGTTGGGCCCGCGAGATTAACGATTCACAGGCGGAATGGACGGTGCTGTCCGGGGGTAATTTTGGGCCGCAGTTGGATGCACCCATGAGCGTTGCCGGATTAATGCGTCGGACCGCGAAACGAAATCGCGCCACCTGCGTTTTTAATTGGCAGGATGCTGTTCGTCGTGGTGCTCCACCCGAGCATTTATTGCTGCCACACAATGAAGGGGATGCGGGAAACACCCTCAGGAACACACTTTCTCCCTTGGGGTTGGAAGTGCGACAAGTGGACTCAAAACATTGGTGGGTTGGTACGGAAGCTACCTATGACCGTCTGCCGATTTTTGTCTGGACACCACCTCTGGGCCAGGCACGAGCTGATTTTGTAGAGCGAATGAACAAAGTCATGGCAGGTTCATCTCCCCTTCAATATCGATTGGCAATTGATGACACGAGTGATCGTGCGTTGATGTTGTTGCCGAGATTCATTGTCCGCCAGTTACCCACCATCATTCCAGCAGTTGCTGCGAAGTGACAACTTGCGGGCTCTTACTTGAGTGTGAGCGTCTACATTGTGCTCACGGGACATTGCCTCATTTTCACTCTCTTGATTGACAATTTTATGACTGTATTTCGTTTCTGCCTCCTCTGGTTTGGCCTGACTATCGTTCAAAGTGCGGTTTTGCATGGGCAGTCGACAGTGAATCTTGCTGAGCCTCCTGCAACGTTGGATGCGAAACCGATGCCCGTGAAGGTGGTTGATGCCTATCCCCGTCTGCGAGTTGATCGTCCGATTGTTCTGACTGGTGCGGGTGATGGCAGTGGACGGCTTTTCATTGCAGGACAACGAGGGAAGATTTTCTTCATTGATGCATCTGATCAAGATGTTGAGCAACCAACTTCGTTCGGCGATCTATCAAAACGCGTATCGTACAAAGACCGTGAGAATGAAGAAGGATTGCTGGGGCTGACATTTCATCCTCATTTCAAAACTAACGGCTATTTCTATGTTTACTACACAACTAGAGAGCAACCTCACACGTCCGTGATAAGCCGCTTCTCCGCAGTCGATGGAACAACGGTTGATTTGGCGAGTGAAATGAAATTACTTGAGATACAACAACCGTTTTGGAACCACAACGGAGGGACGATTGTGTTCGGTCCTGATGGTTACCTTTATGTGGCTCTGGGTGACGGAGGAAAAGCGAATGATCCTCTGGGTAGTGGCCAGGATGTCAGTACGCTGCTGGGGTCAGTCTTGCGAATCGACGTCGACAAAGCTTCTGGTGAAATCCCCTATGCCATACCGAGTGACAATCCACTGTTGGGGAAACCGAAGGCGCGTCCTGAGATTTATGCCTATGGCATCCGGAATATCTGGCGGATGGCATTCGATAAGAAGACAGGGGATTTGTGGGCAGCAGATGTGGGGCAGAACGAATGGGAAGAAGTTAATCTGATTCGTGCGGGTGGGAACTATGGTTGGAATCTGCGAGAGGCTGCTCATGCCTTTACGCTCATAGGTGGCCCGGGTTCAGGTCCAAGTGTTGAACTGAGTGACCCCATTGCAGAGTATCCCCACACTGAAGCTTGGGGTAAGTCAATCACAGGCGGTGCTGTTTATCGAGGTAGCAAAACGCCGATTCTCGATGGATACTATCTGTACGGTGATTACATCAGCGGGCGACTGTGGGCTTTGAAATACGATCCCGCAAATGCTACTGTAACCGAAAATCGTCCAATTATCTGGGACAACCTGCCCGTGTTTACATTCGGTCAAACAGACGAGGGAGAAGTCTTGATGAGCACGATGTCAGGAGGGGGGCGCATCTTTCGATTCGCCCAATGAACCGCCAAGTGAACGTGGTATGTAGGTTGAATGACCGACGTACTACCAACACTTGTTGCATTCGTGATTCAATGTCAACTCGCGGCGTCGGTGGTGTGAATGGATAAGACTACTCAACCTGCAGCTTTGACTTCTTTGCTTATCGGAAGGCGGATGATGAAGGCTGTGCCTCGTCCCACGGTGCTTTCGACGCGGATTCGTCCGTGGTGACTATCGATAATCTCTTTGCAGGCAGCTAGGCCTAAGCCAGTGCCACCCTTGCCAGACTCATCAGGACCATCTTTGGTCGTATAGAACGCATCAAAGATGTGTGGCAATGCTTTGCGTGGAATACCAGATCCCGAATCACGTACCACCAATTCCACAAACTTACCATCGCTACTTGGGCTCAGGCGGATCAGGATGGTGCCCCCCTCTGTCATGGACTGTCGTCCATTGATNAGGAGGTTCAGCAGCACACGCTGAATCTGATTCCCACTAGCCACAACTTTGGGGGCATCGGGATCAAGTTGAGTCTCGATTGCGATTCGGTACTTTCGCATTTCCCGCTCCAGCAGCACCAGCGAATCAGTAATGATTGCCGCCAGATCTGTTGGTTCCATGCTCTCACTTCGATTCTTGGCTTGAGCAAGGATCGTTGCTGTAATTTTCGCTGCCCGCTCTGAAGCCTCCAGAATTTTGCTGAGTGCCTTATCGCGACTGGCGTCATCTCGATTCCTGATTCCAAGTCGTGCGTAGTTGATGATGGTCATCAACACGTTATTGAATTCGTGCGTCGCGGTGCTGGTTAATTCTCCGAGTGCTGCGAGTGCCTGAGCTTTTTTTAGTTCATTTTTCAGGTACTGAATTTGATGCTGTGGGTCGACGACTCCAGCGGCCATCGCCTGTGCGGGGANGGGACTGGCTGGCGAATGACTCGTGTTACTGGAATGCTGCGACTGCATGTTGACTTGGCCGGCCCGGAAAAATGAAATTTGACAACAGCACGTACTCGCCCTGTCCCTGACCTGATCTATCGTCGAAGCCGGTGCATTTGCTACAGACNGAAAGATCGATCCCGCACAGTTTGCCACTTCGGTGTCTGACCTCGGCGGGTGGGTAATTTGTTTCGCTTGCAGTGGCTGCGCTGCTTGGCCCGCCAAACCACAGGACCCCCGATGATTGCAAAGGGAAAATTTGCCGCCGTTGGATCGCAAAANNNCGATTTGGCNACAGATAACGTGGTTTCAAGGCTGAGGCAACGCCTTCATGATGCCCGAGCAACGGGTTTCAAGGTCCGCATGGAAGTNCTTGATGACGAGCAGGCCTCGTGGTGTGTCATTTCAGGAGTACTCACCCTGTTCGTTGATTTGTCACAAACGGCATCCGAGCAACTTCAACAAGTCGAAGAAACCCTGAGTGCGTTTGAAGGTTGCACAACTCGGGGGCTCAGTCATTCCCAAGATATTGGGAAACGTGCGGCGTGAAACAGGTAGCCTCTACCAATTGATCAGTCATTATGGCCACAATGGGGTCTCGTGTTTTATTCACTCTGGTCGTGTGAGGCGTCTGTAGCGTGTTTTTTAATCGAATGTCCTTCTCTGCTGCAGCTGCCTTCTGCTATCGATTTGGTACCGGCTTGCATGCAGGTGCAGATATTCTCGTTTTGTTGGAAAGTGAAAGCAGGATTGGCTCGGCTCGACAGCAAGCTGCGGTCAAGCAACTGATCGTCGGAGTGAAGCAGGGTGAGCAATTGCATGTGCTCATGGGTAACGACAAATTTTTCCCTGTGTTGATGACGACCATGGTGAGGGTCGGGGAATTAACTGGCAAGCTGGAATACCTGCTTTCCTTACTCAGCGAGCATTACCAACGACAGCAACAATTGCGCCGGGGATTCTTGGGCGCTATCGCCTATCCCGCCTTCATGCTGACGGCCGGAATTGGCATTATCTCTTTGTTGATTTATCTGATGGGGATTCTCACACCACCCAGTGGTGGTCAAATGACTGATCTGCTCGGGTGGGGACTGCGNGGGGGAACGGGCGTTTTAATCTTCTGGGGATATTTGCTGCTCTTCTTTGGGATCCTTGGAGGTGCAGTTTTTGGTTTCTTCCGAAACGTTGCTGGGGTGCAGAACATCGTGCCATTGATCTATATGGTTCCCAAGCTTGGGCAGTCGATTCAGACGATCACAATCGCGCGATTTTGTAGAGCATTGTCAATCGCGTTGGGAGCAGGACTTGAGCCAACCGCATCAATTNCATTAGCACTTGATGCAACCGATAGCGACTACTACCGTGCCGCTCGGGANGATACGGAACAGTCGATTTTGGAGGGNGCGACTCTTTCTACCGCTTTAGATNNGACCAGGATTTTTCCTGATGANTTTATTGGTAAGATCGAGATCGCAGAACATTCAGGAACAGACTCCGAGTCCATTGCCTTTCTTGCTGCTGAGTATGACGAACGCGCACAACGGGCAATGAANGTCATTTCCCGAACAATCTCAGCGGTGATTNTNGTTTCGGTAGCNTTTCTTTTGCTTTACACGATCTTCCGAATTATGTCAGTCGTATTCGGTTTCTATGAACAAGCGTTCGAGCCCATTTGAAAAGTGCTGGTACTNCTGTAGTGCATNTGCATCGAACCACNTCGATAAGGTTTTTAGCCTNGGGATCGAATCTTGCCACGCGTCATGCAACAAACTTTCGNAGCATGACAGATAGATAAATTTATCAAGTTATGATTCAGTTGTTTCCCAGGTAGACACTCATGCACCAGTGTGCTCATCATCACCCGCCACGTCAGTCTTATGGATGGGCGTTTGCTACCGGCGTCATTTTGAATCTTGTTTTTGTCGGCGTTGAAGCTTTCTTTGGATGGTACACCGGATCACTCGCCTTGCTGGCCGACGCGGGTCATAACTTGAGCGATGTGCTTGGTTTGTTGGTTGCTTGGGGGGGGTATGCACTGGCCAAATTGCCACCCAGTCCAAAACGTACCTATGGTTGGCGTGGTTCAACAATCTTGGGTGCTGTATTCAACGGATTGCTGTTGCTTGTCGCTGTGGGTGGAATCGCATGGGAAGCACTTGGACGTTTGTCAGAGCCAACGCAGGTGCCTGCTGGGATGGTGATTGCTGTGGCGACGGTGGGTGTGCTCATCAACACTGGTACAGCATTACTTTTTGTCCGAGGACGCAAAACTGATCTCAATATTCGTGGTGCTTATCTGCATATGGCTGCCGACGCATTGTTGTCACTCGGTGTCGTGTTCGCCGGTTTTGTGATCATGTGGACGCAATGGTCGTGGGTTGATCCAGTTTCAAGCCTCGTGATTGCCGCTGTTATTTTTATTGGTACTTGGGGCCTGCTCAAAGACTCCGTTCATCTGGCACTGCAGGCTGTGCCACCCGATATCGATTTTGACGAAGTGCATGACGCGTTGGCGGAATTGCCCAATGTGACTGAGGTGCATGATCTCCATGTGTGGGCGGTGAGTACGACTGAAGTTGCCATGACGGCGCACTTGGTACGGCCGGATTTGGAAAACGATGACCAGTTACTTAAAGATGCTAGCGCCATGTTGCATTCACAATTCAATATCGATCACACTACGATTCAGATTGAAAGATCGGTCAGCGATGCGGATTGTGGACAAGCTGANGGAAGGAACGCTGTAGAAACAGGTNTCGATTNGGATAGAAAAGNCNGTNTNCTNGTCGCCAGCGATGCATCCGANCAGCAGAAAAGTTTGTTGATNTCAGTTNGTTTGATCAAAGTGACTGAAATCATTTGGANGATCCGGCAAGTTGCGTGGTGTTAGCAATTTGGCGTTGATCAGATCATCCGGTTCTATGGAAGATTCGATCTCGCGACGGAGTAGATCGTCAGTCGCCAATTCGGCTCGCATCAGCATCGAATCCAAGTCAAGGATTCCCAGCAGATACCCGTCAGAATCCACCACAGGAATTTGCCGTGTCAGTCGGTTGCCACGCTGGATCGCGGTTTCAAGTGGTTCATCGATCCGCGCTGGACCCAAGTAGTTTTTGCGATCAACCAATTCGCTGGCTGGGGTAAGTCCATCCTGCTTGGTTGTGATTGCAAGTTTAATATCTCGAAGATGAAGCATGCCGACGACTACGCCGTGATCGCTGACGACGGGTAGGGCCTGCATCGGATGAGATTGCCAAAGNCGAAAAATCTGGGTCAGAGGTGTGTCCATTGGGATGCTGGCATTGGTGGGTACCATGGCCTGTCGAACGGTCAACCCGCGTACCGACTCCATGGTGTCAACCTGTTTTGCTTCCGCCAATCCAGCGTATCCAATGAAGATTGCNATCATGACTGGAATCCATAGGATTGGAGTGGAGTTCAATGCGAAAAAGGCCATCGCCGCAGCACAAAGAAGGCCCACCCGCGATGCAATCCANGTGGCCCGGCGGTAACTCAGGAACATCGCCAGGAGGCTACGGAACACACGCCCACCATCCATCGGAAATGCTGGGAGCATGTTGAACAGGACGAGCATCGAATTGACGCCGACCAACATCATTGCGTAACCCGTAAAGGATGGACGCATCAAGACAGCTTCCATCGTTTGGATAGTTTGTTCATCCATGCCCTGCCCCGAGATTGCTGAGGTTAAGGCACCTTTGAAAGCGTAGAGAAGTGCTTCATTGGAAAAAGCGATGAACCCACCCAGAAGCAATGTGACAATCACCACGTTCACTGCGGGGCCAGCGACCGCCACGACGAGTTCCTGCCACGGAATTCGGGGCATGGATTTGAGTCGGGCAACCCCACCAATGGGCAGCAACGTGATGTCCACCGCTCCGATGCCGAATCTTCTGGCTGCTAAAACATGCCCGTATTCATGCAACGTGACGCAAAAATANACACCAAGTAGTTGNGCGACGGAATACANGACGCCCACCATTCCATCACCAGATGCACTCAGGGCGATGTAGGCGATCATGAGCCCGAAGGACCAATGAATGTAGAGTCCGATCCCGAGGAACGTGCCAAGTTTTAGTCTTCGATTCAACACACTTTCCGATAAAACGCGTCTCCGTCACAATGCGGCCTTACGATTCGGAACCGTGAAGGGACGCTAGTCGCTACTATCGTAGCGGAAACATCCGATGAGACGAGATGCGGTCGTTCACCATCCTTACCTACTTTTACGAAGAGCGTGCCAGTAATGTTACGTCACAAGCTGATTCATCCACAAATCAACGCCATTTTGGCTGCCTCCGGACATCATAGTACTGTGTTGATCGCTGATGGGAATTATCCCGCAGCCAGTAAACGCGGGCCACGCGCCGAATTGATCAGCCTGAATCTGATGCCAGGTGTTCCGACTTGCAATCAGGTTCTGGAAGCTGTTCTGTCAGCTGTTCCCGTGGATACCATCCAGACCATGAAGACCGAAATAAGCGGGCCGTATGCCCTGGATGGTGATCCTCCTGTTTGGGATGACTACCGTAAAACGATCGAGGATGCAGGCATTGATCTGGAATTGGAGCCCATTGATAAGTGGAAATTCTACGAGGCTGTCAGTACGCCCGATCACGTGCTGACCATTCAGACTGCCGATCAGCAGCGGTACGCAAATATTTTGCTGCAGATTGGTGTTCGCATGGATTGAGGGATTTGCTGATCTTCATCACGATCGCGACCTCAATCAACTCAGGCAGGCTTTGCACCTGGTGCTCCTGCTTCAATCACGAAGGAACCAGCAGTTGTGATCGCAGAGTCAGGTTTTTCAACTTGAGGTGTTGTTCGGAAATGGGTTGTCCATGCTTTCGGTGTGACTTCGCAGGATACATAGCCGCGGTTTGTATTGTGCCATTGCACAAAGTCATTCTGTGACGCTGCTCGTTCGTATTCGCGAATTGGCTTGCCACCGTTTCCTCCGGAAGTCATCGATGTGCCAACCAGTTCGGTCCCCACGATTGGCGAGTCAGCCTTTTCAAAATCCAGTTGCAGATCATTGACCCAATTCACGTGAATGTCACCTGTCAGGACAACAGGATTGGGAATTTTCTGGTCATGAAAAAACTTTAGAAGTCGTCGGCGACTGATCTCGTAGCCTGGCCATTGATCCATGCTGTATCGTCGGTCCTCTCCTTCCCCACGGTTCAGTGGCGCCATCATCACCTGTTGGGCTAGCACGTTCCATGTGGACTCTGATTGCGCAAGGTTGGCCATCAGCCAGCTTTCCTGCTTCTTGCCCAGCATGGTTGCATTGGAATCGAAGACTTTTCCTATCATCGGTTTTTGGTGGTCACCATTCGGTTGGTCCGTTCGATATTGCCGGGTATCGAGTACATGGAAATTCGCCAGTGTTCCATATTGGCAACCACGATACAGAGTCATGTGTGGTCCCTGTGGAAATGATCGTCGTCGCAGCGGCATGAATTCGTAATAGGCTTGATACGCATTCTTGCGACGCATCAAGAATGATTCGGGCGAGACCCCCTGCTCTTCGGATACGAGATTAGCATAGTTGTTGTCAAACTCGTGGTCGTCCCAAGTTACGATCCACGGAAATAGACGATGCGTTTCCTGCAGCATGGTATCAAGTCGGTATTGTGAGTACCGAGTGCGATAATCCTGCAGTGTCTCGATTTCATTACCAATGTGTTTTCGAGGGCGATTGTCTTGCCCTCCGTATTCGTAAATGTAGTCTCCTAAATGCACAACGAGATCGAGGTCTTCCTTCTGCATGTGCGGATAACCGTTGAAGTACCCACTCTCANAGTGTTGGCAACTTGTGAATGCAAAACGGATTTGATCTGGTGTTGCTTGCAGATCTGGTGCGGTTCGGGTTCGTCCAGTTGGGCTGGTTTGTTTGCCCACGTGAAATCGATAGAAGTACCATCGGTAAGGCTTGAGTCCGGTTACCTCAACGTGAACTGAGTGCCCGAGTTGCGGCATGGCATTGGTGTTGCCGCTACGCACGATGTCGGTGAAGGACTCATCGGTGGCAATCTCCCATGTGGTCGTGATGGGTACATTGGGCAGGCCGTCGCCACTCAGGGGAGATGGTGCAAGTCGTGTCCAAATGACAACTCCATCCGGTTCGGGATCACCGGATGCTACGCCCAAGGTGAACGGATAATCTTTGAATTCGTGGCTCTTGCCAGTGATTTCATCAGCCATCGCTGCGACGGAGGGAATAGCCGATATAGCTGCCAAGTACTGGATGAAATCGCGGCGTTCGATGCCGTAGCGACGTTGTTGCTTTGGGTCAGCTTGCTGTGTCATGGCTCTCGTTTCCTGATCTCAAGTTTCGCTGATCTGCGGATGTGGGATTTATCTTTTGCTGTCTTCGGGGCGAAGGCGGTCAGATTGCTCTACTGCCAACATCAACTCTTTAAGTTCTGCGACTTTCTCAGGATGCTTTGAAGCAAGGTTCATTCTTTCCCCGAGGTCGTTTTCCAGATCGTACAGTTCATCAACTTTCGTGCGATCATCCTCCACTGCATAGTTATGGAAGAACGCAGCAGGTTTTAAGTATTTCCATTTCCCCGCACGGATTCCNGCACGTTGAAAATAAAAATGATCACGCCCTGATTCCTGCTTTCCCAACAGCAGGTCTGTTTGATTGATCCCGTCAATGCGGCGGTCGCCTGGTATTGTGTAGCCGGTCAGTTCAGCAAACGTGGGCATGAAGTCAATCGTGGCAAAGATGGCATCCGAAGTTCTTCCCGCAGGGACTTTGTCTGGCCAGCGAACGATACAAGGCAGTCGATAACCACCTTCGTACGGCGAGCCTTTTCCGTTGCGTAGTGGCCCAGCATCACCCCAGAAAACGGAACCTGCCGGATGACCCTTCTTCTTTTTTGTGTACTTGTCCTGATTCCACGGTCCATTGTCACTCGTGTAGATAACAAGCGTATTGTCACGAAGCTTAAGTTGATCAATGGTGTCAAGTAGCCGTCCCGTTTCATAATCAAATTCTTCGACGACATCACCATACAGACCGCCATCTGATTTGCCGCGAAATCGCTGCGAGGCATCGATGATGGTGTGCATCATCGTATGAGCTACGTACAACACAAATGGTTTCTCGGGGTCACGGCGATTTTCGAGGTAGTCAATCGCTTTGTTTGTATACAGAGTGGTCAGGCTTCCCATGTCCCGAGTAGATCCCACCTTCTCATTGTTTTCGTGAAATGTCACTCCGCCGCCATCATTCGCACCAAGAGTACCAAAGTAATATTCAAAACCTTGGGCATTGGGCATCCGTTCAATGATCGGTTTTCGATTCGAAACATCCCACTTTCCAATGCAAGCTGTTTGGTAACCCGCACCCCGCAGTTTTTCAGCGAAGGTGATTTCACTGGCAGGCATCCCCCAGCCNTTACTACGGATTGGATGCCGACCAGTCAGCAGAGCTGAACGGGATGGACCACAAACCGTCTGTGAATAAAACGAAGTGAACCGTGTTCCTTCCGCCGCAAGCTGGTCCAGTCGCGGTGTTTTGTTTTGCTCACTTCCATAGCAACCCACATCTCCGTAGCCNTGGTCGTCAGTGAAGATGATCAAAATATTCGGTTTTTCGGCCGCGGCTGTCGTTGCGGAGGCCAGTANAAGCAAAATCNTAAGCATCATCACGCGCGTCNAGAAAGGTTTGCTGGGGATGACGCGAGCGGCTGGCGGCAGGTTGATTTGTGCGTTCATTCGGACATGCATGTGTTGGGTTCGTGTCAGTCGTCAATGTGCAGATTTTTTCACGCGGTTGTAATTGTGAATATGCGGTTTGAATTCTATTCGCGATTCGAGAGTCTTCTCTTTGCGGGCGGGCCACGCTGGGTTCGCATTTGCTTTCCAGATACGCACGCGTTTGATTTCATGCCATGTGGTGCCCATCGTCAGAGAAACAAGATTCTTGGGCATCTTGATCTGCTTTGCCTTGGCGTAGGCGATATGGCTTCCCATTCGAAACAGAGCTTCATCACCCACGACTTCCAGTATGGCGGTGTGCCATTGATGTGCTTGGGTCGTGAGTGGCTGGTGATCTAGCACGAGGTCTTCGATAATGGTTTTGTCTTTCTGCTTTCTAATGTGTTGCAGTAGAAAGCCTTGCTCAATGAAGTCGTTGTTAGGGTTTGCCCACGCAGAAACGATGTGCCCCGTAATTTTGGGTCGGTCATCGACTGCGATGCGGAAACATTGGTGGTGCCACGGTTCGGTTATTTCTCCAAAGCGAAACGTGACCTCGATGATCAAGTCACTCGCGGTGATGCCTTGGTAAGATGCAACAGGCGTGTGACCCATTTTGGGATTCCACGTTGACCGCCAGACGTTCGCTTCTTCAGATCGTTGCCACCCCCCTGCCGCGGCTCTTAGTTTTGTTGAACCGAGGAATTTGGCGGTAGTTTTTCCACCGCGTTCCAAGGAGCCGTCGTCATCCAGAATCAGAGTGCCACGCTCTGCCAAGCATGTTTCAATGGGATTCATGTTTAGCTGCCCACGTTCCTGTGCGTTAGCAGCATGGACCTGTGCGTTAGCAGCATGGACCTGTGCAGCACAAAAAAGTGCCAGCAGACAATAGGATCGGGCGACTTGAAGCATCTGATTCATAAAGTATCTGAACGGTATTTGCATACTTATCTCAGGGTGAGTGCTGCCGGTCGGTTGGATAGGAAAACCTACTTTGTTTTGTCGCTCGGTCCCGGTAGTGTGACGCCCTTCGGCAGGAATGAAACTTCGCGGTCGTTTGAGACGGCTTTGCCTGGCGTACATCGACCCTGGATGACCTGTTCATTCAGCAACTTGATCAACGCTGAGGCTCGCTCTGGTTCTTGCTGCACCAAGTTCTGTCGTTCGCCACGGTCGGTGTTTAAGTTGAAGAGTTGCATTGGTGGCAGGCCCTGTTTCTTGGCATCCGGTTCCCGTGGAGCACTCCAGCCACCACTTCCTGCAGCGAGGCAGAGTTTCCAGTCGCCCTCACGGATGGAGAAAGATCCGCCAATGGAATGGCTGATCAGATTTTTCCTGCCATTGNNATTTCCCTTGAAAGCTGGCATGAGACTGAANGAGTCCTCACCGCCTCGATCAACAGAAGTTTGATTCGTGAGTTCTCGCATCGTGGCATAGAGGTCTGTCAGGCAAGCAAGTGTGTTGGTCGTTTGCCCTGCGTCAATGCCGGCGGGCCAACGCACAATGAAGGGGACGCGGTGGCCACCTTCGTAGATGTCAGCTTTGTGTCCCCGGTAACCTGCGCTGGGATCATGGCCGTGCTCTTTCAGAACCTTGAAATTCCCTTGTGGCGAGCAACCATTGTCGCTTGTGAAAAAAACCATCGTGTTGTCATCAATGCCTGCCTCTTTCAGTGCTGTTAGTAGTTCACCCATATGGTGGTCCACTTGCATCACGAAATCNGCATAGGGATTCATNCCGCTTGCATCTTTGAACGGCGGGACAGGAACAATGGGGGTGTGGGGTGCGGGCAGTGGTAAGTACAAGAAGAAAGGCTTNTCGNCTTTCGCCCGGGTCTTGATGTGGGCAAGGCTTTTTTCAAATAGGTGAGGTAGGACATCATCAATGTTAAAATCTGGACCAATCGGACCCTTTCGATACCAGCCATAGGCGTCCTCCTTACTCGTGACTCCTTCTTCACGTTCTGGGATAGCTGTAACCTTGCCTGTATCAACCCATACGTAAGGTGGCATATCAAGAGATCCACAGTGCCCATAGTATCCATCAAAGCCATTGATATCAGGTCCGTTCTTCACGGGTTTAGTGAAGTCGATTTTTTTACCCTTGCCGTTGTCAGCAGGGACTTTGGTCCAATCCCAACCCAGATGCCACTTACCTATCATCTGAGTGTGGTAGCCAGCATCACGCATNAAGTGTGCGACGGTGGCGCGGTCAGCTGGNATCAGGTGCTCACTTGTGCCGCTGAGTACTCCTCTCGCTAGTCGGGATCGCCAGTTGTACCTTCCGGTTAGTACCCCGTATCGGGTCGGAGTGCACACAGAACTGGGTGAATGGGCATCCAGGAAAGTAATCCCCTCCTGAGCCATCTTCTGCAAATGAGGCGTTTTTATTTTGCAGTCAGGATTGGTGGGTTGCAGGTCACCTATCCCAAGATCATCCGCCATGACAAAAATGACATTGGGTGATTTCTTAGCCTCAGCAGCGTAAAGCGAGAGACTAGTAAGACAGAGGATGCAAACAAGTATTCTAGTGATCATGTTCCAAGTTTCTTCTATTGTTTTGAGCGTCTAAGCTTTCATTATATCAGCAGGTATTCATGTCGCGGAGAAATAGCATTGGCCAATGCTGCCGGGATGGAATCGTGCTGATTGCCTGCCCCGATTACTCTTTATCTTCTGAATGACTCGCGATTTCATCCAATTCACTNAGTTTTACACGCATGCTGAGGATGTAAGGAGCTTCGTCTTGAATCCAATGGCCATACGTGGTGACGACGAACGTATCGTCCGGCAAAACCTCGACACCCGGATAAGTGGTGTCATAGCCTTTTGTGTTGTCTTTGAATCGAACCGAGTACTGGCCGTTGCGACCTTGGACAATGTCGTCCCAGGTGCCCACCCATGCGACCCAGTCACCTTCATAAGGGCGGCCTTTNCGACTGGCCGTTGGTGAGTTGCAGCGAAAGCTGATAAGCAATCTTCCGTCAGCCGAATATTTTCCAGTATGACGGTCACCCGTCAGGGAAAGCGGCAACTCACGTGGCACCGTCCATGTCTTGCCTTCGTCTTCTGAAAAGATAACGTGCGAGTTTTTGCGTCGTGAATTTTCGCGCAGAAGGACAGCCAATTTAGTTCCATCTGGAGAGCGAATGCAGCCTGGTTCACAAAGATGGATTTCTGAGGATTTGTAGACCGCTTCAGGTGTCGACCATGTAAGCCCGCCATCCACGGAAAGGGTTTTGTAGAGTGTAAAAGTTCCTGTCCGCTTTGCGTTTTTGGAGAAGAATCTGCCGTCGTCATGGAACATTGCCATGTAGTGGCCTTTGCCGGTCTTTAATGGCTCGACAAATCCCATCACCACAATGCCACCCCAATCTCCGGCAGATTGCAGTTCACTCCAGTTGGCACCGTCGTCTTCAGTAACAGCCAGTCGTGCCGGGTANAAACCTGACCACATGATGATCCGTTTCTTGCCTTTTGCATCAACCACGCGATGCAGGGTTGGAACTTCCTGCGAGGTGGACCAGTTGCCTGGTGTGGGTAATCGATCGCTCCANGTCAGACCTCCGTCGTCGCTTCGTTTGTACATGATGGCACCGCGTCCATGCCCTTTGGGATAGACGCAGAGCATTGTCTTGCCATCCTCCAGCAGACAGGTGGTCGGATGGCCAAGGTATTGGCCTGCTTCGCGATCGACTATTACTTGCCGATGAGTCTGGTCGTTCAAGTCGATGGTTGTTGGGTAATCAATTACCGTTGTTGCGTCGTCAGCGGCGATTCCAGTTGTTGGCAGACTCAGAAATGAGGCACACGCAAACTTGAATAGTACAGCAGCGAAAGTAGGGATTTTCATGAATGTCGTCTCAGCTGTGTAATGGATTTGGTGATCCCATATCCACAAAGTTGGAAGGTTGGTGATCAAGGTCTCCATCCTTTTTGGCAAAGCACATTTGCAGGAATTGGGGCAGGCCATTTCACCGGTTGGTCGGTTGAGTTTGCGATCCGTTGGGAATTGTGTGCAATTCACATCACACACATATCCATGGTCGCAAGCTGGATACACTGATCCAGATGCTGCAGTCTAACGCTTTTAAAATGTAGCTGGAAATTTGCCTTACCCAGACGGTGTGTGATGACGTGTTGTCCGAGGAGTGAGGCGAGTGACTGCGATCGATTGCGGTCAAGACACGGACAAGCAGACACCTCTTGGCAATGCGTCAAAACGCTATTCAATCTCATAAACGGGGTGGTTTTGCGCAAAACCGAGATCCATACTCGGTAAACTGTTCTGTTCATGCATCGCCTGTCAGTGTGGTGCAGTCTCCGTGGTGTTTTGTTCACCGGCGAATGGATGAAGACCATTTCCTGCAAGATTTTCGTATTTGTTCCCCTCGTGTTTTTTGCTGCAGCAGCAAATGCGGAAGATGTTGCGGTGGTGAAACCGGTCCGCAAGCCTGTTGTCTTGCCGGGGCTCGTTGTTGATTTTAAAAGTCAGTGCGTGGACTTGGAGGCAAAGATTTGCCGGGATGCTGGTTATCTCGAGTTGATTGCCTGCACAAACGGCAGTAAGGAGCACGAGTCGATCGTCGCGGTCACCAGCAAGGCCTTGCATATACACACTGCTCTCTTGTTGTTGGGCGCAGATAATGGGCATCCAGAAATGCGAAAGCTCGTTGACGAAGAGAGACAGCGGTGGGTTAATCTTTCACCAACGGGTGATCCGATAGAGGTGATGCTGGTTGTCAAGAACTCAAACGGCAAGTCGATTGCAAAACCCATTTCCGAATTTGTCGTCCGGTCGACTGGGCGTTTAGATGAGGTGAGTGGAGATGTACGATTGGACCCACGTCAGAAGATAAAACAAGGCGTTGGTAAGTCCACTGAGTTTCCACAGGCATTTCTATTTGCTGGATCGCGGCTAAGAGACTTGGGTGCTGGACCAAAGCAGTACCTCGCAGATCTGAGTGGCAATGTTATTTCAATTGCAACATTTGGTGATGAAGTACTGTGTTTGCCGTCGCATCAGACTCAGCAGAACAGTGCTTTAATGTGGCAAGTGAAACCTGGCGTCCTACCCAAAGCTGGGACTGCGGTCATCCTGCGTTTGCGTCCCAGAAAAAAATCTCCCCATTCTGAAGTTAAAAAGAAATGAGACTTTTTGTTTTAATCGCAATGACCTTGTTGGGTGGCGGTCTTGTTGCGCAAGAGGCTTCCTTTTACGAGGGGCCAGGGTTGTTCTCAACGCGACCAAGTGAAACAAAATCGTTGCAGACGATAAAGCGGTTTGGTCCTGTGGGGTTAGGAATCGACTTGATCCAGCCAGCATTTGTGATGAGGATTTCCAACGTCGAAGAAGGGTCACCTGCGGCGGCAACTGAGAGGCTGAGGAAGGGCCAGATCATTGAGTCGATCAATGGACAGCGGTTGAAGGGTATCGATCCTCGAATTCAATTGGGGCAAATTCTCGCTCAGGCAGAAGCCAGCAACGGAGAACTTGAATTTGCGATCAAAGGTCAAAAGCAGCCAGTGGTCGTGAAGGTTCCTGTGCTGGGCAAGTACAGCAGCACTTGGCCTCTAGACTGCCCCAAGAGCGACAGGATTGTCCGCCAGGTCGCTGACTATCTTTCGCAACCCAAAGCGACTGAGGGCTTGGGTG
>PAUV01000039.1 GCA_002712845.1 Rhodopirellula sp. | reverse complement strand
AGAAAACAACAACAAACAAACTGTTGTGATCGTCAGGTAGTGCCGTTGTCGCTGCAGTTCCATATTGGAATCGGTGTTGTTTAAAGAGAAAAACGTTGGTGTTGTACAACGCCATCTGGATCGCGTTTCATTACGGTGAATGTTCTTAGCGGGGGTCCGCTTCGTGAGTGTGCGTCGATCCAGATCGAGAAGTTCGTACTGGTTTCTGAGAAAATTGTTTGTAATTGGCGTTGTTTCTGTTGGTCGCTCACTTCGCTTAACAAAAGGGTTGATAGTGATGCGGTGGGACTTGCCCTGTATCGTTGCAAGACTCGCCTTGCTTTTCCATCCTGCACGACAACACTGGCTAACGCCAATATTGCTTCGTCGGAGGCTCTGCGGAAATTGAGTTGTCCGCTTCCCCAACAGGTCAAGTTTGTTGTGCTTGACTGCAATGACGTCTGACTTTCCGCTCTCTTGCCCAAAGTCGTTAGGTCAAACACTTCTCCCCAGCTCCGAAACGCATCTGGCACATCTTCGGCAATTTCATTTTCCTCGTCATCAGAGACAGAGACTCGCTTCTTCTCCCTCGATATCTGCATGGGTTCCACAGCGGGAATAAGTCGTGTTGCAAGGGTCACGTTTGATCCAGCAACCCGGCTGATACTATCTTCTGTTTTCTTTAAACCGACATGGTGATAAAGCGTGTTCAACGGTAGCTTGGCATCCTCGTCCGCCAGAAGAAGATCAAAGGTAACTTCCCCGAGGACGAGCTTACTTCGAATCACTGGTGTCGTGTCATTGCCCTGACGCTCATTTTCTTCTTCGAGTCGTTCAAAGATGCGTTCAGCGTTCGCCAGCAAAGTTCTCTGCAGGCTCAATGAGCCCCAACGTTTTTGCAGCATTCGTTCCTGATCCGCAGCCTTCAATCCCATTCTCAGACTTTGACGTGCAAGCAAGCTGAGGCACGTGATGACGAGAATGGAAACCGCGATGACCGTCATCAGCACATAACCGGAGCGAGGTTTCCGTTTGTGTCTCAAGTGCCGATTTGCCTGGATCATCATTGATGCGTTATTGGACCCTGATTTAATTTTCATGATGCTGGATGACCTCCCTCCAGATAATGGCCCCATTGTCACCTCGGACAGTGATTCGAAATGATTCAGGAATTTCGGGAAGGCCGCCTGTCTCTGCCATCGGCAAATCTTCGTTATCGGCTTCACGGAAGGAGAGTGGATCGATCGAAATTGCTCCAAAATTGACCCACAGTGGTTCCCATGGACCACCGTCGGATGCTCTCGCCAGTATCCGCTTGTCATTCACTGTCCGCAGTGCGTACCGAACACGTCCAGCGCGTAGTGAGATGCTGCGATTGGCATTGTCACGGGCCAAGAAGCCATGCAGAGTGATTCCGTTGGGGTCAATCTGCATTCCTCTTGCGTTTTGCAGGTCGATTCTTAGTTGCCCGGCTAGCGTTACGGAAGAAGCTTGCTGCGTTTCGTTTCTCTTAAGCTGTTGTGTTTGTTTCAGTGTTGACCAAACAATTCCGAGAATCGCGGTCATCATTATCGAAGTCAGGACAGCCGAGGCGACCAGTTCAATCAAAGTAAATCCAGCTTGCTGCTGACGAGTTCTCATGGCTCGATCGCCTTGACCACGCTCGTTGATGCAAGCAGGTTCTGTTTGGATTCGTTTTCCCTCTCGATGATTTGCAGCGTGATGATTTGCATGGGAATGGGGACGCGGAATGTTTCCGCAGTCACGCTTGTTCGCCAAGACCAAGTTGGATGTTCCGGAATGGGGCCACTCGAAGCAGGAGGGATTCCGGTGCGACTCGCCGACATGCGATTCAATAGGTCATCTGCGATTTGCACTGCGGCAATTTTGGAGCGTGCCAAACGGATCTGTTTTTGATGTTTTGAGAACGCCAGTAAAGATGAAACAATGACCGTCGCCAGCAGAGTCAAGCCGACGACCACTTCAACCAGCGTGAAGCCAACTCGTTGTCTAGAGCGAAAGGATTTCATCAACCTCGCCCGCTTCATTGGTTTGAATGATTTGCCCGCTGGAACCCAGAACAATGATCCATCGGCTTTGTGAGCCTTGGGTAAGTTTCATTGCGTATGTGGGAGAAATTCCGTATGGGTTGTAACGGATGTCAAAGTCAGTCGTCGGAATCGTCTGCTTCCGAAACTTGGTTTGCCCGATGCGTATGCCAGTTGGTAATTTGAAGGATCGAGTAGTTGGATCTTCTGGGGTGCCAACCCGCAGCACATTTGTCAGGCTTGCAACGGACGTACGAACCGTTTGTCGCTGAGTGCTTGCCTGTCGTCTTGCGTAGGCGTCTACACGTCCGATGATTTCCATTGCCTGAGTGAATCTGTAATCACCAACTCTGCTGGCTAACGAGGTCATCGCAATCGTAGCCAACAGGCCTAGAATCGCGAAAACAATCATCAATTCCAGAAGCGTGAATCCTTGCCTGCGTTCATTGACGCCCATCTTCGCCACCCAGAGATTCACTTGTGAAATCCAGATTCTCACCTTCGCCACCTTCGCGGCCATCAGCGCCCAAACAGATGATTGCGTAGGGTTCAGAGGATCCGGGACTCACATATTCGTACGGGTTTTTCCAAGGGTCGAGAGGAGCTTTGTTGAGAAAACCGTCTGGCCAAGAATCGGTTGGTGCCAACAAAATGTTGATACCTTCATCGGTTGTTGGATAACGACTTTGATCTGCGTAAAAAGTTTCTACTGCTTTGACGATGTTAGCAATTTCCGTCTTGGCTGCATTTTGCTTGGATGAAATCAGGTAGCCGCGGGTTCGAACCGCTACCAATCCAGCGAGCATGCCCAGGATGACCATTACCACGATCAGTTCCACCAGCGAAAAAGCGTGCCGCTGGTTTTGCTTGTATGTAGACGCTTGTTTACATGACATTTCCCGCCTCCAGAATAGGAAGGATGGTTGCTAATAAAAGGAAGCCGACTGCGGCAGCCAGAATAAGGATTAACGCGGGTTCTAGCAGCGCTGTTAGCCGTGCGGATGCCGTGGCTACCTGCTCATCATAATCATCTGCTAGTTGGAAAAGCATCTCATCCAGCTTACCAGACTCCTGTCCGACTGAAAAAACTCGTACTGCCAGTGGGGGAAAAGCACCATCTTTGGCCAACGCATCAGACACATCTTCCCCCGCCGCGATACGTTCTCCAAATCGTTTTAAAGCGCTTTTGAATACGCGATTTGAGGTTGAACGCTCTGCCAGTTCTACCGCTTTGGTCAATTCGATACCGCTTCGCGAAAGAGTGGCAATGATCATTGCAATTCGAGAAACCCCCTGTTTGACCGTCATTGGTCCCAGAATGGGCAACTTCAGCAGTTTTTGATGCCAGTAACGTTGACCCCAGTCAGTGCGAAGGATCGAAATCAAGCTAAACAGGATCCCGATTACCAACACGGCAAGCAGCCAACCATAATCGAGAAGCAGATTACTCAGATACTTTGCAATTTGAGTGGGCCACGGTAGTACCTCCATTGTCTCTTCAAGATTCTCCAGCAGTGGAGGTAAGACTGAGGTCATTAGAAATATGGCAGCAGCCGTTCCAAAGCAAGTCAGGAACAAGGGATAGACCAGGGCTGTGGTTACGGAATTGCGAAGTGTTAATTGCTTGCGTTTGAATTGTGCCAGTTGTTGCAGAACAGCATCCAGTGTGCCTGAATTCTCACCCACTTCGACCATGTGAATCGAGGTGGGGTCGAACAGCTTTGGTTGCTCGGCCAAAGCGCCAGCAAGTGACGAGCCTGATGCGACCCGATCGCGAACCTTCAACATCGCGACACGAAATGGACCTCGGTTTTGGTCAGCAACAGTGTCCAGTGCATCCAGAATCGGGATGCCTGCATGAAGCATCATGGCCATTTCATGGATCGCAGTTGCCCATTGAACCCGAAACGAACGAAGCGGTAGAGATAAGGAAGCTTTCTTGGTAGTTGAGGTAGTATTGGCTTCACCGATTTTTTTTACACGAATACCCTCCCCTCGCAATTGATCACGAGCTTGGCGGGGAGTATCCGCTGAGACTGTGCCGCGAACAACGGTNGAGTCCGATTTGACGCCTGTGTAGTGAAATACTGCCATCTAAAAAGGATAACGTTGTGATCGATTGATTGATAAGACNGGTGTCTTCAANTATTTGTTTGTATCGTTTTTNCAAGGACTTGACGGCATGCGGAGTCAGTTCTGAAGCAACGGNTCGGGTATCAAGGTNTAGAGTGTTGTTACTCTCATGACCTCATCGAGAGTGGTGACTCCCTGATGGACTTTNAGTAAGCCATCGGTTGCAAGCAGGTGCATNCCTGCCTGCATTCCNGCCTCGCGAATCTGTGATGCGTTGCCNCGCGATTGTACGAGTTCTCGGCAGTTGTCATCCATGACCAGTAATTCGAAAAGGCCAACACGACCGCGGAAGCCGGTGCCTCTGCATNATTCACAACCCACTGGCGNGAATGCACCAGGAAGCTCTGTGAGTACNATGCCCTGCTCCTTGAGGAGCGCCGATGGTGGGGCAGCAAGTGATGCGGTGCTGGCTGGGTCGGGCTGTTTGCATGCGGTGCACAGACGGCGTACCAGTCGCTGAGCGAGTGACGCCACCAACGAACTGCTGACCAGATAAGGCTCAATACCCAGATCCAATAATCTGGTCACAGCACTCGCAGCATCGTTGGTGTGCAGGGTGCTGAAAACGAGATGGCCTGTCAGCGACGCTTGGATGGCCATGACNGCTGTCTCTCCATCACGAACCTCGCCAACCATGATGATATCAGGATCTTGACGCAGCACACTGCGCATGCCTGATGCGAAAGTCATTCCCTTTTTTTCATTGATTTGTGTTTGGCTGATACCGTCCAGTTGGTATTCGATAGGGTCTTCAAGGGTCAGGACGTTCAGGTCCACCGAGTCAATTTCCTGCAATGCACCATATAACGTCGTGCTCTTGCCACTTCCTGTCGGTCCGGTCACAAGAATCATTCCATGATCACGCTGGATCAATTGACGGAACGTCTCAAGGTAATGTGGCGGCATCCCCAGTTCACCAAGCGTGTAGAGTCGGGCACTCTTGTCAAGTAACCGGATAACGATGCGCTCATTGTGACTGGTCGGTAGAGAAGCAATCCGTAAGTCAACGTTGCGATCACCTAGTTGGACAGTTGCACGTCCATCTTGAGGCAGGCGTTTTTCNGCGATGTTCATTCGCCCCAGNACCTTGACCCTNGTCAAAACTTCTTCTTGAACCACTTTCGGTATTTCAAAGCTGTCAAAAAGCACCCCGTCAATTCTTTGTCGAACAACGACCCTGTCTTCGTAGGGCTGGATGTGNACATCTGATGCACCTGCTTTAACTGCATCAAAGAGTAGATGATTGACGAGTCGAATGATGGGGGCGCGTCCTTCAGTGTCAAGNAAGTCCTCTCGGCTAGCCAATGCACTGACGTCACGTAAAAGCGTTTCCTGATCCATGGTGTCGATCACTTGCTGCGCTTGACTCGATCGGTCAGCGTAGGCCAGATTGATCGATTTGAGGATCGCGTCTTCGGATGACAGTAATGGTTCAGCATCGGCTTTGCATGCGCGACCAATGGTGTCAATATGATCGTAGCCGTTGCGATCACACACAGCGACCACGATGCCGGATTCGTGTTCGAATCCAAGGACTCGATGCATTCGGGCGTATGCGATACTAAAGCGTTTTAGAAAATCCGCCGAGGGTTGCAAGTGAGATAAGTCTGGCTGAGGATTTCCTCCTAGCCCATCGCTGAGACGCTCGTCCTGATCGGGGATGTGATCTGTCTCATGCTCTGTGCCAGTTTGGACTGCACGTGACTGATTGTCAGCAGAAGCCTTGGGAGCGGAGGAATCATTCAGGTTGGATTCTGCGTGATCAACGATGTCAGGTGAGGTTGGATCTTCAGGCACCCTTATTCCTGCAGTGTGCTTTCCACTGGTTGCATTACCCGCATTGGTTCTGCCATCGGGTACCGCCCGCTGTAGGGCAGAGCTCGGTGTTGAGTCGGCGGATTTACGCATGGGATCAACATGGGGCGGCTGACGGGATCGTTGGCAGGAATCTCCATTTCCCTGATATCGTTATCTGATAAGTATTGCAGATCTCGGAACTGAGAGTCGCGAAGAATTTTTGGGCGAATGAACAGGAAAAACGATGTGCACTTATCTTCAGCTGACGTTTTGCTCGTCAATTCACGCAAAACCGGGATCTTTTCGATCCATGGTACACCTGAAAACGTCTCGGATGCGAAGCCGCGTTTCAGCCCACCAACCACGACTGTTTTCCCATCTGGAATGGTAACGACGCTCCCTACCCGATCAATTTTTCTTTGCGGAGGAAGCAACCCTGGATTGTCACCGCCCGTGGAAATTTGCTCGCCTTCAAAGGAACTGAATTCCACATCAAATTCAAGCTGCAGATGGTCGTCTTCGTTGATATGCGGAGTGACGGTAATGATCGTGCCGGCTTGTTGGTTGCCGCCCAAGCTTTGTGAGCCCACCGTGTTGATCACGTTCACACTGTTGAATGGAAAGCTTTCCACACTTTCAAGCGTACCCGTTTGGTTGTCGTTGACGAGAATCTTGGGTGATGCGAGCACTCGGCCGCGATTGTGGCTTGATAAGGCGCTCACTATCACGTCAGCAACTTCGGGGTCCAGCAACACCCCGTTGAAACCGGCAAAGCCTTTGGGGGTTAGCATGCCGGTTGATGCATCGACCTCGCTGAGACCAAATGAATTGAACTTGAAGAGTTTTGTGTCACCGGTCCGGTCGCCCATGGACACTTCGACTCCGAGTGAGAAATTTCCGCTGGTGTTGACCGCTACAATTTCGGCCTCGATCATCACTTGGGGACGCCGCTGGTCCAACGATTTGATTAGCTTTTCGTAAAGACCCTGAACGTTTGAGGGCGCATAAACAATCAAGCTGTTGGTTGCCACATCCGCGGAAACGCGGGCTCCACCGGGCAGCGACGCTACCTGTCCACCATTGAAGCCAACTGTTTCAACGGAATTGAATTCCATGCCGCCGCCGATTAATGGTCGCAAAGCTGCATTGTCGTTTTGGGACGCTGTGGTCGGAAAGTTATCGGTGTTGCCATCGTTGAATGGCATGCGAATATCACGACCACCCGTTTGGCCCCGATAGACTGGAAATGCACCTCCAAAAGCTGATTGGCGATTCCCGCCACTCATCCCAAATGCTGGAGCCAGGCCCGTAAAGCCATTTCCTTCTGAGGCAATGCTTGTGTCAAATCCACTTGCTTGCGAGACTTGGCCGCTGCCGGCAGCTTGCTGCAAGGCAAGTAATGAATAAAGCACCTCGACCGCTTTGGCATTTTTAAGCTTGTAAAACTGGATCGGGCTCTCGTTGGAATCAACGGGTTGGTCCAGTTCGCGAATCAGCATTTCAACCTGTTGCTGAATTTCTGGAGCTGCCCGCACGATCAACATGTTGCCATCTGGGTCCACTGTGGTTTCGATGGCACTTTCAGCATCATCTTGGCTGACCAAACCCAGTACCAGTTTTCGGACTCGATCGGCTGCGATATTGCGTAAGCGGTAAACGCGGGTCTGAAACCCCATCCCTGTATCTAGTTGCTTTAACAATTGCAGGACTCGAGTCACCTCGCTCGAGTCACCAGCGACCACGACTCGACGGTCAGAACTGTCATTGAACAGCTTCACGTTCTGATTGCTTTTCCCATCGGCTGACTTAAGGATCAAAGCCTCTGCCTGTTGGATCAATACACCCGGGTTTCGATGTTTCACTTCGTAAAAATCAATCGTTGCCTGTCCAGCAGGGGCATCGATCAACTTCAGTAGTTCCACAATCGTTTTTACATTTTGAGCGTAGTCTGTCACGATGATCAAACGATTTTCGGGCAGCACTAGAAAATTTGCTCCCTTGGAAAGAAACGGCCGCAATGATTGCGCCATATTCGTGATGTTTGCGTTCTTGATTGGAATCACCTGCGTGACCGGAGCAGCAGGCCCGTCTTTAGCCAGCACTTCGGTTGAGTCGCCAGCAGTTGCATAGGGAACCATGTCGGCAAAATCGACAATCCGTTTCCAGCCAGCGACATCCGAGTCAACAACCGCCAGGTTTTCGCCTTTCAGCAGGCTGCCAAGTAAAGCAGGCAGCGCACTTTTGGGAAGCTTGGCGGGGGTGTAGATGGTGACCTGCCGGTTGGCGAGGTTCGCGCTGTATAGAAAACGCTCATCCATTTGTTTCGAAACGGCCTCAACCAGACGCGGCAAACTCACTGTGCCGGTCAAGTTCAGTTCTACCAGCGATTCATCATTGTTCTGACCACTCGCTGTCTGCGGTTCTAAAGAGTAGCAGCAGATGATGAAAAGCAACGTTGCCAAGTGGAAACGCAGGGAGCGTCGGTTATGTTGGCAGAAGTAAAGCAACGGATGCTTCCATGATCATCGGTGAAGCATTGTTTTGAATGGTATGAGAGGTAACTCACCATCAAAACACTGCTTGCGGACTTGGGGGTGCTTCTGTGGTTGCAGAATTTTGGCACGCGCCGGAACACCTGATCCGTTGGGAACGCTATGAAAAGCAGCCTGTAGACGTCAACGCTGCTTTCGTTCTCAGCAGATCGCCAACCGCCCATTTCCCGTTTCACACACTCGTTTCCAGTTTCACGCAATTCAAATGATCTCATTTCACCTGTATCTCTACGGCGCTGGCAAAGGACCGTTGGCAGCCAGCTTTGAAACAGTCGAGTCACGTCTGAAGCAGCTGGACACGCTCTATTTCGAGCCAGATGGGTCTTTCGTCCTCAGTCGCGAAGCGGGTCGCGAGCAAGTATTTGGCATGCTTTACGATGCTGCTGGGCAGCTGCAGTACTGCGATTTACGTGGGAAATGTGGGATTAGAACGTGGGAAGTTGTGCGAACTGCGATTTTGGGCAGTGAGGTCGCCAAACATGAGGTCTTGTTGCTGCCAGCTCAGGAATTGCAAGATTTGCAAAGTTTTGAAAACTGTCTCAGAACGAGCGAAGCCGACGTCGGCTGAGAAATAGCTGAAAAGCCTTTTTCCAAGAATTTATGCGGCGAAACAGGGGATTCGACGCGTACAATAAGGAATCGGTCGTGTCGATTCTGCCGATTGGCACGCTGCTTGCTCCGTAAGGGCAATCAGCGAAGCCAATGTGGCTGAGTAGCAAGATGCCCCACTTTAGGGCGAGTTCTTTCAGGAGGAATCCTATCATGTTGACATTAACGAACCAAAACAGCGTCTCGGAACGAACCTCAGTGACTCAAAATGAGACGCTCCCTTCGGACGCTGAAATCTCACGTCGTGTGATGCGTATCAGGTCTGGTTGGAGCGTAGGTGAAAAAGTTCGCCGTCGTCGCGAAGCAGAAGAGCGTTTCGCAGACCTGATGGGTAAATTGGTGGGCGATACCGCTGCTTAGGATCTGAGTTCGGCGAGCGAAAGATTGATGTGTGGGACGTGCGACAGAAGGTGATAAATCGCTGCCTGTCGTCTACGCGTCTAGGCTTTCGCCGCCATTGGGATCAGCGTTGAGGGCTTCGCCAGCCACNGTTTGTCGGTAACGACAGGCTTCGATGAANGACTCGAGCAACACGAACGCNGCGATCGCGTCGACGCGNTGTTTTTTCTTCGCTCTGGTGAAATTTCCGCCGATCCGTCGATTTGCGTCCGCAGTGGTGAATCGCTCATCGAACATTCGCACTGGCAGCNAAGTTTCCGCAGCGAGCCATTTCGCGAATTCTCTCGCTTCCTTACTCTTCTCGCTTTCTCCCCCATCGCAGTGAATGGGGAGACCAACGACGATCCCCACGATTCTTTCCGATTTGATTAGTGATCGGAAGTAATCACCGTCGTTTCGCCAATTCGCCGCGGGATGCACCTCAAGTGGGCTGGCAAGGATCCTGTCGGGGTCGCAGACGGCGATCCCAATACGCACCGTTCCATAGTCGAAGGCCGCAATCCGTCCGGATGCCGGAAACGGATCATCTGGTTGATTGGTCTGCGCGGAACTCATGGACAATTCCTGACGAGGTTTTAGAGTTCAAAGACTTCAGACCATAGATAGCGTGTCCGTTCGTCACAAGCCTGCTCTCTGTAATGGCTGGAACACCTAAACGCAAAGTATTCGCATCCGTCGTTCAAGGCGACAAACGCCAATGCGCGGGAGTGCGCTATTGTTGATAGCCGAGATTCAAGTGGCATCTGCCTCGTTACATCGATCGTCAGGCTCAGAATCCTAGTCGCGCTGAGCCTATTCGGAAAACAAATTCGATGAATCAATCATCGTCGTCGTCGTCTTTGTCGGCAACACGCAAATTCGGAATAAGCTGCCCGCGAGGATTTGCAAGTGAAACTCGCATTCCGCGTGCCAGTTGACTGCACAGTGCCACTGGGTTTCCTCCTTCCTGCGCTTCCGTTTCTTCGATGCGACTCTTGACATGGATGCGATCGAGGGAGTCGGGCAACCGTTCGTAGGCCTGCTGATACCAGTACGCAGCTCTCTGTCGACACGGCTCTCGATATGATGCGGATTTTGCTCTTTCTCCTAAGTCCCACCATATATCGGCGAGAGCTGTCTGTGCCCGCGGGTCCGAGGCTGAGGTGAGCGCAAGATCTTTTGTGGCGATATCCCGAAGGACATCGTTGTTGCCTTTTTGTAGCAAGGGTAAGCCTGTGGGCCAGTCGCCCTTGGTGAAGCAGAGAAACATGCCAAATGCTTCCGCTGCGTTAGGATCGTCAGGATATTTGCGATACGTATCCAGATCAGCCAACGCGTCCTCGAATTTGCTCTCAGTAGACGTCAGTGAGGACTTCAGCTTGTTTATCAAACGCGGAATAGCATCTTCTTTCTTTTTGCTTGTGAATTGATAAGCAATCCCAGTTATTTTTGCTGCCTGAGCAAAATGGTTTTCAATGATTCCAATGCGTGTGACGATGAGCACGCGCTTTGAAAAACGCGTGTTCCGCATCGCCGTTGTCTCACGTTTGGCTCTAGCAGCTGAAACTTGTTCTATCCAACGGACATTTTCCTCGTAGGGATCTACTTCAAACAGGGCAACCCGCGCATCGATTGCTGATATCAAGAGATCAACATCAACCGCTTCCAGCGCTAGACGCAGCGCCGCCGTCTGCATGACATAGGCGCCGGTTGGATCGAGCCGGGATTTTGCCGCATCGCTCAGCATTGTCCGAGCGAGTTTGATTTTGTCTGCCCTATCCCCTGCTGCACGCAACTTCTCAGCGTAGATCCTTCTTAATTTATCTTGTGCTTCGGCAATGTCAGTTGCTTTGGGAACAGGTAATCTCGCAGGAATGTTTTCGCGGGCAATTTTTGCATCCTGAGTTCTATTTGACGCGTTCTCTGTCTTTGTCTGTGCGTCAGCCATCTGGTCGGACTCAGGATCCAGCTTGAGCAAAACAGGTTCGGCAATGTCTCGGTGGATATCCCCTGCCCGAAGGGCTTCACCTTTTTCATGCGTTGTTGCTTGAAAAATCTGTTCGCTGGTCAAGTTGCTTGTTAACAGGACTGGGAGTCCACTTGCCCAAACGGCAAAAGTCCCATTCTCCCGCAGTTCCCCAATTGCCGCATCTAATTCTTTGCTGGTGGTAGCGTTCAAGTCACTAGGTTTGGTCCATGGTACTGCATATTCATCGTTCACTTCGAACAGCATGATTGTGTTGCCCATGCCATCTTCAACCGTCTTTTCCCGAGGAACCCGATTTTCGCCGAAGATAAAGTATTTGCCAGCGGGTAACAGGAAATTTGTGTTTGTGTCGAAACGCTCAGGTGAAACATAGGCGTCTGGAATGTACTTGAGCAGTGACTTATTCGGTTCCACGTTCCATGGTTTTGAAAAATCAAACTGTTGGTGCAGGTCTTCGAGCCCTAGATAGGGCAATAAGGCTACTCGCCAGGACAGAGTCGGCAGATTGTTTGAGTTGCGTGTGTGAGACTGCGGCAACCTTTTCGTATCCGCAAAGTGCTGTAGTAATGCGGTTGCTAATGTCTCAATGTTTTTTTGTGCGATCTTGCGCCGTTCGGTCTGGTCAAGCGTGGTAGTCGGTTGCCGCTCGTCAATCACGCTGATTGAAAAAACTGGTTTTTTGTCCGAGTTTGCAGGGGTTGGATCTGTCTGTGGAATCGGATTAGACGCAATATTGTCAGATGCGGAATTGCCCGGTACGGGCGACTGTTTCTGTCTGTTGTTTGGTTCTTCCGCAGCTTGCGAAGCCTTCGTCGGTTCCTTGCTGGCTTCATCAGCTTGTGCTGTTTCTGCTGGATCTGGCGGGCGTCGGCGTTGGGCCGCTCGCATCATCATTTCTTCTTGGCTGGGGCCACCGCATCCGGATAAGCCCACACAGGCAAACACGATTGCCAATAAGGCTGGGAGCGAATTGTATAAACTACGAAAAGCAATGATTAAAGTATTCACGATGATTCTTCCTGTGCCGCTACAAGACGCATCCATTGATGAGTCAGACTGCCACCGCCCATGCACCAGGTCGATGTGATGTCGATTCGGTCGTTTTGCTTCAGCATGTCCTTCAATGCAACCTCAAGCCTGGCTCGGACTTCCAGAAAACTATTTTCTACCGGTGCATATTGACTGGCAGGATCCGCAAGTTCGGTGGGATTGCGTTTGAGTTCCTCTGCTTTTTCGAGGGTTACTTTCGCTTGTCTTGCGATGAGCGAGTTCACTGCTTCACTACCTCTTTCCATTGTCCAGTACCAGTGGCTTCGCCGCGAAACAACCAGCAGCGTTGTGGATGATGCACCGCAGTTGAGAAAAGCGATTGCGTCGTCCTTTGCGTCGATTTGGTCTGAATCATCTTCGCTGCACTTCAACAATTCACTGAATTCGGATGTTGCAAAGTTAAGTAATGCGAGAGAATCGCATTGCAAACCACTAACGTTGATGCCTGCTGTTGTAAGTGTTTCGATGTAATCATGGAGGAATTTTTTTCTTGCGATGGAGAGGGTGACTGGCCTACCCTTCAAGTTCGCTGGGTCTGCTTCCCCGATCCATTGAGCGACTTCGATGTCTTCTCTAGGCAGTGGCACCTTTTGAGATATTTCTTTCTCAAGTAATTGTTGTGTGAGTTTTTCCTTTACAGATGGAATGGAAACGAAGTGTGTCACGGTCTCGCCGGATGGAAACCCCGCCCAGACACTCGTCTTGTCCGAGCTTTTTTCTCGTGCAAATTTCATCAGAGCGGGTAGCAATAAAGTACTTGGTGTGTCGGCTTCTGCAGACTTGCGACAGGTTGGGGTGGGCAGAGCTTCAAAAAAAGTATCCAGGATTTTGAGGCTACCATCTTTTTCTTCCAGTAAAACTGCCTTGATCGCCGCGGTGCCGATGTCCAGTCCCCAGCATCGAGTGGGTTTCTTGCGCCGGGATCCAAGCAGCTTTTTCTTTTTGGAAGCGAAGTGGCATGTAATGCGACCATGCCCGAGACCTTGTATCGCTAGACCGACGGCAACATTGAGTTGCCCAGGGTTTGCCCTGAACGCTTCGTGTTTGCCAAGATCATGCATTTGCGGCAGACCCAGTAGTAAAAACTCTCCTCCCAGCCAGCTTTTGTTGGAGGGTTTCCAACGTGGCAGGGGG
Organism: Rhodopirellula sp.; assembly: GCA_002712845.1. Next base: position 6,734 of record PAUV01000039.1, on the reverse strand, counting down.
CAGCGTGTTGTGTATTGATTTGACTTGATTAGCGATGCAAGTTCTTTGACGTCCAATTCTGCGTGGGGAAGTTCAGACGCAGATTTAGTGTGTGTAAGAGCCATGCGGCCGAGGATTGGCGTCGCAAATGGTTCCCGTTTGACTTGTTCGGCACACCAGTCAGCTTTGCTGGCCCAGATGGCCAGTTTTTCAAGTTCTTGGGTAGAGGCACACGTTGGAATTGCATTGAGAGATTCCAGAGCAGAACTGAAATTGCCTTTTGCTGCACTGCTTTTGGCGTTCCGCATCAGTTTCCCGCGTACTTTTTGAGCGAGTTCCTTGTATCGCGATTCCATCGGATACCGGTCGAGTAGTTGTTCGAGAAGACTACCTACCAACAGCCAGTTTTTTTCAGTGATACCAGTTCGAAGCTCATCTTGAAGAACTTGCGTTTCACTTACTTTTGTCTTGGCTCGTTGAAGAATGTTCTCAACTTCTGTGTCCCGCAGAATGTTCGGCACGTTTTCGAGCAGGCTGACTACTTTTGCACTGTCGTCGCCTGCCAAAGCTTTTTTTGCTTCGGTGATTCGTGTCAGGGCCTCTTCGACGGTTCTGTCACGTATGTCTTCAATCTTGCCTGTCGCAATCGCAGCTTGCTCGGCAATTGATCGAAAACGATAGTCATCGAGATTGCTGAGACTTTGGGTCAGGGCCAAGGCGTGTTCGTACTCATGCAGTTTCGTTTGTTTTATCGCCTCTGTGAGCCTTTTTTTATATTGTTCAAAGCGTTGCTGGTTAGCTTTTCCCAAGTTGACGCCACATTTGCCACAGAATTTTTGAGAAAGCGTAACCGTTTTACCGCAGGCGTCGCACGGTTCTGTCAGGTGGTGGCCGCAGCCCTCGCAGAATTTTGTGTTTGCGGCGTTTTCGGTTTTGCAGTTACCACAAACATAGCTTGTTGGTTGCGTGATTTCTGGTGACGAACTCATTGTTAATGTCTAGCGGCTACTGTTTGTGAAATTCTTGAATTACTTGCTTAGCTCTACCACCGCACCGTGGATTGGAAACCAGTTCGAAAACTGATTCTTGTCCGACGGGTCACCGACCTGTACGTACCCATGCTTCTCGACCATGTTGAAAATAGTGGTCGGGCTATCTTGAGGAATTTTTAGGCTCAGGCGGAAATTACCCGGTGTTTTCAATGGAGTGAGCGATGCATTGATGATTTTGGGCATGACGTCGAGAACTTCAATTTTTCGGGATGTGTCACCGTTGGTTCTTACGACAAGATGGAACTCGTACGACTTGTTATTGGTCAGAGTTCCGATGTCGAGCCCATCCTGACGGTGAATGTTCCGGCTGTAAAAACTGATGGGCGAACGGGTTTTTCCAGAATAGGAAACAGTACGCTTTAATGTTTTCGTGCCATCTTGCGAACGAATAACCAATTCCATGTTCCCCGAAAATCTGCCTTGTTCCAACGGCGTTGTGATAACATGAATTTCCACGGCATAAGCTGACTGCTTGTCTGCTAATCTTGGGTCGTGTTCATTGAGCGGTTCAGCGTACCATGTGAAATCCTCCGCTCCACATTCGATGTTTTCCACCTCGAAGTTCGTCCACACCTGGCTGCAAACAATGAAGCGTGCGTGGGTTGTTTCAGCGACATTTCGTTGTGGAAAGGTAATCGTCTCAGGACTCAACAGTTCACCCTTGATTTCACCTTTGACCTTGATTTCGATTTCGGGCAAGGTTGGGTCGTTGGTCTGCAGGATAGCCGACTGTTCGTACTCATCGACCTTGTAGCCCGTGTTCCAAGTCAGTTCGACGGTGGTTTGTTCGCCTGGTTGCAACAGGCTTGATCCCAGTTTACCTGCAGTGCATTTGCATGTTGTCGTTCCCATCTTCAGAGCCAATGGAGCGGAGCCCTTGTTGTGGATTTCAAATTGGTGAGACGCGGTGCCGTGTGGATCCATCATGCCAAAGTCATGGGTCGTGTCTGGCATGTAGGCGATCGCTTCACTGAGTTTGTCTACGTTTTGAAAAAGGTATTCGCGATCTTTGAGGTCAGCGATCTTTCTTTCGTACTCTGCACGCCGACCATCGGGAACACCATAGGGTTTGTATTGCACGCTCAACGATACTCCTGAAGCCACGGTGATCATGGCGGCCAAGCTGCCTATAATTAAAAGCGTGCGTTTCGATGAGGGGCTCATGTGCTTGTTGTTTGTCGTGCTGTGTGTTTAGTAAATAGAGGCACCCCCGCAGCATTGGAACTGCAGGGGGCGAGGTTGGCATGCGAATATGCCAACGTCATTTGCCTAAGCGTTTTGGGGTTCGATCACTCGAACGCACCTTTGAAGTAAGCGTCGTCGATGAAGATGCCACCGAAGAATTGGTCTGTGGCCATTTCTTGGCGATCATCGGCGTATCCAACACCACTGACCTCAAGGTCAGTAAGGCCATCGGCGATGTCGAAACCTGGATTCAGGAATCCGTCACCGTTGAGGTCTTGGAATGACTTGACGCTTCCGTCTGCCATCAGGATGTTGCACGAGCCTTTGTGGACAGCGTACCAGTCACGTGTGTCCTGAAGGTAAACACCATTTCCACTGCCAGCGCCAGTAGGTGCAGCACAGGATGCGGTGGTTGGCTGTGCTCGCTCGCAAGCGATCTGAAGCATCAAGCTCACTCCGTTTCCAATCAGGTTGATTTCCTTGTTCGAGGAAGCTGTGTCAACGTAGGCAGGGCCATCATTGAAGGCTTCGGTGAGCAGTGAACCAGCTGCGATGTATTCAACTGAGTCATCGGTACCCTTGGCCCACTTGCCTCCAGGACCGTGTCCAATGGTTTGTGACAGGATTGCCTCGTCGATGTCTCCAGGAGCTGCACAGCCAATCATGCCGATGTTGCTGCTGGAAAGACGCGATTTAGACATGGTGGGCTCTCGCAGGGGGCCAGTGGTTCCACTCAGACCTTTGAATCCACCAGTCGCGGCGGTGGTCAGGGAGATTGGAGTGGTGTTGTTATCGAAAGACGTGCGGACCATTCCTCGGACCAAGTGCCAGCTGGCTGCATAGTTCGTGTTGTAGCCACTGGTCACGAAGTGCCGTGAAACCAGCTCCGCTCGTTCTGCGGTATTTACCTCAGTGCCGCCGAAGTAGGCCGTCGTGTCAGTGCCGGCAACTCCTGCCCACGTTGCGTCACCGCATACACCGGTACTAAGGCGTGCCAAGGGTGCACCATCTTTGTTATCCGACGTGTCTTTACCCAACAGGTCATTCAATTTCTCTGACCCACGCAATGGATTGCTCGGGTCAAGAGACTCGTTCATGTTGCCATTGCCGCTATTGACAATGTCTGCAACCCAACCGTAGGTGTCCATGCAACCATCACGACGGAAGTCGGATGCACCTGAGCAGTAAGCTCCAGTAGGGCTTGTAGTGCTGTAACGTATCAGCCCGACACCAATGTTCTTGAGGTTTGCTTGACACTGAGCTGTGCGAGCGGCCTCACGGGCCGAAGTAATTGCAGGCAGCAACAGTGCGGCCAGCAAAGCGATGATCGAGATCACCACCAAGAGTTCAATCAGGGTGAAACCTGCGTTTTTGTTACGCGACATTGCGTTTCCTTTTTGATCTGGACTGAATCGGAATCCATGTCCAAAATAGAGTTTGTAAATGTGAAGGAATGAGGTGGTGTTCCGTTAACGTTGTTCTTTGATCGTTGCTGCGATCAGAAATTGCGGGAACATCACCCATTTCTTCCGTGCGTTTGATCTGATTTTGTTTCTTGAAACACGACATCTCCGTTGTGGGTGAATGATGTGCGTGTCTAATCATTCAGTTGGCTGAATGTTTCCCCGGTTGCAACGCAACCACCTTTCGACGCGCCACTTTCGACGCGTTGCCTAAGCTTTATCGATTACGAATATGGTTAGGTAACGGTTTCTCCTTGTGAAAATGGGATGCACGAGGATTCTGAGATGACCCCGTTATAAGAACGAATCACAAAATTCATTAGTTCTGATCTCCCTTCGAAAGAAGAGAGTAGAAGCTGGCAAGTCGTAGGGTTTCTGCTTCGATCTCATTTGAAGTCCAGTAGGCCGGCGTGCTGCCCGAGCCTACGTCGAAACCGTTGTTAATAAATCCATCGTTGTTGATGTCCGTTAGCACTTGGACAGAGCCGTCGGCCATCAGGACGTTCACTGTACCTTGATGATGTGGCTGCATCCCTCGGTAATCCTGACGGGTATCAAAGCTCCAAGTTTTCAGCCAACCCGCAGCCCCTGTCTTGGGTGTGCCGTTAAACACGGGCGTTTGCAGGAAGTTGGCCGATTGATCGATATTCCGAACGCCATCACCACTCTCGTCCACCATCAGCCGACTGCGAATTGGGGCTCCAACTACAGGCAGGGAATACATGGATCCAGCGGTTAAGTCCCCTACACTGGAACTCAACTGGCCCGTTGCCGATGCATCGCAGAGCAGCGGGACCGTATGCGCGGCAGCCTGACCGCTATCCAAAAGTCGCGTCGTCAGAGGTCCAATCGTCAGGTTTCGCCCTTTTGGGTCTGTACTGCCGCAGCCAAGGTTGTTTTTGGCTGGGTTGCCATCCGGACCAAGCCGGTAACCGGATCGAACAAAAAACCAGGTTGCGGCGTAATTCGTATTGAAGCCGTTCTCGAGCATCTTCTCTGTAATGACCTCGGCTCTGGCTGATGAATTGGGTGGCAGGTTGCCATCAAAAATGGTGCGTGAAATGTTTTTGACGGTTTGCCCCATATCATTCGTGTAGCTGGCGCTTCCAAGCCTGTCCACGCAATCAGTTACTGCGAAACTGGCTGTCGATGCTGACAGCACTTGCTCGATCGCTTTTGAAGTTGTGTTGGAACTACTCGGGCAGAGCATTTCGCTAGCCATGACTTTTCTTGATACCAAATCAGATACCCAGCCGGTTTCTGTCGGAATGCCGTCGCGTTCAAGATCGAATGCACCTGTGCAGAAACCCCCGTCAGGCATCGTGGTTGTGCGAGCAATGAAGGCAATGCCGAATTGTTTCAGGTTATTTTGGCATTCGGCGCCGCGAGCAGCCTCACGGGCTTTGGAAATGGCAGGTAACAGCAGAGCAGCGAGCGTGCCGATGATGGAGATGACGACAAGCATCTCAATGAGCGTGAAAGCACGACGATGTGCAGAGAAGTCCTGGGGGAAAAACGGCGATGTTTTTGCGTTGCCGCCAGCTTGTGTGCTGTAGGATGCCTTCATGGTGGGTTGTTTCAAGGAAATGATGTTAGGGATGGGGAAATGACCGCATTTGCGGTTGTTGCTCAAGTTCATCCTGTCGCACATCAGAGGCAACGCCAATGTTGTGTCCGCGAGCAGATGATTGGCGAGTTGGAATGGGTTTGCAAGCTGAATTTAGAGTCATCGCAAACTCTTCATCATTCCTACTTATTTCTGATTGGAAGGGTGTGCGCAGCTGTTTGTGTCGAGTGGCTTCAAGGCAATCCTAAACATTGGCTTTTGGGCAGAGGGGACATCTGCTGGCCATGCTTTGGTAAAGTGAAGGCTGCAATGAGCTTCACGATTTCTTCATTTGTATTCTTGCGCACTCCGTCCTGAATTTTTCACGTGACTAACAAATCCTCACAACAGCGTCCTTTCTCTCGGCACCGGATGGAGTCGATGCAATTACAACGGCTTAATGAACTGTTGTTGGAGGTTCAGGATCGCTCGTTTTATGGCAGACACCATCCATGTAATCGTTGTCCTCTGGAATCTTTAGCGGACATCACTTCCCTTCCGTTACTGACGAAGGACCAACTGCTCGGAGAAGCAGCTGGCCATCCTGCACAGGTCTTTGACTTACCGAGAACCGATTACACTCGACTGCACCAGACGAGTGGAACAAGAGGTTTCCCGATGACAGTGCTGGACACACCGTCGGACTGGGCTTGGTGGCTAACTTGCTGGGATTACGTGCTCGATGCAGCTGAGGTCCAACGAGATGATGTCGCGATGATGGCATTTTCGTTTGGTCCTTTCATTGGTTTCTGGACCGCCAATGACGCGTTGGTGCGACGTGGCACAACGGTGGTTCCCGGTGGTGGGATGACGAGTCAGCAGCGGATTCAGATGATTTCTGATCATGGCTGCACGGTGCTATGTTGCACTCCTACCTATGCACTGCACTTGGGTGCAGTGGCCGACAAGCACGACATCGACCTTACCAAAACTGCAGTCCGACGCATCATTGTTGCCGGCGAGCCGGGGGGATCGACACCCAGTGTCCGTAATCGCTTGGAAGCCATTTGGGGAGCCTGTGTGGTAGACCATGCAGGAGCCAGTGAAATAGGCGCGTGGGGGGTTGGCAACAAGGCTGGGACTGGAATACACGTCATCGAAAACGAATTTATCGCTGAGCTGCTGCGTTTTGATGCTGAGAATCCGAGGGGCGTTGAGGTGGAAGATGGTGAGCAAGCTGAGTTGGTATTGACCAGCCTTGGCAGGTTTGGCGGGCCAGTGATTCGCTATCGGACGGGGGATGTTGTTCGTGGATATCGGGAGCATGACCAGGCCTGTCGTTTTCTGTTCCTTGAGGGGGGAGTGCTCGGCCGAGTTGACGATATGATGGTGATTCGTGGAGTCAATGTGTTTCCCAGCAGCATTGAGTCCATGGTGAGGGAAATTGCACCTCTGGCAGAATTTCGAATGATTGCGACCCGTGTTGACGAGATGGATCAGCTAGCGATC
>PAUV01000038.1 GCA_002712845.1 Rhodopirellula sp. | reverse complement strand
TCAAGCCCGGCACCGGCAAGCTGCCCCGACTCCAAAGCCCCCACCAGTGCATCCTCAACGACCACCGCTCCCCGGGCCACATTGATCAAAAGTGCCCCTGAACGCATCTGATTCAACCGATTCGCGTCAAACAAGCTGTGAGTGTCTACATTTAACGGCAATGTTAACAACACGATATCACTGACACCAAGCAGGTCATCCAACCTGTCAGCAGGCCATACTTCGTCTAATTCTGCAGGGGGATCAACTGGAAAATAATCAGTCGCTACCAGCTTGATATCCCATGGTTTGAGCATCCGGGCCAACATGCGGCCATTGCCGCCCATGCCAACGATTCCCACCGTTTTTCCTCTCAAGTCATCCGTTGGCAAGCGAATGAATTCACGCTTCTGTTCAGCACGAAAAAACAGCGGAGCTTTCCGAAGCAAACCAAAAAGAAGGGAGAACGTCTGCTCCGCAACCTGCGGCGCAAAAAGTCCGGAGGCGCTGCTTACGAGAATATCAGACTCGATAATGCCGGGCACAAGACAATGATCCAACCCCGCCGCGGAGGACTGAATCCACTTCAATCTTCCAGACTCTAAAACGCGATCCCAATTCACGGGCACCTTTGCATGCCCTATGAAGATGTCTGCAGTGGGCAACAACTCATCAATCCGCTCTTGCCCAGCATTCACCACCTCCCATTCCGGAGCGGCGGCTTGAATCTGAGCAACATGCCTCTTCTCAACGGGATAGCAAAGAACAATTCGCATCAATCACCTCATCTGACCAGCCCTTTTCCGCCGCAAATCACACTTCTGAATGCCGCTCGTGGCTGTATTTCTCAAAATGTAGCGTTAAACAGCTCAATCGCGAAGTCGGATCTTGATCCTCTGCACTTGCATGCCAGCCCTCCGCCAACGCGTAAACCCGTTGGGGGAGCGAGGGCTTACTTTTTGCTGCTTCCGTGGTGATCATGAGAATGCATTTTTTTCAGATGCTCGGGCATTTGAAATCCTGGTGACTGCAGAAAGGACATCAGTTCACTGATTTCCTGCTTCGTCAACACATCCAGAAGCCCTGCCGGCATCGCGGAGACCTTTGATTTGACACGCTGCTCGATCTCTTTTTTGTTCAATCGGGTCAGCAGCTTTGGAGTCAACAAATTGCTCATCACATTCACGAATTTTTCATCCTCGGAAGCAACAACTCCACTCACCAGTCGGCCATCGTCCATCAAAAACTTAAAGGTCTGGTACTTCTCGTTGATTTCACTGGAAGGTTCGATCAACTGCTTGAGCAATTTACCGCCCTTGTACCGCTCTGTTACCTTCATGAGATCGGGGCCCAAATTAACACCATGCCCCGCAAGCACGTGACACTGATTGCAATTGGCTTTCATGAATGCAGCCATTCCCCGCATCACAACCTTTTCGGTTGCTTCGGGAACCACCAGATCTTCGAAATCTGGCATTTTCCATTCCTGAACCGTCGCTGGTTTTTCTGCAGCCAATAATTCTGCTGCCTGGATCTCCGAATCGGCAACCACCATGATTCCCTTCATCACAACCCAATGCCCAGGGAAAGTGCAGACATAAGGATAAACCCCTGGTTCGCTCGGAGCTTCGAACCGTAACACATGGACCCGCGACTTCCTCGTTGGCCCGATCATTTTGGTGGCTTGCAAAATCAGCCGCCGCTTATCCTTCGGAATAAAATCGGAGTTGGCGTTCTTTGGATCACGAGCCATCGCGTTGGCCGCCATACCGACTTCCTCAAGTGCACCTTGCTTGACCACAACAAGGTTATGATCAGTGGCATCCGGATTGGTGAAGACAATTTTCACTGGCTGACCAGTTCGGACACTGAACTGCTCTGTCGTAAAACGCATCACTTCTGGCATGCAGGAAATCTTGATCGTTGCGATTCCCTTCTGGGAGTCGAACTGGGCATCGGCAGCGCTGGGTGTTGGTTCTGTCAATCCAGCACTCTGTTTAGCATCGCGGAGCAGCTTGCGCAGATCGTAATTGTCATTCTTTTCCCAATGACGTTTCAGCGTCCGCGATTCTAAAGCGCAAGTAATTGCGTAACTGAGATGCCCCCCTTGGGGATGCTTCAAAACCTGCAACATGACATCGAGAGCCTGCTTGGTTCCAATATGGCTGGCAACAATGACTGCTTCCATGCGTGCCATCGCGTAGGAATCATTCACTGCATTTTCCAACAATGAATAAAGATCATCGAACTGGTCGTGCCAATAACGCAATTGCTGGATCGCCGCGGCGCGAGCATACTTGTCATCGCACCCAAGCAAGTCTCGAAGCAATTTGAGGTTCGTTCCATTAACACCACGATAAACCCAAATCGCCTCGATCTGATGGTGTCGAAAACGATCGTCTTCGGGATCAAGTTGCTTCACCCACAGGTCAAGAGCTTTTTGCACAGCTAACGGATCACGTTCCCGAAGCTCGCGTCGAATCCACGCTCGAATGCGACCCTCAGGTCGTTTCAATTGATCCAGTAGCTCAAGGATTGTGGCATCCGCGATTTTTGGAGTTTCTTGCAGCGACTTTCCTTTTGCAACTATTCTCCAAATCCTACCGGAGTGCCGATCCCGACGCTCATCACGCAGTGAATACTGAGCATGTCCTTTGACGGGGTTGTACCAATCACAAACGTACAAAGCTCCGCGCGGTCCAAAGCGAATGTCCACAGGAATGAAGCTCAAGTTTTTTGAAAAGATCAGATCACTGACATACTCCTCATCAAAACCAAACTCACCTTCTAGCCACCGATGGATTTCAATTCGGTTCGTCGGCTTGTACCTCGCCTTGATATAGCCTCCTTGCAGCTCATCAGGAAACGTTGCAAAGTCCACAAACTCTTGCCCGCAGGTACCTGAATAAGCTCTTAACCCATTCGGTCTCGGGTGTTGCCTCGGATAGTCCGGATCCAATGAATGAAAAGCGGCCGCAAAAATGGGATGACTTGCAACATGCTGTCCCCAATCATCAAAAGTCACACCCCACGGGTTGGTGCTGGGATAGGTGCCGAAACTGGTCAATCGATGGGTATCGGGCTCAAACCGAAACCAGCCGCTATTCTGCTGACGCACCGGCCCATAAGGAGTCTCGACCTGGCTGTGATGAAAAATGGACTCTCTGAACAACAAATCACCGTCGGGAGTCCAAACAAAATCATGCAATGAATGATGAGAATCCTCTGTCCCAAAACCACTCAACAGTTGCTTCCGGACGTCAGCCTTACCATCACCATCGGTATCCTTGAGAAACGTCAGATGTGGCTCTTCAGACACATAAACCCCGCCGTCGCCGAAGACAAACGACAACGGAATGTGAAGATCATCAGCAAATACCGATGATTTGTCTGCTTTCCCATCACCGTCAGTATCCTCAATGATCACAAGCTGATCGTTAGGTTCATTTCCCGGATAGACATGCGGGTAGGTGGTAGAACAGCTGACCCAAAGCCGGCCTCGATTATCCCACCTCATCTGAATGGGGGCGGCTAACGCTGGGAACTCTTCCTCGCCAGCGAACAAACTGACCTCAAACCGTGGGTCGACCTCAAACGCCTTCTGCTCATCGGCAGCAGACATCCACTGATTGGCACCACGACTTTGTTTGGTGTCGGGCATGACAGGCAAATTACTGTCATCAATCGGTCCCGCAATCTCTTTCCCTTCGACGAGATCCCAAATTCGCGCATCGCGATTGGCGGTCATGATTTCGAAATTCCGCATTGCTGGCAGAAAATCCAAATAGCCATACGTCTTACTACGCCCGCCGGTGTAATAAAAAGTATTGAGTGGTCGATAGCGACGAAAAAACTGGCGATTTTTATCGACGACCACGTTCCGTAAATCCTCTGGCACCAATGGGGCTTCTTGATTGAAAAGCTCTTGGTAAACCAACCGCGAAAACAACCGATAGCCTGCATCGTTCAGATGGGCCCCATTGATGGTGAGGTCTGTTCCCGGACTTGCCATGGCACTCAGTGTTGGATGGAAGACGTCAATGAAGCCGATCTCCAAATCAGCTGCAGCGCGAAGCATGATCTCGGTGTACACCTCTAAATTGCCGTTATTCAATCCTGCCGCGTCAACTCCATCAACGCGTTCGTTTGCAATCGGGGACAGCAAGATAACCTTGGGTGCGCTCTGTCCATTGAATGCAGAGCTGCGCAGTTCATTCAGAAAAGTCCTCAATGCCTTCTCAAAAGCCTCTCCACCCTCAGGGCCTGCAAACGACTCATTGAACCCAAAAGCCGCAAGCACGACATCTGCTTTCTCATGCTTCAGATGCTGCATCAAGCCTGCAAAGTTTGACGGACGCGGTTGCAGATCAACCGCGTCGGCTGGCCAACCGAGGTGCCTCACCGTGATCCGTTGGGTCTTGGCTTTCATTTGCAGTAGCGCTTCCAGATACCCAAAATATTGAGAGCGTTCCAGCAACATGTTACCGATGAACGCCACTCGGTCTCCGGCGTCCAACTCAAGTGGAAGAGTCGTTTTGAGAGGCGTCGTTTTTTCCGCACGGGGGGCGCTCGCCGCATAGATCCCGTACTGCTTCAAGTCCGGATCCAGCACTGGCTCAGCATTTCCGGTCGCGCTGTTCTTTGCGTCTTTGTTCTTTGCGTCTTTCAAAGATGCATTTTGAGCCTGAACAAAGCAGGACGACGAAGCAAAACAAATGAAAATCAACAGGCACGAGATTCTAGGCAAACGCATGACATCGATAGATTGAGAGGGTGTTGAATTTCCCGACGATCCGGCAGGAAACTGAATCGGTTTTTTTCAGACAAACGCTGCGAAGAAACTGACTTCAACATCAGACCTCGACATCTCCTCGTTCAGCCTGTTCTAGCATCGCAGGACAACTCGATTCAGTTGGTGTAACAACAGAATCCAGCGTATAAACGAAAACAACCTGCCGGTGAGTCTAACCGATTGCTCGCGATTCCAGTGCTGCGTCCATCGGTCTTCTCTGGCACGTTAAGGCGTCTTGCGTTGCCTACGAACTCGAGTCGTGGGCAGTCGCATTCGCCGATTAGACACTCGTTCGCGTCCCCGGACTCCCTAGCGTACCCCATGCAATCGGCTGCTACTTTTTCGGTGCACGACCTCGGGAACTAGATCCGGAGGCGGCAGAAACCTTGGCCATGACAGCTCAGAAAACAGGGATGCGCACGAAAAACGACGTTCATCCCACCGTTCCAGCCGGTGACTTCCGATCCCAAACAGCACCAGCACCAGCTGCGATGACGCGACGGCAACGACTCAGCCGCACCGAGCCGTCCAGCTAAATGTGGCCACAACAACGCAACTGCACGAAGCATTCTTCCTGTTTTGCCCCATTTACGACACTCCTTGTAGGAATTTCACACCTGCCTGGATACCAACTTCAGTGAATTCGCTACAATTCCGTCCGTACGGCGAAGCACTGGATCAGCTCGATGATGAGGTGGGTCCAATGGCATCCCTTGATGACAGTGCGACGTCACTTTACAGAGAGTGGGATCAAGAAAGAGATAATTGGAATGAGCGACGCAAAAGTCAGTGGAATTGTCCACCTGATCGAAGACACCAAGACCTATGGCAACAAAGGTTTCCAAAAGAGGCTGGTTGTACTGGAGCAGGACAAAGGTAGCTTTACAAACTACGTGCCTATCGAGTTTACCCGCGACTCCTGCAGCTCCGTTGATGAGATGACTCTCGGGGACGAAGTCGAAGTCAACTACCGCTTGAACGGCCGTCGTTGGCAGAAGGATGAGTCGAGCGAAGCGAAATACTTCTTGAATGCAGAAGCAATGTCGTTTCGCATTGTGTCCGGCGGTGGTGGTGACACCATGACCGAACGTGTAAGCGAACCCAACGACGCATTCGCCGAAGCAGGCGACGACGAAGCACCGTTTTAAAGACGCACTTTTTCAGGCACCGTTTGCAACAAGATGTTTGCAACCAGCAGTGCAATACGTACCGCACGTTTGCCGTGCGGGCCACGTTCGATGTCGAACAGGGCGTTTAGACAATTGTGGCCTTGGCTGTAGAGAGCATTACCCAGCTCGACGAAGACAAAAGCATTGCTTTCCTGCCGATGAAGCAACTGGCTGCCCAAGATTGACTGGCTATCCAGCATTTGAAGGGTTACCCAGAATTGAAGGGCTACCCAGCATTGAATGGGCTCCCCAGCACCGCGAGCTTGGACCGACTTCCATTTCCGATACCAGACTGAATCGCAGCGATAGCGACTGAGTCGTATCGAGAAGCGGCAACAAAGAAGCCGGAATCCAGTCATTACTAAAGGTAACTTTGCGTAGCGAGGCGTGTTTCCGGTAGCTAGAAGGCGTGATGTCGCGTACGCTTTCTCGCTCTTCCCACTTCACAGGAGGCCCTTGGGCACGATGAAAGTTGGCGTAACAAAGGAAATCTATCCGGGTGAATGCCGAGTCGCGGCAACCCCCGAGACGGCTCGGCGTCTAATCGAGAAACAGGGTTTTGAAGTAGCCGTGCAATCGGGAGCTGGTGACTTAGCCAGCTTTCCAGATGATCGCTACCTCGCTGCGGGCTGTCAGATTGTTGATTCTGCAGACCAAATCTGGTCCGAATCGGACATAGTGCTTAAAGTCCGCAGCCCAGAGCAAAGCGAAGTTCAGCAACTGCGTCCCGAGACAACGCTAATTAGCTTCCTAGCGCCTGGCCAAAACCCTGAGCTACTGGAAAGCATTGCATCGCAAAAAGCTTCTGCGATCGCGATCGAAGCAGTCCCTCGCATCAGTCGCGCCCAAAAACTGGACGCACTATCATCGATGGCGAATATCGCTGGCTATCGCGCTGTGGTTGAAGCTGCTGGTCTATTCGGTCGTTTCTTCACCGGACAGATCACTGCAGCGGGCAAAGTGCCGCCGGCGAAAGTATTAGTAATCGGGGCGGGCGTTGCAGGCCTGTCGGCCATCGGTACCGCTCGCGGCTTGGGCGCCATTGTTCGAGCATTTGACGTGCGGCCTGAGGTTGCTGACCAAGTCAAAAGCATGGGGGCCGATTTCCTCATGCTGGAATTTGAGTCCGATGAATCCGGTGGCACCAGCGGCGGCTACGCCAAGACGATGAGCCAAGAGTTCATTGATGCAGAAATGGCGTTATTTGCGGCTCAGGCAAAAGAAGTCGACATCATCATTACGACGGCTTTGATTCCCGGCAAACCCGCCCCCAAGTTGATCACCCGTGCGATGGTTGAGTCGATGCGACCAGGTAGCGTCGTGGTTGATCTGGCTGCCGAACAGGGCGGGAATTGCGAATGCACCATCCCCAACGAAGTCACCACTCATCACGGTGTCCACATCATCGGCTACAGCGATCTCGCGAGTCGTTTGGCCAACACGTCCAGCCAACTGTATGGAACCAACCTCGTCCATTTGCTTGATGAGATGGGCGGGGCAGAGGCTTTCAAGTTTGACATGGAAGACGTTGTCATTCGCAGCGCTACCGTAGTCAAAGATGGCGAGGTCACATGGCCGCCACCGCCCGTATCGGTATCTGCGGCAGCTCCTAGCCAAGCTCCAGCACCAGCGGCGCAGGAAACGGTGGAATCACCGAGCAAAATTCCATGGCTCAGTTACATCATGCTTCTCGTGGTTATCCTCGCGCTCGCGGGCGTCGCCATGACACAAAATGCGGGTTTCATCACAGACTTTACCGTCTTCCTGTTGTCCTGCATCATCGGTTGGCAAGTCATTTGGAATGTCTCCGCCTCACTGCACACTCCTCTGATGAGTGTCACCAACGCCATCAGTGGCATCATCGTCGTTGGCGGTATGGTTCAGATGGGTGTTAGTAGCAGTCCTGCAGTCTGGTTGGCCGCCACCGCGATTTTCGTTGCTTCCATTAACATCGCTGGTGGCTTTCTGGTCACCCACCGAATGCTAAAGATGTTCCGCAAATAAGATCGCGATGACTCACTCTCCTCTGCTGAACCCAATGTTTCAAAACGTGATTGACATGGATTTGACCTCAACACAACTGCTTGCCAGCGAAACGCTTTCCATCGCAGTTTCCTCGGCCAAAGTTGCCTATTTGGCCGCCGCAGTGCTGTTCGTCCTCAGCTTGGCTGGTTTATCAAAACAAACCACAGCAAGCAGAGGCAACCTGCTGGGCATCATTGGCATGCTGATAGCGATTGCCGTCACCATCGTTGCAATGCTGTCAGCTGAGCACGCCATCGCGGTCTCCGCCTACACAATGATGGCTGTGGCGATCACTGCAGCTGTTGTGGTGGGTGCGGTCATGGCCGTACGCGTGCCGATGACCGGCATGCCTGAACTCGTCGCTATGCTGCACAGCTTCGTCGGCCTTGCTGCAGTGTTGGTGGGTATTTCGAGCCACATAGAGTCTTACGCTGATGTTCCCTCTGGTGAACTTCTCATTCACGACATTGAAATCTTTATCGGCGTGTTCATCGGTGCCATTACCTTCACGGGCTCAATCATTGCGTTCTTGAAACTCCGAGGCACGATTGGCGGAAAACCACTGACTTTGCCGGGCAGACACATGATCAACTTGCTCATGGTAGCTTCCTGCATTGGCTTGGGTGTCTGGTTCTGCCAGGAATCACACAATCCCGATGGATCGCACAACGACGGCGGGCAGGCCATGACCGCGTTGCTGGTCATGACGGGAATCGCCTCGCTGATTGGCGTGCATTTAGTGATGGCGATTGGTGGCGCTGACATGCCCGTGGTCGTTTCAATGCTGAACTCCTATTCAGGATGGGCGGCGTCAGCAGCAGGCTTCATGCTTAAGAATCACCTTCTGATCGCCACGGGTGCTCTTGTCGGCAGTTCCGGTGCGATTTTGTCCTACATCAT
The DNA here is from genome assembly GCA_002712845.1 of Rhodopirellula sp. Next base: position 5,314 of record PAUV01000038.1, on the reverse strand, counting down.
GTGCGCGGCGATGAACCGTAGCTTTATCAGCGTCATCCTGGGTGGTTTCGGTGGCGGTGGCGGTGGCCCGGCAGCAGCGGTCGAAGGAACAGTCACCGAGTTTAGTGTCGATGACACAGTCGACATGTTGGAAGAATCCAATAGCATCGTCATCGTGCCAGGCTACGGTATGGCAGTCGCGCAGGCACAACATTCACTGGCAGAAGTCGTCAAAATCCTGCAGTCAAAAGACAAACAGGTACGTTTCGCGATCCATCCAGTCGCCGGCCGTCTGCCAGGACACATGAATGTGCTGCTGGCCGAAGCCAATGTGCCCTACGACATTGTGCTGGAAATGGACGAGATCAACGATGACATGCCTGACACAGACGCAATTCTTGTGATTGGTGCCAACGACATCGTAAACCCGGCTGCTTTGGAAGACCCAAATAGCCCAATCGCTGGCATGCCTGTCCTCGAAGTCTGGAAAGCTGCCAACTGTGTCGTCATGAAACGGGGACTCGCAACTGGCTACGCCGGCGTCGACAACCCGCTGTTCTACAAGGACAACACTCAAATGCTTTTTGGAGACGCCAAGCAAAATGTGGATGCGATTCTGCGAGCACTACAAGGAAGCTGAGTTCGTGAGCATCCTTAAAAATCTCTCCGGTGTCGCAACACAAACAGCCTTGTCACCAGCACCAGCTGGCAAAACTGAAACAACCAACTCAGAAAACGGAGCCACGGCCACGGGATTGCTGAATCGCTGAATCACCACACTTTTGTTCCTGACCAGTAGCATGATAGAGTTCAATGAAGTATCTCAAATTTACTCTATTTGCTTCAATCTTGGTGGCCTTGGCGTTGGGCCTACTGCTGTACCAGATGTCGACGCGAGTGCCGTCAAAAGTTGTGATTGCCGCAGGTCCGGCCGGTGGCAACTACTACCAACTGAGCAATGAAATTGCGAAGAGGTTGGAAGATCAGCTGGGCACAGAAGTTGAGGTGCTTGAGTCGCGGGGTGCGTTAGACAACCTGCACCGAATTCAGGACGGCGTCGTTGATTTCGCGTTGTATCAACCTGACACAGCAAGAGGCACCAATGAAGAGGAGACTCCTGACTCAGCGGCCTTTGTCGCGAACCTGTACTCGGAGGTGCTGCACATCTTTGCCGCCCCGAACAGCGGCATTGAGAAGGCTGGCGATCTAAAAGGTAAAAAAGTCGCGATCGGCAGTCAGGAGTCTGGTGACTTTGCCATCAACAAAACCTTGCTGGAACACTTGGGCATCGGACTGGATGACATCGAGAAGGTCGATGTTATTTACCAGGACATCCCCGACTTGTTGCGGTCCGGCGAACTCGATGCTGCCTGCATGGCAGGTGGACTCCATTCGCCCGCATTCGTGGAAACCGCACGCGTCCCGGGAGTCAAGTTGATCCCAGTCCCGTTCGCGGACGCGATGGCGTTGCATCACGTGTCAACTTTTCCAACAAACATTCCGGCAGGGTACTACCGAACAGACCCCCCAGTGCTGCCTGAATCTGAGATCAAAACAGTCTCAAGAAGAGCCAAATTGCTGACAAGANCTGATGCACCAACGGTTCTTGTAGAGGCCGTNACCAACGTCGTGATGGACGAANATTTTCAACGGAGCAACGAACTGCACGAACTGTTTGACCAAGGAAAGGCCTTTGCNATGGCCAACCCCGAGTTCCCCATCCACGCTGGGGCGGAACACATTTACAACCCAGCGCTCAAACCGTTGCTCAATCCTGATTTTGTGGAAGCTACCGAGGGTCTTAGGTCGTTCTTTTTCTCGTTGCTCGTCGCGGGTTGGTTGTTGGCAAGATGGCTGCGTGATCGAAGACTCAAGCAGGACGAACATGAGTTAGATCGCTTTGTGCGTCTCGTGCTCGAGATCGAGCGAAGGCAACTCGGNCTCGATGAAGACGAATTGGGTAACGATGTNGAAAAATTGCAAANCNTGTTGGACGAAGTGACTCAACTGAGACAGGAAGCCTTGGGCGAATTCAACGCACACNCAATGAACGAAGATCCGTCTGTCGCCTGCTTCGTACAGATGTGCCATGCTTTGAGCAACAAAATCAATGCAAAACTGACGCGTCAGCGCACAGATCGACAGATGCGTTTATTCATGGAACTCAGTTCANAGCAATCCACNAATACTGGTGANCCAANCCAAAGCAGTGGCACAACCTGACTCGTAACCCCGCAAACAAGTGTCGGAAATTGCTTCNAAGCAGCATTTTCCGAAGCCGATACGAGGGAGTCGTGAGTAACGCCATGGATCAAACAACCCACCGCTTTTGGTTCAGCCCAAAATCGTGCCCGCTGGCGGATTGTGTCCTCTCAAAAACTCCACTCCGGCCATTTCACGCTTACCGGCGGGTTGCAGTTTCTGTATTTCAATCAGNGAATCCGAAGNNGCCACAACGAATTCATCACGCGGCACAATCTCACCGGGAGCGTGNGAACCAGCGGGTTCATCCAANACCCTGATTTCCTTGATCGCNATACGAATGGCGGNTTTTGATCCCACTGGTTTGAAATGGGTGTAAGCGATNGGCCAAGGNTGCATGCCACGTACATGACAGTGAACCAAACGGGCGGGCCGATCCCAATCTATCTCCGCATCTGATTTCTTCAGTCTGGGGGCTTTCGTGATGGCATTTGCATCCTGCATCTCACCAATCACAGATTCACCGTCCCAATGACAGAGCATCTCAACGGCTTCCAAAGTTGCAGCCACACCTAGCAATGCCAGGCGATCTTCGAGTTCACCAGCCGTTTCATGCTCGTCGATTTCAAGTTCACTGCGGGTGATCACGGGACCACCATCCAATCGGGGTGTCATGTGAATGATGGACACNCCGGTCACCTGATCCCCACTCAAAAGGGCGCACTGAACAGGAGCAGCTCCGCGGTACTTGGGCAACAAGGAACCATGCAAATTGATGCCACCCAAAGTTGCGGTCCCCANAGCATCGGGTTTCAGAATTTGCCCATAATCGCAAACCACCAGCAATTGCGATTGCTTGCCTGCGACGCTGGCCACAGCCTCAGNCTCGTTGATGCTATCAGGTGCAAAAACTTCAAGCCCATGAGATTCGGCCCAATCACGGACCGGTGCGGGGGGAGGTCCCTTTCGACTCTTGACGGCCCGAGCAGGTCGCGTGACAACCATCGCAATTTCATGGCCCGCCAATCGCAATGCCTCAAATGATGGAACCGCAAATGGTCCCGTACCCATTAAAACAAGACGCAGGGGAAGCGTTGTCGTGTGATCTGCCAATCTACCTATCCTTCTGATGAACCCGCCTCACCTCCGATAACGACCCGGGCGGCAAGGACTCAGTATCACGCCTCTCTTCGGCGTACGATGTCATGCGTACTTTTCGTACCACTGATCCAATTCTGCCAACAGTTCTTCATCGCTTGCAATGCCNCCTGCCTTGCGTTTGGACTCAAACACTGTTTCCAGTTCATGCAGTTGATCATCAATTTCACGTTTTGCTTCATCGATCATCCGATCGAAAAACATGACCCCATCAAGGTGATCGTTTTCATGCTGGATCACTCNTGCTAGAAACCCATCCACAACCCGATCGACCGAATTGCCTTTGAGATCAAAAGCTTTCAAACGGATCGATTTAGGGCGTTTGACCTGTCCAAAGACAGCGGGCAAACTCAAGCAGCCCTCCTGCCCAGTCACGCTTCCTTTTGGCATTTCCAATTCGGGATTGATCAACACCATCTCTTCACCGTCCCCTCTTTCGCCAGAAGGATTTGCGACAAAGATCCGGAGCGGCAGGTTGACTTGATTTGCTGCCAGCCCCACACCCTCAGCTTCATACATCAGGTCCAACATCTGCGCCGCCATATTCCGCAGTTCCTTGTTAACCCGCCGTATCGGTTTACTGCGAACGCGTAGAGTGGGATGAGGATAGGGTATGATGCTGAGTTGCATGTCGGACCGTGTCGTAACAAAACCGAGTGATAACAAAGAAGGGAGAGCGTGCAATTTCCGCCGCTTGCGTATCGCCAACGGCAGGCACCCTGCCTCGGCGAAGCCAAAACCGGAGCGTCCCACGCAATTCCCTCGAATGACCAAGGGACGTAAGGATGACCGATCTACTGCCAATTGTGCAGGGGATTGGCTGAAAACCGAGCCGAAATCTCTTATCCAGCCCCACTTTTGGCCCCGCTCCCGCTGGACAGAACGCACCGTTTCCACCAACATCGTCTCATGGTCAATGAACTCGCTACAGAATTGTTTCTGAAATCAACCGCGCGGGCTAAACAACTGGGCTGCCGCATCGAATCCGTTGCAGGCGCCCAGATTTTGGACGCGGGAGTCAACACTCGCGGATCCCTGCAAGCTGGACGCGTGCTGGCACAGCTTTGCATGGGCGGACTAGCGGAAATTGCCTTGCTGCCGGCTGATCCCACGTTGCTCATCTCCAACAACCTCGTCCAGGTGCTAACAAACGATGCGGTGATGGCTTGCTTAGGCAGCCAATACGCAGGATGGCCGGTATCAACCGACGATTATTTCGCGATGGGAAGTGGCCCCATGCGGCTGTATCGTGGCCGCGAAGAAACACTTCTTCACTTGAAGTTAAGCGAAGAAGGCAAAGGACCAATAGTCGGAATTCTGGAGAGCGAAACATTGCCCACGGTGAGTGCCGTCGAGCTCATTGCTCAAGAGTGCGGCGTTCCGACAACTGAACTACGCCTCGCAGTAGCCCCTAGCACTTGCATCGCAGGCAGCTATCAGGTCGTCGCTCGTAGCATCGAGACCGCAATGCACAAACTTCATGCCCTGAAATTTGACGTCAACAAGATCACCTCAGCGACCGGAACTGCCCCATTACCCCCTCCAGCGAAAACCGGGGACACCGTGGGTGGCATCGGAAGAACCAACGACGCAATGCTATACGGCGCAACGGTCACGTTTTGGGTCGACGCAAGTGATGAAGAAATTGAAGCAGTGGCAAGCGATGTCCCAAGCTGCTCTTCACGTGACTACGGTCGCCCGTTCGCGACTATCTTCAAAGACTACGAGTACGATTTTTACAAAGTCGATCCCCTTCTTTTCAGTCCCGCTTCCGTGACGATCCACAGTCTTCAAAGTGGAAACACATGGAGTCACGGCCAAATTGACACCGACATCCTGCGCCAATCGTTTGTTTCAAAATGAGTCAGCTCCGCATTCTCTGCTTGGGCGCCGGAGATGGATGGCACTCAGACCAGCTTTCCAACGCATCCGCTAACGCTGGTTGCCGGATTGATTTCGCAACCTATGAATCATT
>PAUV01000037.1 GCA_002712845.1 Rhodopirellula sp. | reverse complement strand
TTTTAAAAAAACNGNNAATGACNGAATTCAATGCAAATNNAGTNCACAACTGANGNNNGAATTNTGCANCCCCANGTTNGATTTGCTANTTCCAATCGACCNAATCCAANCTCNCNNAAAGNANGCCCAGCCNACNCCNAAANCNGGNCACCCCCCCCATAANTNNNGGGAATCNNNCCCTTCCACACGGTNTCTCACCNAGCATNANANACAACCNGTTTACCGCCAGCNNAANCGGTTGAGAATCCGCGCTGTTTCTTCCCANCCATTCCTGTACGCTTGCATGCATNNACACCTATTCATTTTCTTCGTCACACGACAGGAGACGTTCCATCATGTTCTTCGCAGCCAAGCCTAACGTGAGCGTCGGCGAAAAATCGAGGATCGAGTTTTACCTGCAACAACTTGCAGAGTGCATTGGATTTGATCGATTTCTTCTACCTGTACTAAGTCGTCACCAACTGATTGGACTTGTCGAAGTAGAACAGCATACCCCTGANCAGATCGTTTGTTTTNTTGGGACACACCTGAATCATGATGTGAGTGAAATCCGAGTTCAACTGGATCCCCAGCAGGCAGCCGACTGTAGTGGCGGTGGCTGAGGCGGCGGCTCATGTGCTGGACTCGGCGGTCTGCCGGGCAATTACGATGCGAAGCAACGACTCATTAACCTCAACACAACGCTCGAGGAAGATCCTGAACTAGCCATCGCAACACTGATTCACGGTGTCGTGAATGACATGCTTTATCAAAGTACTTTCAGTCAGCCCCATTTCCCTGAAGTGGTGGAACTGGCAGTCATTGGTACTGGGCTGGGTGTCTTACGCAGCAATCTGGTGTTTGTCAAAAAGGTTGCTGCATTCTGGGATTCCACCCACTGGCAGATTGCTCCACCCCCTTTTCTGAATATTCAATCTCTGGCATACGTCAACGCGATTGCGGCATGGGCTCGCGACGAGACAACGCCCGCATGGTTGAATGACCTGAATTCTGAAGTGAAACGTCCCATGAAACGGTCACTGAAGTATCTGTTCAAAACGGGNGACACCTTCTTCAATCCACGAGAAGCTNAGAACCGGATCAACCTGCCTGACAAACAACAGTGGTGGGAATTAGCACAACATCCCTCAGCGTCTACACAAGTGATCGCAATACGCCATGTGAATACCGATCAGGACCTGACGCAACAACAAGAGTCTGTACTGCTGGACAAGCTCCAATCTACAGAACGTGCGACAACCCTCAATGCAATCACAACGACAGAGCGATTGTCATCGCGCCAAGNGAATGAAATCAGTGATTCACTCACNAAACAAATCCGAACGTTGATGCATCACCGTGATGACGAGATCCGTGCTAAAGCCATGTGCGCTTTGACCACTGTCAATCGGATCGACAGTTCAGCTATTGACGCAGCGGCCAGCATGATCGAGGACGATATTCGTCACGTNGTCTTTGCAGGGGTATATGCACTTACGACAGTCGATCAGTTACCTGATTACATATCACCCTCATTNGACCGCAGCTTTATCAANGCCTTGAAATCATGTGACTACGAATTTGTTGGACTTTTCGCAAAAGGGTACAATCGCTGGCACNATGACCCAAAGCAGCATCTAGAACAACTGCTATCCGATAGTCCTGAATTTCTTCCGATCGCAATGGAAGCGTTGGATCAGATACCACAGCAAGTTGTTAATATCGGGTAAATCGGGTTTGCTCTTCAATCCTGCATCCCNGCGCATNGCAGGCCCATTTCAATCCAGATTTTNAAAATCCTTCATGATCCGATTTTTGTTGGCNTTGTTGGTGGCGTTAGCAGCTTCTGCTGCNCCGGGCCAATCGAGTGGCAACAAACTGTTGTCACTCAAAATGCCATTGCCANACGATCACACTTCACTTTGGTGGCGTGATGGCTTTCCCGGCACCGTGGAGGGGGCCGACTGGCGTCGATGCATTCGAACTGGTCACTACTGGTTCATGCTCGATACTGACACGATGAAAGTGCCCCGAATCGGCACAGNGANCGTTCCTGTCAGTGAATTATCCGGAGCCGAACTTCAACTTGTGATCACAGCTAATGGTAAGTCCTATCAGTGCACACAGGGCGGACCATGGACACGATTTACCGGGCCCCGATTAATTGAATCGGGTCGTTTCTTACAGCGTGCTGATGTTACTGATCTCGAATTTACCGACACCAACGGAGACAAGCTCAATATTGAAGCGAGATTCGAAACCGTGGCATGGCCCGATCGTCTGGGTTTGATACTTGCTGCCAGACCAGGCTTGCTACCAATAGCGTCCAATGAAACAGCCTTTGGACGCATTGGGGGTGGCTACGGACTTGATGGAGAAAACCTGCTGGAGTTCGACGCTGAAGAATCCGATACACCNGAAATTTTCACAATCGAGTTCTGGGCATTCATCCCGTCGGACTATCGCGTGTCAAAACATGCACCATGGCTTATGTGCAAGAATGGCAATGAACTGGTCGACGGCAACTATGGGATCATGTTGCACAGGAATCAGATTCCGGAAGTTCGAATCAATCTAGGTGGAGGCCGTGACAATTCCTTCACTCTTCGGGGCCGTGCTCAACACACACTGCAACTGGAGCAGTGGAATCACATTGCGTTCAGTTATGATGGCCGCGCACTGAAGTTGTACATTCACGGCAAACTTGCAGCGGAAAAGCTGATCAACCGAAAACGAATTCCCAACTCCGGTATCCTCGCTTTTGGTGGACGGCAGGATCNCTCAGGTGATGGATACCGTTTTCGTGGTGCTATTGATGAAGTCAAGATTTATGACCGCGCGCTCACCGCGTCTGACATTTCTCAACGATATCGACGACCTGAACAAAGCGACGCGACAATTCAGCCAACCAAGTCTTGGTCCTTTCAAGCCAATCGCAAATCGGCCCAGACCCGAACCCGCAAACAGTGGCAAAATGCTTCTATCAGCCTTCGCTTGAAGTCTTCGACAAAGGTACTTGAATCGCAATGGAATTCAGCAAACGATGAACACCAAGATACTGAGACTTGGAAACAAGCAGCCTTGAGCCTTGACCCTGTCGCATTTTGTTCTCTTTCTAGCGTCAGTCGTCTACGCATCAGTGCAACCGAAGTCAAAACGGGAATCCCGCGACCAGTTTCATTTGACTCAACAATGTGCTGGCACAGAATCAACCTCGATGGCATCAAGCCTATTAATCCCGAGGGTGTCTCTGGACCCAACAATGATGCAATCGAGCGTATACGGTTCACCTTGGTAAACCCCACTGCAGAACAACAAACAGCNCGATTAATGTTTGAGAAAACTGCAGCGGGAATCAAGCACCGCATCGGGACTCCCATCACAGGCATCTCGGCCGTGNTTCGTGATCTCGAGGGGAATCCAACGGGTATCCCTGTCCAACTGAGCAAGAACTGGCATCGACATACTCAAGGCGGTNTTTACNCNGGGCAATGGTTTCACGGAATAAGTCAGGTACACCTGCAGCCCGNTGAATCCTTGACCTTGGAACTGTGNTTGGCGTATGGACACTGGGGTGGTATTCCAGCAGTCTCCCATTCACAACTCTCCCTCATTGGATGGGGCGGCAATCAACGCTGGGACCAAACAGNAATTGGATCATGGGGTGAGAGCCTTTGCTTTGAACCTGAGCAAGTTCAAGCCGCATGTAGCATCACCGATGTNCGACCANTNATGGTACGNTCCGTAAAAGGNGGCAATGACTGGGGNTGGACCGAGAACGTGGGCGGTGCAGACTACCTGCGCCTGTTCCNACCGGATNAGCAGCGTGTATCCCATGTTGGGATGCAGGCAGACTACCAGCGGCAGGGCCCATGCCTTACAGAAACGACCTACTCCGGAAGCATCGGAAACACGGGCATCCACCAACAGGTTTCAGTCAGCATTGCTCGCAGTGATGACATCCTTGTAGGAACCTATCGGATACTCATGCGNGTGACCAAGCCAGTTGATTACTCNCGGTTCGTCATTTTCCAGACCGCTGCCGACAGCTACGCAACCACACGTGATCACAAACTTGCAGTGGGTAATCTATCCGGCCTGACACGTGAATGGCCAAGCCATAACAACACCGTCTCNTCNCAAAAAGAATCTCTTCCAAACTTCAAAGCTATTCAATTAGCTCAACCAGCNGCATGGGCTTCCTTGCATGGCACTCGTCCAGCTTCAGACGCAAAGGGCGCAGTAGCTTCTCGTGGATTTGTGATTCGTGACTGGAAAGCAAAGTTNGGTGGACGCTCCGTTACCCCTTGGGTTACTGAACACTTCCTGCCATCCAAGGCTTGTTCGACCATGGATCTCNTGCCGCCACCCAACCTCACAAGATTGCTACCAGGCGATTTCATTGAGGCAACTATCGAACACATCGTTATTCCAATCCATGCCAACGACTATTACGGTCCAGATAAAAATCTTCGAGAGGCCTTGAATCAGAGTGCCAACTCGTGGCAGATGATTCATCGCCAAGCAAAAGGAAACAAGCGAGCTGTCAAAGTAATAAGCGGGAAACTAATCGGCCTGTACCCAAGCATCCAAATCGTTGCTGAAAATGATGTGGCGAATCTGACCTTATCCGGAGGTCTAAATTATGTACCCATCACCATCCAGAACTTGACCTCACACAGAGGCTACGACCTCACGATCAATGGCAAGCGACTCGATCAAAGTGTGCATGGCAAAGACTACTGGCAAACTGATTTTGATCCGAAATCAAGACGCTGGATTCAGACTTACAACATTCCAGCTCCAAACACGGATTCTTCTTTTGACGTTAAGCTTTCACCAAGACGATGAGCCATCGCGGCATCTGCGTNATTGGGTCTCCGATNAACGTTGATCCCGTTGTGAAGANCAAGCCACCACGAATNACCTCCACTCATCAGTCCTCGTGCAAATACAAGCATCACAATGCAAGCTAGCATCTTTTTTGCGGGTGATTTCTACTCGCGTCGCCATGTNTGCTTTAGCAGTGCTCTNGTAGAGNAAATCGGCCAACACGATTTCTCTATCGTTAACTTCGAAGCACCAATTGATGTCGGTGACGAGCATCGCATCCGCAAAGTGGGGCCCTACCTTTCGCAACCAACTGATTCAATTGCCCTGTTGAAACAACTTGGTATCAATGCCGTCAGCCTCGCCAATAATCACATCTTTGATTTTGGACTGCAAGGATTAGAAAAAACAATCTGCGAGTTGGATGCTGCCGCCATCACACACTTTGGGGCCGGGACCACGTTTGATCAGGCATACAAACCATTTCAAGTCAATTTGAATGGTATTAAGTTCGCAATCATTTCGGTAGCAGATTCAGAGTTCGGCCACTTTCGNTATCAGGACCAGACGGGTGGCTATGCATGGATCAATCACCCTTGTCTTGAGGATNGCATCATGGAAATGAAGCAATCGTGCGATCATGTAATCGTGATTGCACATACCGGAGCTGAGATGATCGACATCCCTCTGCCGGAATGGCGAGATAGGTACCAACGCTTATGCGACTGTGGTGCGTCAGCGGTGATCGGGCATCATCCACATGTTCCTCAGGGACATGAAAAGTACAAAGGCTCGTTCATCTTTTACAGCTTAGGTGAATTCTATTTTGATACCATGGTCCCTGATCCAAGACGCACTGCAAGCTTTGCGGTTTCGCTCCANTTCACGCAGAAGGATGTGACAGCTAGCATCATTCCCCATGAACATGATGGCGAGACTATCTCTCTTGATGAATCGGATGCAAACACTTCACGTTATCAACAACTTCAGCTTGCCTTACTGGAAGATGAGTATTGGAAACACTTTGACAAGATAAGCCAGAAACTCTATCGAGACGTGTACCAGAGGTACTACGACCTCGCCATTATTGGACAAGGTGCTGATGCATCCTGGCTGGANAAATTCCGACTTGCTATTAAGCGTTTCCTGTCGCCNCAAAAANACGAGGCAAAGTACAAAACAAGAAGCGAAATGATGTTATTGCACAATCTTCGAATCGATACACATCGGTATGTAGTCCAGCGGGTACTTGAACGTAAGNACAAGTGCTAACCCGNCGCCATAGTTTAAGAGACGGGTCTCCAGGGCACTACGAATCTGAGAGCTCAGGCAGCGAATCGCCTGCATCTCCCTGCAGGAATCACACAACAAACTTCGGGCGTTACAGTCAGCGTGACACCACCTGCTGCCAATTCTCCCAGAGTAGACATAACAGTGAGACCGAGCGTTCGTCCGCATTGAGAAGGCAGATTTACTCGTCTTATGGATTGTTCTGCAGAAAGAAACCGGTCCCACCCGTGATTTAGGTTCCCATCTTCGAAGCTGCGTTTCTCTTTATCAGTGCGGTTTCCAATGGCTTCAAAGTTAAGTATGCGGCATAACACTGGGCTCTGTTATCCTTGACCCCCATACCACGAAGAACTCGACGAATATTCCGAGTTTTCAGGCCCCATCGCTTCAAACGTGAAAGCCGTGTCTCGGGGCCAATTTGTGAATTAATCCATTCCACATACTTGGGATCAATAATCTCGCGCAGCAAATCGGTGGACAGTGGTTGCAATGGCCTGATATTCATTGCCTGATAATTGAGGTCATTCTTATTACTGACCGAGAGTTTTTTTGTCTCCAGATCGCATTGGTGCTTTGCAAAAAAATCCCGTTGCCATTTACGCTTCTTCTTTCTGTCCGCTGAAATATTCAACATATCAAGTGCAACCTGCTGGTCGAGAAAGGGTGACCAAGGCTTGAACCCTAAATGCTCTGGAACCCGCATCAAATAGCTCAACAAAGTCAGCTTACACCTCATTGCGGCTACAACCCGATATTTGTCGTTCACGAGATGCTGTCGTTCATGTTCAAATTGCTGCTCAAGCAATTCATGGCTGCGAACCGGAAGCAACGATGCATCGCTATCCGCGTTCAAACCATGTGAGTAGTACAGATACTTGAGATCCTGCGGTGATTTCATGGGTGCAATGGAGAGTGAACCGGCCCATGCATCACCGATAATGCCACTCAGAAAAGCCGAACCATTTAAATCCCGGTGCTGATGAAGAATTTTTTTAAAAAATTCCATTTGATACATGCCATGAGCATGAGTCGAAACACCGAAGACCTGGTCCCATTCGGATAAGTGGTCGTGGAATGCGCCAATCTCGATCTGGCCCCACTTAAGCCCAAGACCACTGGACAGTTCCTTGGCAAATACCACTTCCTGGGAATCTTGCTGATTTGCAGATAGACCATACGTGAATGCTCGAACGCGGGACGTATCATTGATCGCCATATTCAACAATCTTGAATCAAATCCGCCACTCGTAGGTACTACCAAAGGTCCCACCTGCTCTGCTTCCCATGCTCGCACGGAAGCAAAAATCGTCTCGATAACTTCCGACTCATCGGAAATCCTGGAAAGCAGATCCGGAACCTCATCCACTTCATTTTTTACCAATAACCCTCCGGTCGAATCGTCAACCCTCACGCTGCTCGAATGTGGAAGCATTCTTACCCCAAGAATGGGCGTTCGCTCAAACACGGAATAACCAGCCGACAAATACAGCGACAAGCCCTCTGGATCGAAACTCAAATTGCCCCAATCCACAACATCGTTGATGTTGTGGCTGATTCGCTTGTTCGTTTCATTAAAGAAAACGGGTGTGGATGCCAACCAATCCGTGATGAACTCTTGCACGACCGAAAACCCTTTGCGGAACCGAAACAACTGCGTCTGTGGAATTGTTTTCAGCGAGGCTGGACCGCGAACACTGATACATCGTGGCAAACCATGTCAAACATCCTCCAAGATGTGGTGGCAGAGTATAAGATTTGGCATGGCATTATCCACGTCGGAACTCAACAAAACGGGAAAGATTGCAAGTGGATAACAGCCAGATCCCTGAAAAAATACTCGACGGCTAAAAAGTTTGAGACTCTCGCGCATGCTGCGATTCAATACCTAATACTATCATCTGCTGTAGCCTGTGCCTGCAGCAAAAAACGCAAGCCAGCAAGTTGCTCCCCTGCACATTCCCGCCAATTCAGTAAGATCGCTTGCTGATGTTCCACCCTTGCTTGAAAGGATCAGATCGTGAGATCACTCGCTTACTTGATTGTCGTTTTGGGACTTTGCTTGAACGAATCCAATGTTGCCATAAGTGAAGATGCCATTCCCATCGGTCAACAACGTGAATTGTTCATTGATGATTACTTGATCGATACCACAAATGGGATCACATTCCAACTTCATCAAGCAAAAGCGCGTGAAGTGATTTTGATCACGAACAAACCTTGGGAAGGTAACACATGTGCCTACTACACTATTTTTCAAGATGGTGATAAGTACAGGATGTACTATCGAGGATCTCACTGGGATGAAAAAGCAAAACGGGCAACACACCCTGAAGTTGTCTGTTATGCCGAAAGCACGGATGGGATTCATTGGCAGAAACCCGAACTTGGGATTTGTGAATTCGGCGGATCGACTGCCAACAATATCGTTTGGAATGGAGTGGGTACTCACAACTTCACACCGTTCAAAGATACGAATCCCAAGTGTAAACCGGAGGCAAAGTACAAGGCGTTGGGCCGCGGGCGTTCGTTGAGACCCGGAGACAAATCTTCCAAACATGGATTGTTTGCGTTTCAATCAGCTGATGGTCTGCACTGGAAGTTGATGCAGGAGACACCTGTGATTACAGAAGGAGCCTTCGACTCACAGAATCTGGCTTTCTATGATCCGATCCAAAAACAATACTGCGATTATCACCGCTGGTTCAATCAGGGCATTCGCGACATCATGGTGTGTACGTCAAATGACTTCCTGAATTGGACCCAGCCAGTTGGCCTGCAATATGATGATGCGAGAAAAGAACATCTCTACACCAACGCCATACAACGATATCCACGAGCCCCACATTTTTTCATTGGATTCCCGACACGCTACCTTCCCAATCAAGGCCAACGTGTCGAACCCATTCTGATGACAAGTCGAGACGGTCTTCACTTCAAGCGATGGGCTGAACCCGTGATCCCCGAAACAGCGCCCAAGGATCGCCGGGGCAATCGCAGTAATTACATGACATGGGGACTGGTGCAACTACCCGGAAACCAGCGCGAGTATTCGGTTTATGCAACCGAGGCTTACTATACAGGTCCAGACAGTCGTGTTCGACGATTCAGTTACCGAGTCGATGGATTTGTTTCGGCGCATGCGGCAGAAACCAAAGGACACCTCACAACGCGACCTCTGACCTTCCAAGGGAATGCGTTGGAACTGAATCTGGTGACCGCGGATACCGGATCCATCACGGTGCAAATTCAGGATCTCGATGGCAAGCCGATTCCGGGCTTCTCCCTGAAGGATTGTGAACCGTGTACGGGAGACTCGATTTCACAAAAGGTTGTCTGGAAAAACAACCCGGAATTGCAAGTGCTGGCCGACCGACCCGTGCAACTGAAATTTGTAATTCGCGACGGCGACTTGTACTCGTTTCAATTCATCGCCCAGCCATGAACACATCGCCCAGCCATGAACACATCGCCCAGCCATGATCGCATCGCCCAACCATGAACCGGCCACGGCACCCATGCCGTCATGTTCAACTCAAAACCTCAGTCACCACCTTTGCATTTCTTCCAGCAGTGATGATTTCTTCACGCCCCGAATGATCAAATACAAGTTTGTCCCACTGCAACCCGAATAAATGCATTAGCGTCGCTTGATAATCGTTGGGTGTCACAATACCCTCGACTGCACGATGACCGAAATCGTCTGTCGCTCCATGGACCATTCCCGGCTTGATCCCACCTCCTGCCAGCCAGATACTGAAACCCTGCCCGTTATGATCGCGCCCATGTTTCTCAGGTGCACCCTGATTTTGAGTCACTGGTAAACGACCAATTTCACCACCCCAGTGGACAATGACTTCATCAAGCATGCCCCGCTGCTTGAGATCCTTCACCAGGGCCGCCGATGGTTTGTCAGTTCGTCGGCACACACTTGGCAACGTTGTGCCAAGATTGTTGTGATTGTCCCATGGTTGCCCTGCCAGAAACAATTGAACGAAACGCACCCCTCGCTCCACGAGTCGCCGTGCGATCAAACAACGCGTTCCATATTCACGTGTCGTTTCATCATTCAGCCCGTACATTTCGTGTGTCGCCTTGGTTTCTCTTGAAATGTCCAAAGCTTCGTGAGCCGAGGTCTGCATTCGTGCCGCAAGTTCATAACTCGCAATCCTGGCTTCCAAATCATCTGCACCGGGGAAGCGATTCGCATGGCGGCGATTCAAAGCCTGCAGGAAATCAAGACCTTGCTGTTGGGGGCGGCCACGCAAGTGCGCGGGTGCCTGCAAATTCAGAATCCGCGGTTCCTTGGGACGAACCACCGTCCCCTGATACATCGCCGGCATGAAACCACTGGACCAGTTATTGACCCCATCAACCGGATGCCCCCCGGGATCAGTCAACACCATGTAAGCGGGAAGGTCCTGGGTTTCCGAGCCTAACCCGTAAAGCAGCCATGAGGCAAAATGCGCTCTACCAAGCACCCCCGGAATTCCTCCGTGGAAATACCGTATGGAGACCTCATGCCCATTGGCCCCCGTATGCATGCTTCGGATCAGACAGATATCGTCCGCGATACTCGCCGTTTGCGGAAGCAATTCAGAAAATTCAGTACCGCACTCTCCATGCTTGGAAAACTTCCATCGCGTCCCCATCAATTTCTTGCTTGCTTCGTTGGCAAAGCTATAGGCAATGTCTTCCTTGTAGTCTGTTCCATCAAACCGGGTAAGTTCAGGTTTGGGGTCCGTCAAATCCATGTGGGACGGCCCCCCATGCTGAAACAGCGAGATCATCGCCTTTGCTTTGGGCTGATGATGCGGCGCTTTTGGCTGAAGGTCCAGAATCTCCGATTGAGCCGAGATTTTCTTCAACTTTGCTGGTGCATTTTCCTGCTGCAATAACCACGCCAAGGCAAGCGACCCCACTCCCATCGCTTGCTGCTGCAGAAATGCACGCCGTGAGTAAATCATCGATTCACCGCCTTTCCCAGCGGGTTCTGCCGGAAACAAAACTGGATGTTGCCAATCAACCTGAATCTATTCCACATACAAAAACTCATTCGATGCAAACAGGGAATGACACAACGTACTCATCGCCTGATGCACAACAGTGCTACCTTCATTGACATGATCAGGCGATGACTCGAGCACTGCCAACTGTTGTTTCAAAAAATCGGCGGCGATGACGACTTCTTCGTCGGAAGGCTGGCGACCATAAGCCAGTTCCCAGGCACGAATGATCTGACCCGTCAAATTCGCATACGAATGCCTCTGACCACTGAAACATTTCTCCGACACCATCGTGTGTTCAATACCATCATTCTGGCGGAGAACGATCGTCGTTTTCCAATCGTAGGAATCCGTATTAGTCCCTTCACGGCAATCGGTAATGAAATCAACTGTTTCGCCGGCTGATATCTGAAATCCTTCGACAACCGTGGGCGCACTACCATGGTAGGCAACCCATTCTCCGTGCAATCTTCCCGCGTCACTGGAAACAATACGTCCGCGAACGCCATCACCATTTTCAGATGGATGACTCAGCACCCCGGTGATGGTGACAACACCATCGGCAGGTGANGTCCACCTCCGTATCACTGCATTCNNGCCNCTGCCCGGATGCCCTCCCGCAGCTCGCAGAAGCGTGTAACCCAAATCTGCATCAGGCAGTTCCTTGCCCGCTTGCCACTGCGTCCCGGTCCAATGCTCCAGGCGGTGGAAAGTTGTCTGCGGTTCCGCGTTCTGATCGTGCCAACCATAACCATATTGCCACATCGGCTGCCGGTTCCTCAGACTGGTAGTCAAAGCAAATTGCGAACTGGTCGGCTCAGCTGGATCCTTTGCCACCCGATCAGCCAGGTTACCAGCCTGCTCAAGAATGAACTTGCCATTGAGCAGAACCAGAGACTGTGTGGCAACCGTCGATGACGGACGCACTTCACAGTTTGTTTTCATGACCGGTGCATCAAATGTCTGAAGCATGCCCACGGGTCGGCTGCGACGTGTCTGAATGTAGAGACTTCGACGGAACTGTCCGCCCTCGACCATCACTTGCCCTGTATCATCTTCTTTGATTTTCAGCGGCGGCCCATACAAGGTTTCATCAAGACTGCCACTTGCAGCAAGCATGCGATCGCGAATCGTCTCAGCCTCAAGACGTCGCAACCTGCGTTGGTAAAAAACAGACGCTCCCGATCCCACACTTTGACGATAGACCGCCGAACCCATGATCAGGCGATGCAATTGCTTCAGACTCCAGCCACCCACAATGAACTCATTGGCGAGCCAGTCCAACAACCGACCATCACCCGGCTGAGTTCCGAGTTTTCCAAAGTCGGCAGGAGTAGAGACCAGGCCCTGACCAAAATGATGCATCCAAACCCGATTCACAATGACTTTTGCCAGTAGCGGATTGTCCTTACCGGTCAGCCAGCGGGCAAAGGATAAACGTCGACCTGTCGACGGCAGCGATGAATCGTCACTTGCAAATTCAGCCCGTTTTCCAGGGGGCGCTAAGACAGTCAATCCTGCGGGAGCCACTATCTGGCGAGGTTGAGCGGGATCACCACGGTGAAACAGCTTTGTTTCTGGCGCATGACTGGCAGGTTCAACCAGGGCACGAATGAACTGCTCAACCGGTTTGCCTGAGCGGATCTTCTTGATCTCCTCGTCAAAAGCAGCAAGTTTTGGCTTCGAGTCGGGAATGTACTGATATAAATTTCCCGATGAGATGTTCACGCTGGGATTGGCTTTCAAGACTTGCGTCTGTGCCGGTGTTCGATTCTTGGTGGAAGTCTCATAGGCAGCTCGCAACTCACTTCGCAGCGGCTCATCGTATTTTGCAAGCTCCTCGTCCAAGGCCTGCTTCATGAACTCCGCCAGCTTGGCAGCTTTTTGATCAGCAACTTTCTTTGCCTTCAATTCAATCTCGGCCGCCAGAGCTCGATCAGCACTCGTATAAAGTGATACCCGACGGGCGTTGGGAGTCTTCCAGGCCTTCCAATCTAAAGCCGGTTCAAAAATCGCCCGCAGAGCATAATAGTCTGACTGTGGAATGGGATCATAGCGATGATCGTGACACTGCGCACATTGAACACTCAAGCCAAACAGTGACGTCCCCACAATTTTAAGTGTATCGGTCATCACTTGGTTACGCGCTGCCTCGTCATTGGCTCCGCTGCCTGTCCCATCCGCAGCCATGCGCAAATATCCAGTTGCTGTTAACAACTCGATTTGTCTTTCCGTCAAATCACCATCCATGGGCCCAGCCAATTCATCACCCGCAAGCTGTTCTGTGATGAACTGGTCAAACGGCTTGTCCTGGTTCAAAGCACGAATCACCCAATCACGATACTTCCATGCCCACGGGCGTTCTGCATCCTTGACCGTGTACCCTTCCGAATCAGCGTACCCGGCGATGTCCAACCAATGCCGACCCCAGCGTTCCCCATACGCCGGCATGCCCAACAGATGAGTCAGCAAATGTTCGTACCAATCGGCTCGGGGGTCCTGAACCCATCGGGTGAGCTGTTCCGGAGCAGGTGGCAAACCGAGTAGATCAAAGTAGGCACGCTTGATGAGTGTTGGACGATCTGCTTCAGCTGATATTTCACCGCGTCCATTTTCTTTTATCCGCCACTGCACCAACAAATCGATGCCATTGCGGTGCAAACTGTCACGCTCGGGAGCCACTCCCTGCGGAACAGCAATCTTGTCACGAATCGGTTGATAAGCCCAATGAGCTCGTTCCTCTGGAGTGACACCCAAGCCAGTTTCGATTGTATCGGCTTCCGGACGAGCAGTGGCCGCCCCCTGCTCAATCCACCGTCTGAGAATTTGAATCTCTTCACGGGATACCTTCACCTCTCCGGGCGGCATCTCACCTGCTTCAACTCTGGTTAAGACCAAGCTGCTCGCAGGCTTGTCCAACTCAAGCGCTGGCCCACTGGATCCACCTTGCTTCATCAGCCGGACCTGCCGCAAATCCAGCTCACCTTCCAGTTCCTCAGTCGCTCCATGACAATCGAAACAGTGTGCACGAAAAATCGGGCGGATGTGCTGCTCGTAAGTCAGATCATCTGCAGCGGCAGCCAACTGACAGCCAAGAGACCAGTGAAAACTGGAAATCAAAACGAGCGTCATGAGCGATGGGCGCAACATCATCGTCAGCCAAATAATCATCGTTGAGGTGGGATCAGATTCACGGCGGGCAGCGAGCAACGTAAACGGAGCTCGGCTCCATCATAACTGACCAACGGCGGCAGGTCCCGTACAAGTCAATTCATTTTGGAAATGAAAAGCAAGTCTTACCGTTTTGCCGGATACCTTCTCACAGGAACATCATTGCCCTGCTTGGGCCCCGGTGTACTTCTTCCATTTGTGATCAGCTTCTCCAACAAACCCTGCATTTGGTCAAGCTTGTCAGGATGCCTATCTGCCAGATTACGAGCCTCCCCCAGATCTTCCGCAAGGTTATACAGCTGCACAGACTGACTTTGATCTCCCCCCTTGCCCCATCCGCCCGAACCAGGTGCTGCGATGTATTTCCACGCTCCATCACGAAGACTGGGCACCCCCCGAATTGAGCAACTGATGGAAGTGGTCCGAATGGGAGTGTCTTGGCCCTGCAACAACGGCAGAATGCTGAAGCTGTCTTCTGCTTGATCCATCGTTAAGCTTGCATCAGTAACATCGGCCAAACTTGCCATCAAGTCAGCCTGATGAACCAGTTGATGACAAACACTGCCTGGCTCTACTTGTCCCGGCCAACGCACAATAAAAGGAACACGATGTCCTCCTTCCCACGCGTCTGCTTTGTAACCTCGAAGCGGCCCACTGGGATAATGCCCTTGCTCCTCCAACTTCGAAACTCCAATGTACGGAGCACAACCGTTGTCACTAGTGAAAAGCACCAATGTGTTATCTGCTAAGCCTGCCTTGTCGAGTGCACCGACCACCTGACCCACGATGTTATCAGTTTCCATCACAAAATCTGCATACAACCCAAGCCCACTCTTTCCTTTCCACGCTTCATTCACAGACAGCGGAGTGTGAGGTGACGTCAAAGGCATGTACAGGAGAAAGGGTGTGTTGGACTTCGCTCGCGATTGAATGTATTTTTCAGNTCGATTTCCAAGCGTTGGCAAAATTGGCTCCAATGTCCAATCTTTCAATGCAGGGCCCTGCATGCTCGCCTGATTATTCCCGATCAATGATTGCGACAAATAATGTGTTGGAATCCCAACCGTACGCTCATTTTCGATGAAACAATAGGGTGGCCAATTGGGGACATCCGTTCCAAAGTATTGGTCAAAACCCACGGCTGTTGGACCGCCTTGGATCGGCTGCGAAAAAACTTCACGCCATACGGCCAGCGTTTCACCGTTGACCTCTTTACCACTGGGACCAGCCTTGAATTGTCTGGCCCGTTCCTGTGGAATCGGCCAAGACCATCCCAAATGCCACTTGCCAATCGCAATCGTGTCATAACCCTGCTGTTTGGCTAAACCACCAATCGTGAGTCGTTCGGGTGCAATGAGCGGATTACCCCACAAACCAACAATGCCGGATTGCAATCGAGATCGCCAGTGGTAGCGACCAGTCAGGATGGTGTACCGCGAAGGTGAACAGACACCAGAAGAAGAATGCGCATCAGTGAATCTCATTCCCTCCGATGCCAATCGGTCAATATGAGGCGTCGGTATTTTTCCTCGGCTCGGGTTGTAACATTGCACGTCTCCGAAACCGAGATCATCTGCATAAATCAAAACAACATTCGGCAACTCAGACGCGTTTGCAGAAACGACAAGACTGACCGTGAATATCAAAGAACTGATTCGTGTGATGATTTGTAGCATGGCAAGTTCGAAAAGAAGAATAAAGGTGACGATAGATAACTGTTTCTCAAAAAACCCAAACCGCAATCATGAGGCGAAAGCTGCTCTGGCCTGCACTGCACTCCCCTGCACTGCACTAGTCTTCTCGCCTCACCANATCCAAATCAAATCCACAAACCTTCGATCCTGACAACTACGACTCTGGGATCTTCTGCTTCGCTGGGATCTTCTGCTTCGCTGGGATCTTNTGCTGCAGGGACGGTAAACCTCTCCGCCGGTGCCTTACCTTGATCAGACATTCACTGCGACTTCAAACGCCCAAAGCGAATCGACGTGCGTTTTTTCTCAGGGGAATTGGAACTGTCCCAGACAGCAATCCATTGACCAGACTTTTCCTCGACTAAGGTTGGATAGCTGTTGCGATTATTCTCATGATAGAACCGTTTCGGCGGGGACCACTTTTCGCCGTTCGCTTTCGTTTTGTACCACAATCCCTCCCGATTCGCGTTGTCGTTGTAGACATAAATGTACTGTCCCGGAGCATCAACACCATAAAAGCTCTTGGCCCGGTAATTCGGCAGATCGGACTCCGGCTTGGCAACGGACCAACGCTTGCCTCCGTCAGTGCTAATTGACGACCAGGCCACAGGTGGATCAAGCGGTCGTTCCTTTGCCATGCCAGCGGTCCGCATGACAATTTTCAAGCCTGAACCCTGATCAGATTTTGCGATTTTGCCCTCGTGCAGAAAGACTGCGTTGCTTTCCGGGTAATCGACATAGTCCGCCATTTTCCAGTGCACCAAACTGTTACTCTCCAGCACAAACTGTCGGCGATCTCCGTGCCGATCACGTCGTCTGGTATTCCGATGGGCTGGCAGCAGATAGTGCGGTACACCATCCCGGATCACGGTCTCAATACCAGCCACAATGATCAGGGGTCCCTGATAGCCCAAAGAGAGTTCCACATGCTGCCAGGACAATCCACCATCAACCGTATAAGCCGCAACCAGATCGGCATTTTCACTATCACGATAATGCATCGGCGACCGCATACAGAACAACCAAATCACATCCTGGCCTGGTGGTCGAAACAAAACAGAATTGTTGTACGCATACTGCACCGTTCCATTTCGCACCCGATGATCAAAAACCATGGTCCGAGGCGACCATGTTTTGCCACTGTCTCGGGAAATTGAGCAAACGATATCACCCATGTCTGTTTTCCCTTGCAACTGCAAACCGTAACAACAAACAAAATGCTTGCTGCTCCACTTTGCCAGATGTGGCTCCCATATCAATCGATAACCGCTATTGGGCTGGAGCCGATCAATTTCAACCACATCCACCACATCACTTTGATCATCGGCTCGCGCAAATGTCAGTGGCAGCAACAGAAATAAGCTCATTAAAATTTTAATCATGAATCTGAATTCCACTGGGTCAGGGGCCTGATCATCCGCGATTCCTATGCGTTGCTTTAACGCCAACAACTGCTGACAAATCACGCTCAAACTGTCAGATGAATCGAATTGGTGATTTCACTGACACCCATTGATGGGCACAACTTATAACTGATTTCACATCGCAACGCGGTTAACGTATCATGATCAAAGTGATACCACGCGGCCCCCACAAGAGAGACAGATCTTCCATGAGAAACCTGTATGCCCTGATTTTCCTGAGTATCGCAGCCACCACGATTCTAGAAACCGAAACTGTCATTGCCGAAACATGGAAACGCCACACCATCGACTCGAGTGATCGTGGTGCCGGCAAGCGTGGTGCCGATGGTGTACGAATCCTGGACGTCAATGGTGATGGCCTCCTTGATATCACCACGGGTTGGGAAGAAGGTGGTGCAGTTGTGGTCTACCTGAATCCCGGCCCCAACAAAGCAGATGACCGATGGCCAGCGGTCACTGTGGGTTCTATCAAAGGAGTGGAAGACGCAGTCTCAGTAGACTTGGACGGGGACGGAGCC
The DNA here is from genome assembly GCA_002712845.1 of Rhodopirellula sp. Next base: position 22,910 of record PAUV01000037.1, on the reverse strand, counting down.
ATTGATGTGGTTTCTTGCGCCGAGGGTAAACTCAATAATGTGTTTGTTCACTGGGCGCCAAAGTCCAAGATCGATTATCTCGAAACCAAATCATGGAAGACAGAGGCCTTTACTAAATCCACCGGGCGGCGTTGGATGTTTGCCATGCCAATGGACGTCAACAGAGATGGCCGAGTTGATCTTGTGGTTGGTTCCAAAAATAACGATGCCATGATTGGATGGCTCGAAAACCCTGAAAACTCAAGAGACACCGCTGCATGGAAACTGCATCCACTGGCCAAAGCCAGTTGGATCATGTCGATCCAATCCGTCGACCTCGATGCAGACAATCATCCCGATATCCTGTATTCGGATCGATTCGGCAAGGAGTCAGGCATCTACTGGTTGAAAAATCCCGGCAACTCTACAGGAATCTGGAAACGTCGACTCGTCGGAGGAAAAAACAAACAAGTCATGTTTCTGACCAGTGGCAAACTTTCACCCGATGACACGGCAACAACCGTCATCTGTGCCACGTTGAACGGTGAATTGGTTTGTTGCGAATCTGAATCAACCGGCAAATGGAGCGAAACCATCCTGCCACTGCCTTTCGGTCTGAAAGCTGGCAAAGGTGTCGCCATCGCCGATATCAATGGAGACGCACGACCCGATATCGTGACCACGGCCGAAGCACAACGCGAGAAAGACGAGATGATCGCCGTCAGCTGGAAAGAAAACAGACCCGATGGCTGGGTCGATCATGCCATCAGTGACCAACAAGGAAGAAAGTTCGATCGAATTGAAATGCTTGACCTCGATGGTGACGGTGACTTGGATCTACTCACCTGCGAAGAAGTGCATGACCTTGGTGTCTTCTGGTACGAAAATCCGACGCGTTGACACGAACGCATCTCCCAGGCGAAACAATCACCAACCAGATGACATGCAAATCACAACACAATCAGGATGTTGATTTGCGCATGTCCTCTATCAATCGCGCGGTTGCATCAAACGACTCAAGCTGAAAGCACCGCACATCAGAATCATGCCAGCCGCGAGTGAAAACTGCCCCGGAAATTCTCTTCCATGATTGAATACCCGCAACCCTCCCGCAGCAGCAGCAACGAAGCCCGCCAATCCAGCCAGGCGAACTATCCAGCGAAACAGTTTTTTCATCACTATTTGTTTCCACCAATCTCGTCTTCGAACTGATTAACCAAGCTCAAATGGTAGGTGATCCATCCAAACTACGGGAGTCAGGAGGGAATACATCGCCTGAGTCAATAGAAAAGCACAACTGCAAACTTCACTGGCAGGTAAACCGCTCAATCCAGTGAGCCTCAACAACATCCAACGGGACAATACAAAACAGGAACAGCCCCACTCATCCCGCATTTCAGTCGGCGCGCTGTTCGAGTCGCGTGCGGTAGAGAAATGCGTCTGATGTCAATAATGAAACAATCAACGCTTTCATGCTGCCGCCATTCTCACTGTAGGCTCGATGCGCTTCCTGCAAGACGGGAGCATCGTTAAGATTTTCGTTTCTCCCCATCCAGAAACGAAACGCGTGGCGAACAAATACTTGCTCGGCGCGTTCACTTGCAGCCAACTTTTCGATCAATTCAACCGCATTGGAAACTTTACCATCCAGCGATGGGTCACCCGAATCAATGATCTCACCCGTCGTATCCAAAGAGTGCCCCAGTTCCGTCGTACGATAGAGCCCGGCGTGATTGTACATTTCAAACGGTAACCCCAGAGGATCCATCTTTTTGTGGCAGGTCCAACAATACGTTTCTCGGGTTACCTTCATGCGCTCACGCAATGTCTTGCCTGGCTCATCCGGCAACATGGCGTCCACAGTGATGGGTACATCTGGAATGCCTCCCCCCAGCAATCGCTCGCGGATCCATCGACCACGACGGATTGCATGGTTATCCATGGCATCCGAATGAGACACGAGCCAGGTGGGATGTGTGAGAATACCCCGACGTTGCTCCAAGGGTGACTCCGCCAAAACACGATCAGGTTTCATGGTGCCCGCCCCGAAACTCCGCCGACTGACGCGAGCGTAGATTTTCGAGCCACCAAGCTTGGCTTCGGCCACTTTGTGATTGACCTTGGGAGCCCTCTTCTTTTTCTCCTTTGGTGGCTTCTTGCCGGGGTTGGCCTTCAACCAGGCCTCTTTTTCCGCCGCCTCTTTGGCTGCTAATTCAGCCGCCAATTTTTTGGCGTGCTCGACCGAAGCCTTCTCTTCGGCCCTTGTGCGTCTTTGACCAAAGTAAATGTTGTCCCCACGGTTGGCCACCACCTTGCTCGTGGTCAGCAGTTGCTTGAGTACATCTTTGTCTTCTTCCAGAATCAATTCAACCAAACGGTCAGTACTCGCGGTTCCGTCGAACATTGCCCTGTAGTGTGCTGTCCCCGCAGACGCACCTGTATCACCAAGAGCCTTGGTGTCTTTGCAAATGTAACCAGCCAGATCATAGTCAAAATAGTCCCGAAAGAATCGCAGGATGCGAGGTTTGCGGATCCTGTCATCCGACAACATCCGCTCCACTTCACGCTTTACATCCGCTCTGTTTCGCATACGTCCATCGATGATCGCACGGCGCAACTGGTCGTCCGGTTGCAGGTACCGCAAAGCGTGATTGACTGCCAGCCCCAGTTCCCAATCCTGCAACATGACGCGACCATGACGATCAGCTTGGCCACTCTCAACCAGCTCTGGTCTGAACAACGCGTCGCGATCCAGGAAAATCGAAGACAGCCCCAGCACCATCCCCTCATCCTTGCCAATTTTGTCGACCGTTTGTTTGACGATCTTGAAATACTCATCTTCTTCCTGTTTGTTGGGCGGACGAAAACACAATGCCTCAAACAGGAAACGAACGGCCTCACGTGTACCTTCATCAGTCAACTCATTGGCTTCAAACAACGTGTGAATCGGCGTCATAGGACGCATCACTTTGGTGCTATAAACGATACTTGTCGGTAGCCCACGAAGATCGCCTTTCATTTTGTCTTCGATCGACTTTGGATCATCCGTAATCTGATAAGGCTTGGCGATACTTAGAGGCCCCCGAGCCATGTACCGAATGACATCTCCGGCAACACCCAGTATCTGAGTCGCCTCAGCGCTGTTGACCGTATAGAAGTCTGGATAATTCTCCAGTCCATGTGCCCGAACCGAGGAAAGAATGGCCGGAGTACTCTTGACCGCGGTAGCATAGGCCACCGTCCCGCCCTGCCACTTGATGATGCGATCGGTACCAAAATAGATTTTAAGTTCGCCACCGTGATTGGTAGGCACAACATCACCCTGAGTCCGTAGACCAGGCTTCTCTGGATCAAATTCCGGCTCTTGATTGATCAACGCATTCAAGCGGGTCATGTGCTCCTGGGGAGTCACACGCCAGATTCTTGCCGGAGACGCAGTCGGCATGAGTTTGATATCCGCCGGCAGCGATTCAAACAACAGATCGTGATCCACAAAGTTGCCTTTGTCGGGATCAAGATGAGCCCGAAAACCACCTTTGTCACGCATCACTCGCTGAAGTTCGCCAACAATCCAATCCGAAAACTGCAACCGTTCCACAACACCAACGTCAGACGCATCCCGTGGTGGCATTTCCTTCAAAGCAACCTGAGCCCAGACACTTTTCCAAACCGCCGAATTGACTTCATCGACGGGACCCAAGTCAGTCAGCGAAAGATTGCCTTCCGGATCCGTCTCACCATGACAATCTCCACAGTGTGTCGCTAAAAACGGCTCGGCAAAACTCTTGAAGTTCTTGTTGACCTTCGTTCCCGGTGTATAAGTTTCGCCATGTGCCACGGAGAACAGACTCCACAACAACGTCAACACCCACACAACATTGAGCTTGCTCATATCATCAGTTCTTTGACAGGACCGCTATCATTATCAAATTTCTTGGCCAGCTGTTCACTCATGTTGAAGCGATCAACAGTCTGCCCGGCCGCCCGCAAAATCGACGTGTAAAGTGCATTGATGGGACGTTTACCATCCAACTGGGTAAAACATCCAGTCTTGAAGGCACCATCGCAATTACCCAACAACATGACGGGCCAATTCGCACCATTGGTATGCTGCTTGTCAGCGTTGTTGCTCGTATAGACAATTAACGTATTGTCCATCATCGTTCCATTGCCCTCAGGAACACTCTCCAAGGCATGCATGATTCTCACCAGCATTCGACTGTTGTACTGACGAATCTTGACCCAAATCGGATTTCCATGCTGGTTCATGTGGCCAAGATTGTGACCTTGTTGTTCAACACCGACACCTTTCCAGGAACCAAAAATCTCACCGCGCCCTGAACCAATCGTCAGCGTGTTGGTGATCCCCGATGTCACGGCTGAAATACCCAGATCCAACAGAACATCGTGCCAATCAGTTTCAAACTCGGGCTTGGTGTACCGCTCATCAACCACGGGTGCAAACTTTCGCAGATGATCGGAAACCGTATCCAAACGTTCCCGCAAACCATTGACATCCTGAAAACCTTGGACGTATTGACCATACCGCTGCTGGTCAGCCGATGGCAACGATTGCCCTTTTGATGCAGCTAAGCGTTCAATTTGGTTGAATAGATTTGAGCGTGCTTCGTGCTGCAACTGAATGTCGCCTGTAGAGATGCCGCCATACAACATCTGGTACAGATGATTCGGATTCGAATGCATGAAAATTGGTTGACCCGCACCGCTGGCTGACAACGTCGCGAGCGTTGGCTTGGCTGTCATGTTTTCAAGCGAATCCATTCCGATGCAAAGATGAGGCAACAATGTCTCTGGCAACGCCTTGCCCAATTCATGATCAATGGTCGATCCGCTTGGTGGCACACCATCGCCACCACGGTAACCGCCCAAAGCCCCAAAAAATGCACTGTGCGATGGGCTGGTATGAGTGCCATGCAAGCCATTGATGATGTGCAATCGTTCCTTGTAAGGCTCAAGAGCACTGATCGGTTCAGGAAGCTTTACTTTCGCCAATGAACCGCTCTTCTTCATGCCCTCGGGAATGCACGTCTTGGGATCAAAACCCTGATTCTGCATGAAGAAAATGACACGCTTGGCAGTGGTACCCGTTGTCGAAGAAGCGAACAGCTGTTGCCCAGAAAGTGACGAGCTGAATGCAGCGCCAACGCCGGTCGCAACACCTTGGAGCAGCTTTCTTCGGTTGAGCATGATCAATCTTTCAACAAGATGGGCGTTTCAATCTCGCTGAGCAAAACGCCTGACAGGAAACTTGGAAAATCAACAAGATCGCGGTTAACGGCGAACATTTCCGAAACCACTTGGACCCAGCCTTTGTGGGAAACGTTCAAGGCAATTCAAAGCGGATTGGTGGGACACGCCTATGTCTCAGATGCCTGAACCGTCCCCATTATTCTAACCATCATGTAATTTTAACGCAACTCATTATTGACAAACGATTTACGGCAACCAGAATCCTCAGGCTAAGCGCCGCTCGTCAGCATCTGCTTTGACGCTGTGCAATGACGTTCGTTCATTATCGGCATTTTTGACGTCATCCATTGCTCGACCTGACCATGGCCCGAAGCACACGATGCTCCCCTGCCTACCGTGAAACTGCCTGCCGTGAAACTGCCTGCCGTGAAACTGCCTGCCGCTCGCTGCAATCCACAAAACTTGCCTCCGAGAATATCAACCATCACATCTCGCCAACTCGCATGCGGCCTCGATCAATGATGGTGCATTACGTCGACCGTTGTGGCCCCTGACCGCACCCGGTGACACAGGACGAGGATCCACAAACGCAGCAGAAGAAAGATGGCAGGAAACACACGCCTGCCCCTCCGGATGCGATAAGACCGTCTCGAGAAAAATTTCCTGCCCTGTTTTTCCTGCCCTATTTTTGCGGCCTTCTTTTGCGGCCATCCGAAGACGACCAGTTCGACTGTCTTCTCCAACCGTCACCGACCCAACAGCGGAAACCCGGATCGGCAGCCAACCTAGCATCGCAAGTGCGATGAAAACCAGAATTGAATGAAGGAATGCATCGATTCATTAAACTGACAAACGCTTTCTGATGCTGGTTGTCTGGCAGGGGTGATGCACAGACTCAGCAAAACATGATCGACCCGATTTTAGACCTCCGGGATACGCTTCGTTGCGTCACCGAACTGACTCAATTTGACTCCCATCTTATCCATCATGCTGAGATACAGTCGGCACATCTGTCGATCAGATTCGCCGGAGTAATCCAGATTCTGACCGCCTTTGATTTGCCCACCCGCAGAACCCAGCAAGACCACCGGTAGACGCGTGGCGTCATGATTTCCAGTCAGCATGCTTGAACAAAGCATGATCATGGAGTTGTCCAGCGCAGTGCGTTCACCTTCCTGAATCGAATCCAGACGCTTCGCGATGTATCCAACCTGTTCAAGGAAGAACTGATTCACCTTCAACCAGTCTTCTGAATCCGTATGAGACAACAGGTGATGAATCATGTAATCAACACCGAGGTGGGGAAACCGCAAAGTCCCATGATCATTATTCAATTTCAGCGTGCAAACGCGCGTGGTATCGGTCTGAAACGCCAATACCAGAATGTCACACATCAACCGCATGTGTTCAACAATGTCCTGTGGATAACCATCTGCTGGGCGTGGTAAATTCGGTTCTGACAATGTGGGTCGCCAGCCCTGCAACTCACCCTGCTGACCAGCTTGCTCAATCCGTTTCTCTACTTCCCGCACCGAGTTCAGATATTCGTCAAGTTTCTGTCGATCAGACTGGCTGATACGTCGACGGACATCACTTGCATCCTGCAAAATTGCATCGATGACACTTTGGTCACTGCGACCGGCGGGTTCTTTGAAAAGCTGGTCAAAGGCCAGAGCCGGATACACTTCCAGGGGAGTGGGGGAAGTCGGGCTGCTCCAGGAGATGTGCGAGCTGTACAGCATCGAGTAATTTTTGTGCACCGATGGATTGGCTCTCTCGCAACCCAAAACCAGACTTGGCAATTTTGTGCGTTTCCCAACCCGCTGGGCAACAATCTGGTCCATGCTCGTTCCCGAGCGAATGGTCCCACCTGCCGACAAGGGAGACCCGGACAGCAGGTTTCCCGTCTGTGAACTGTGAATATTTCCTTTCAATGCCTCTGCGTTGTAAAGTCCATTGATGAAGACCATCCGATCGCGAAATGACTCGATCGGCTTGAGTACTTTGCCAACCTCCATCTCTGCTCCACTGCCTCGTGCCCACCATTCTTTGGAATGATAGCCACATCCCGAGAACAACACCGCCATTCTTACCGGCGCGGCGTTGTCTGAAGAAGCCTCGGGTTGCTTGCCGTGTGCCGTCTTATCGCCCCACGCGGTCGTTGACTCCATCCATGGCAGTGCCATCGATACACCCAACCCACGCAAGGCCCAACGCCGGGATAAATTCTTACTGGTCATCAAGCTTTCCTGCGTGGTTGAACGATTGTGGGTGGAAGCTCTTTGGCTCGTCACGAATCTGACAAAACTGCGGACTTGTGATTATCTGCTCGACCGCAATTTCAAAATGATAGTCACCCTTACGCAGGGCAAGCTGCATCTGATCCAGCAACGGTTCATCTGACAACAGCACTTCTCGACCAAGTGCAAAGCCGAGCAATTTACGACAAAACTGGCGGACCACCTCTTCACGACGCTCGTTTAGCAGATAGTGCCGCAGACCTTCTGAACCCGCAATCACTCGCCCATCCACCAATGTTGCCTCCGTGTCCACAACCGTCTTGCGCAACCCGCCCAGCGCATCATAGCCTTCCAGTGCAAAACCAAACCCATCAATGTGGGCATGGCATTTCGCACAAGCGGCCAGCGAACTGTGTTTCTCGATCAATTCTCTGGATGTCAGACCCTCGGGGACTGACTCAGGTAACAACGGAACATCTGCAGGTGGCCTCGGCAGATGTCCACCAAGCAAAGTCTCAAAGATCCAATTTCCCCGAAGAATTGGACTGGTTCTCGATGCACCGGACTGACTGGCCAAAAAGGTCGCCATCCCCAGAACACCTCCGCGGCCTTTCAGCTGAGGGCCGTCGATACGTTGCCATTGGCCGTCACTCGAAAACTCGTCACTGACCTGTTTGTCTGGATCCCACTCCAATCCATAATGTTCTGCCAGTGCCTGATCGACAAAGGTATGATCCGCATCGATCATGTCGAGGATCGATCCATTGTGCTGAAACATGTCCTGAAAAAACCGGATAGTCTCACCGTACATGCTCTTTCTCAACGCCGCAAAGTTTGGATACAGTTTTTCGTTCTTATCATCATTCCGGTCGAAGTCCCGGAAGTGCAACCACTGGCAGGCAAATTGTTCGGCAAGCCTTTTGGCACGAGGATCCTTTAACATCCGCCGCATCTGCTGCCTCATCACTTGTTCGTCATGCAGTTTGCCGAGCCTGCCAAGTTCCATCAACTCCGAGTCCGGCACAGAAGACCACAGGAAGAAACTGAGCCTTGAAGCCAATGCTTCTGCGTTCACATCAGATTGACCTGTTCCCGATTGCGGCGACTCCAGCTTGTAAAGGAATTCAGGTGCCGTCAAAACGCGAACAACCAAGGCTTGCAACGCGCGGGGATGTTGCATCCCCTCGTCTCGTCGGCGGCGGTAAAATTCCATCAGTCGCTGCCGCGATGGTCCATCAAGTCGCTGTCGCCAGGCGCGTTCCGTAAAATTCACAACAGCCGTCAGTTGCAATGGTTCCAACGCCATTTTACGTTTTCCAAACTCATCCGCTCGACGATTGATGGGCTCTCGCAATGGTTCAAATGCGGTGACCAGGTCGGGGCGATCCTGTGTAGCGAACTCAGCAATCTGCTCAAACGAAACAGCCAACTTTAGCGGCTCATCACTGACGAAGAGCAACTCATTCCACAGTCGATCCAAATCGCGTGTCTCAGCCGGATTGAGCATCAAACGCGACAGATAATCGTCTTCGCGGTGAAACAGCCTCAATGTCACCACCTCATCAACAGGAACAATTCGCGAATAACATAATGCCGGAGGAAAAAATTCGGCAAACGAGCGCACCGACGACCTTATCCGCTCACTTTTCAATCCCTCGGGATGCACCAAAAACGTGCCACCAAAATCAAACTCAGGAGCCGCAATCCTCTTGTCATGAACCTGCAACTGGACAGCCCCCTCAACTCCACTGGCTGCATGCATTTTCGCGTTGGTTACCAGTTCAGCTGCCTTGAACTCGGCAGGAATATCGAAGTGTAGGGTTGATGTACCGTGAGTACACAGGTCGTTGGGTTGCAACTTGCTGCCATCAGGATGCAAACCAGACGACAATGCATTTTTCTCTCCCGAAGCTTGCTGATCCGATTCCTCCAAAGATGACTTTCCCAGACTGATCCAGCTCAAGGGGCCACGCCAATCAAAAATCTGCTTGCGGAGTTCCTGATCAGCAGCAGAAAGTGTCTTGTGCTCATCTGTCGTAACAACTCGCTGGATTTCATCGGCCAACCTTGCCAATTCCCGTTCCTTGCCAACCTCCGGTTTTTCCATCAACAAAATCGCTTGGGACCGCCACGCCGACAAGGCTGACCCATCCGGTATCTGAAGCGCAGACTCTGGAACACTTTGCCCGAAGTTCCATACGTCTGCATGGCCAAATGTGTCCGCAATGGGGTTGCCTTCGTGTACACGATCAACCACCTGCTCACTCAAAATCCATTTCCGCTCAAGCCCTTCCTTCTCCACCAACTTCAGTTCCACATGCGTTGTATCACAACTGTGGTTCTTGTCTCTGGCAAGAATCATCAACGCAACCACATCCCCCTGATCCAAATTCAGCGGCCGCGTACTGGTCCAGCGATCACCACCACCATTGTCCATGACTCCTTCCGCAACAAGCTTGGTTCCCCACTTGGTACGATGCTCGATTCTCCAAGCCGATCCATTCCCACACTTGTTATCTGCATCTGCTATGGAACAGTCCAATTCGAAGTTCCCGGCAACGGGACTTTTCCAGGCGACCACAGCCGCACTGCTTGGTGATGGATGTACCACAACTGCACGAGGTGGAATTGTCAGAGTCAAAAAACTGATGCTCTCTTCAGAACGATTCGTCAGCATGCTTGGAGTAGCTGCAACTCCCCAGCCTTTGATCGCATCATATCCCTGCACCTTGGACATTTGACTCGTAAACAACGCATCGACTCTGCGTGTGTCCTCACGCTTCAATCCAGCGTACGCAAACCAACTCGCCAGCAAGTCACGGTTCAAACCTTCGGTATCAAACGCTTGATCTGACTTCGGTTGTAACGTTCCTGGTTGCTTAAGGGATTTCAGCATCCGCTTGAAATACCCGGAGGTCTGAGCCAACTCTCGCTGCTGAATCGAGCGTACCTTGGCACTCAATCTGTTCACATCCCGTAACATGATTGCATCCTGTGCGCCACGAGCATCAGGTTCCAGCAGCAGACGGGGCTCTTGCCAAAACACAAAGTCCTGTGCATCTCCATCACCAAGATCATGAACTGTCAAACACACGGGAATCACATTCCCCTCATCTGCTTTGCCCAAAGGCAAACGCAATTCCTGCTCATCAACCACAGGGATGATCGGTTCCATCCAGCGTTGGGGGCCGCCTTGCCGACCGATATGACCAATCGAGTTGAATTTCCAAAACCCATTCTGAGCCTGATTGATTTTGGTCAACAAAGAATCAACTTCGTCAACCGTTGCCCTTTGGAAAGCAGTTCGCAGTTGAACAATCAAGAAAGAATTTGATCCCGTCCCAGCGAGCATGTTCCAAAGCTCGGAAAGATAACGCTGATTCAAACCAGTCTGCGATGCGACTGCGGCAACCGTAACATCCCCTGCCTGCAGAATCTCACGACTCTCAAGCAACGTCTGAAGGTACAACTTGATTGGCAACAAACCTCCCTGATTTGTCTGAAACTTGATGCCCTGCAAGTCGACTGCGGAACCACCCCCATCGGCAGTGTAACGGCGATAAAATGCCTGAATGTCGGCCAACTTTTCATTGGTTCGGTCACGCTGGGTTGTTGACGGACTGAACTCAATTCCCGTGGGTAACAACACCAGATGCTCTGCCACTCGTTTCGCTGAATCCAGATACTTGCCCAACAGTGAGGGTGACATTGCCTGCCCGCTTCCCACGTTCGTAAAACCTTCTCCGGCCGCACCATCCACAGGCAAATCCCGCGTTGGGTTCAGAACCGTCAGACCTGTCAAATCACGAATTGCATAATCGTATTCAGCATTGCTTAGACGCCGCAATGAAACCTCTCCTGGATCGCCTGCTTTCAATTTCGCCTCAGCCTTCAAAAATGCATTGGTCCAGGAAATCAATCGCAGCAGATCAGCCTCGTCAGGTTGCGGCGCGTCGGGTGGTGGCATTTGCTGACTATTCAAAACCTGACGAACCTTCAGCCAGACCTCAACATTATCGCGAGCTTTCTGGACTGAGTCATAAGCATCAAAATTGATCTCTGCTTCCTTCACTTCTCCACCATGGCAGCTTCCACAGTGGGTTTTGATCAACGCACGCGTTCGCGGATCCAGCGTCCCGCCATCAACCACGGGTAATCCAGTCACAGGTGACTGTGCGATACAGAAGTCACTGGCACAGAAAAGTAACCCCGTCACGATCATGCTCAGGGGCAAGGTCTGAATTGCAGCTCGATGATGAACTTGGAATCGCGTTCCCAATCCCATGCATGCACGAGCAACGACTGAGATACAGAAGGATGAAAACGGCATGTGTATTGCTCTCGATCAACCCAAAATTCTTCGGCAGGGATGTTCACGTCACGCCCATTTCCAGCTCATCACAATTCAACCTTGAAGTACTGCCAAAATTGCTGCAACTCCTATCCCGTCAAAATGGCAACTGGACTCTTCAGTTGAACTCAGCGATTGGCAAACATTGAAAATCGGCTCATGGCCAAGCGGGGGCATTTTCCTGACCTCGCCAGTTTAACAGCTCGCAGCATCGCGAAGGCTGTTGAGATTGGAAGAATGGCAGACAGGCATTGTCAGATAAAACCAACCCAAACCAGCTGCTCTCCCGACACGCGGTGAATCCCACTGTCGCTGAATTGCAGCTGCCGGACGTCTGGTCATTGTGTTGAAGCGCGGGACCGAAATAAAATCATGCCGATAGCGGCACGTAACGTGAATCTGCTCGCACCTTGCATCAGGCAGAAAAGTACGTCGCCCCGTAGATTTTCGGAATCAAGTCTCGGTACCAGTCAACGACCTGACCTTCGCGAAACTCGTCATCAGCTGGATAACGGACTACCCGAAGTACGGTCAAACACCATTGGCAGAGTTCAAACGGGGCTCGGGTTCCGCCGAAGATTGGGGAACTGGCAAGGTTTCCGGTTGGTCACGCGTCTCTGATAATGGAGGTTCAACGGTCGAAGGCACCACGCGAATGGTTCGACCATTCAACTCGCTGGTCGACTGGCCAAAATAACGCTTGAGTCGTTCTCTTGTCTCTGCAAACCCGGGTGTCGCAGTGATGTATCGGAGTTCTGGATTCGCAACCACACCGTCGTAATGCGTCAACAACTCCTGCAACTCTGCAGTCTTTCCCTGAGTCTTTCTCTCGGCAATCAACGATGCCAATCGGCGAGGAGCAAGGTACTCCAGCCACGCCTCACCGTACTCGCTGACTTCCAGGCCTCTGGCCAATTGTTCCGTGGCCTTACCCAAATCCCCAGTTTCTGATTGCGATTCAACTAGGATGGATGCACCATCACGTGGGTCGGGGGTTCGATTGAATCCGTACAATTCTTCAAGTCCAATGGCTGTCGAACTACGGGGCACTTTAGGGACCCGATACCGTCCAGGAAACTGACTGTCGTAGCGATACCGCTCTCGAAAATACGGATCTTTCAATAGATCAGGAGCCTCAAAGCTGCCGTAGCGGTAGGGGTCATAGCCATAACCGTCAAACCGATAGGGGTCGAGATATCCAAAGCTGCCGAACCCGGGATAGTAGCCGTAGCCGGGAAAGGTACCAATTCCAATGTTGATATTGAGGCCCGAGGAGGTTCTGTAAGAACGATAGTTCTGTTCCGCTTTCGCAGGTTGCCGATGGCTGTCGTAACGCTGAAGCTTCGCACCTCGTTTGGACTGGTGACGTCGGCCAAATAGCTGAGCATCCGCCTGCGTGCAGTGCAGAACACTGAAACTGACAACAATGATTATCAAGATACGAAACATGCAAAAGTCTCCGGCAACTCAACGAATTGGAACTTCTGAACTCTAGGACGCAGACAGCATCGCAGAGTGACTTTGAGCCAGTTTTGTGAAACGACTTTCGCTGCAATCCCTACAATGTGAACAGATCGACTGTCGAACACGTCGCAGCCCAGTTCAAGGGACGTGGTGCATGTCACCGGAATGCCGGTTTTGCGAGTCAACCGAGGGGAGTCGAAGGCTTCACCGAGGTAGCCAGCAGTTCAAAGACGCAGCGGCACAGTATCGAATCGACACGACGTTGCTACCATGATGGTTGAGCCTTTTGATTTTCCTGCCCCTCACATGCCTCACAGACTGTCATGAGACTACCCACAACGCTCGCTTTGCTTTTCACATGCCATGTGACCGCCATTGCAGATGTGCGTCTGCCAAGCCTGTTCAGCAACCAGATGGTGTTGCAACAGAACACGAACAATGCGGTTTGGGGATTTGCTGATCCAGGTGAAAACATCTCCATCACGCCCAGTTGGGGAAATCCGGTCAAAACAACGGCCAACACGGTGGGCCAATGGCGCGTCTTTTTGAAAACACCCTCGCACGGAACCGGTCATTCACTTGTCATCCGTGGAAAAAACACCCTATCGCTGACGGATGTGGCTATCGGCGAGGTCTGGTTGTGCGCTGGCCAGTCCAATATGGGTTGGGCGTTGGGCAACTGCTTCGATGCCGAGCAGGAAACAAAACGTGCCAATGCTGCCAACTTGCGGATTTTCAAATCGTCGCGTGAACACTGGCATGAACCACTCACCGAATCACGTGACCGGCTTTCAAAATGGGTCGCCTGTACCCCCGAAACCGCCGCAATGACATCTGCGGTTTCCTACCACTTCGGCAAGACGCTTCAAGAAACTCTTGGCATCCCTGTGGGAATCATTGTGCAGGCCTACGCTGGAACACCAATCGAAGGCTGGATGCCTGTCGAAATCCAACGTGACGACAAACGCACACAGATGCACACTGCACAACTTGACAGGAACTCTCGACGTTTTGATCGCAATGACGCACTCAAGACGTACAAGCAGGAACTGCTTACCTACCAGCAGAAGATCGATGCTGGTGAAACGATGAAGAATCAGTGGAAACAACTCCAACCACCTTTCATCACCAAACCTGCCAACCTCGGTCACCAATACCCCGGTCATATCTTCAACGCCATGATTCACCCCATTCGGCCTTATGGCATCCGGGGGGCGATCTGGTATCAGGGTGAACGGAACTCCAAGAATGTACCGCAGGCAGCGCACTATCGTGAGCAAATCAAGAAACTGATCAGCTACTATCGTTCATCCTGGCACGAGTTGTCGGATGGGAATGTCGCAGACGACTTTCCGTTCATCCTCACTCAGTTACCCAGTTGGAATCCACCGCAAACCACGCCTGTTGAAGGACAGAAAGCGCCGTGGGCAGTCAATCGTGAAGCGATGCGACTGGCCAGTCAGGAATTGCCGAATGTAGGGCTGGTCGTTTCCATCGATACGGGCGATGCCGTTCTACTGCACCCAAAGAATAAACGACCCATCGGAATACGGCACGCACTGTATGCACTTGAAAGTGTCTACGCGATGGACGTGATCGGCTCTGGCCCACAGTTCACCAATCAACGAATCGACGACAGCAGAATCATCCTCGACTTTGATTCTTCAGGCAGTGGTCTGGTCACTGCCAATGACTTGAACCAGATCGGTGATTCGAAACTGAACTCCTTTGCCATTGCCGGAGACGATCAGCAATGGCAATGGGCAGACGCTACCATCAACGGTGACCAAGTGGTTGTTTCATCCAGCAAAGTGAAATCACCTGTTGCAGTGCGTTATGCATGGGCGATGAACCCATCACAGCGCAACCTGCTGTACAACCGCGAAGGTCTGCCAGCATCACCATTTCGAACCGACGATTGGCCTTCATTTGAACCCGAAGATGAAGTCATCGAGGTCGTCAAGCCACAGGCTCCCGAAGGATACATGCCACAGGATTGGCAACGACCAGTCATGCTGCAGACACCCAGTCCAAAGCCGCTGAAGGCAACGCCCAAGAAAGATCGTGGCGAAAAGGTCCATCATGAAAGTGGGACGGCTCCTGAAATCACCGATCTCAATGCCGACGATGTTTCCTACGCGCTGGAAAAAAACATCCCCGATCTTGAAACGCCCTATGTCAGCACCTCCCCACAAGACCAGATGGACGGTATCGCTGTTGGCAATCTGGGTACTGATAACGAGCTGGCAAAACGCATTCTGGCATTCGCAAACGAAATCGACGCAGGTGACCATGGAGAGATTGACAGTCTCCTGCTTTACCAGCACGGCAAACTGTTATTTGAATCTTACTATCGACGCGGCCGAATCAACTACCCTCACTACCAAATGTCGATCACCAAATCCTACACAGCGATGGCGATCGGTCGCGCGATTCAATTGAAGCATCTGAGCATGGATGACTTGGATCGCCCCGTGGTTGATTTTCTCAAGAATATTGACCAATCCAAAATCGTTCCCGGAGCAAACCAGATCACACTTGCCCAAGCTCTTAATATGAAATCCGGTATCCGGATTGATCGGGCCAAGGTCAATGAACTCAGAAAAGAAAAAGATCTGCTGACGGGTCAGGGACAAATCCAGGCCTACCTGCAATACAGCGCTCCGATACCTACAGCCAACAAGAGCTTCAAGTACCAAGGCTCCGATCCTTCGATGGCAATGCAAGTCCTGGAAGCTGTCGTGCCGGGTTCTGCCAGACATTTCATCGAAACAGAACTGCTAGCCAAACTTGGGATCACCGACTTTGCCTGGCAAGACGACGTCAGTGGACTCCCCAAATCGGCTGCTGGAAGCAGCATGCGTTCCCGCGACATGCTCAAGTGGGGCATGTTGGTCAGTAACGCGGGTCAATGGGATGACGAACAACTGATTCCGGCCGAGTTTGTCCGGCGGGCAACCGATCGCATCCACACCAATCCACAAGGCACGTCTTACGGCTATTTCTGGTGGCGACACGACATGCAGGTCGGGGATCGCACTTATGACTGCCAATCAGGTCGTGGGGCTGGCGGCCAATTCATCCTGATGTTGCCGGAACTGGATTTGATCCTCGTCATCACAGCACACCAGCAAGGTATGGGTAAAATGCTCGGTACGGTGCCGAAGAAGCTTCTGCCAGCTTTGATTCGCAACAAGTGATCAACATTTGAACTCGCTTAATGCCGCTGCCCAACATAGCCCACAGGCAACAAGACCACGGGCACAGCATCCAAGCCAACGCAGCATTCAAGCAAACAGGTCTGTGACCACCTTCGCTTCTTCCGGGCCAGTCAGTTGATGAAGCCGGCCTTCGTGCTGGAAGTTCAGAACTCGATGATCCAGGCCCATCAGATTCAGAATCGTTGCATGCAAATCACGGAAGTGCACCTTCCCTTCGACCGCCTTGGCACCTGTTTCACTTGTCTTGCCGTGAACGTAACCTGATTTGACTCCCCCGCCAGCCAACCAGAAAGTGAACCCTTTGGCATTGTGCCCGGTTTCATCCTTTCCATCATCAGGGGTCAAGCCCGGTCGTCCGAATTCGCCACCCCACACCACCAAAGTGTCATCCATCAGTCCACGGGCGGTCAGATCTTCCAACAAGGCTGCAATGGGCGCGTCAGTGGTTTCACAGTTGGCCTTCAAATCACGGCGATGATTCTTGTGCTGATCCCAGCCACCATGATTCAGCTCAATGAACCGCACACCTGCTTCGGCAAATCGGCGTGCCAGAAGACACTGTCTGCCAAAGTCAGTAGGCCTGCAGGTACCAATCGACAATTTTTTTCCGACCCGATAGCGCTGCAACGTCGCCTCGGTTTCGTTGCTCAAATCCAATAGCTCCGGAGCGGCCGACTGCATGCGGAATGCCAACTCCATCGATTCAATTACCCCTTCAAGATGCTGGTCTCCCGAACGTTGCAACGCGTGCTTGCGATTCATTTGCTGCACAAAATCGAGTTGCTGCCGTTTGAGTGCGCTTGGAAGATGATCACCGGCAATGTCACGAATGGTCGCCGCAGACATATTCTCGCCGTTAGTACCGATCGGGGTGCCAGCGTATTGCGTTGGTAAAAACGCACTGGAATAAACTGACGGTTTGGCGGCATTGAGACTGATAAAACTTGGAAGATTGTCATTTTCACTGCCAAGGCCATACGAAATCCAGGATCCCACGCTGGGCCGTTTCCTCAATCGCTCACCCGTATGCAATTGCAGAAAAGACTGAGCATGATTGCCAGTGTCAGCATGCATCCCATTGATCACACAAAGTCGATCCGCATGTTTGGCCGTTTCGGGTAATAGATCCGAAATCCATAAACCACTCTCGCCATGTTGCTGAAACGCAACTGCA
The DNA here is from genome assembly GCA_002712845.1 of Rhodopirellula sp. The sequence goes on along the minus strand of PAUV01000037.1, from coordinate 5,270 downwards.
GATCCAGGATGTTTCTTGTCACCTGTCTGCGGCTTGTAATCAAAGGTATCCATTTGTGCCGGACCACCACTCATGCACAAAAAGATCACTCGTTTCGCTCGAGTTGGAATCGCAAGGCCTGAGGGTTTCGGAGATGCTCCTACCTGACCCGCGGCTTGGCATAGCGAAGACTGCAACGCCAGGTAACCAAATCCGCAAGATGCCGATTGCAGCATGTGTCGTCGTGAAATCATGTCAGTAATCAATCCACATAGCGAAATTCGTTCGTCATCAACATGGCCTGACAGAAACTCTGCCAAACACGGTACCTGCGTTTGCCCGCGTCGCGCTCCGTTTTCTTAAAGTGAGCATCGATGGCTACAAGATAATCCATCGACTGCTGTAACTCGACCTCCGTGGGCAACCTCTGGAAACAGGTTTGAAATACTTGCCGCACCCGGACCTTCTCTGCTGCCGCCCCATTGCCCGCTGTATCCGCACTCTCCAGCAAATTGCCCGCGTAAATCCTTGCCTGCGAGACCACAAACTCACTGTTCAAAAGAAAGAGAGTCTGGGTAGGCAAGGTGGTCACCTCGCGTTGACCGGTGATGCCAACGGCATCGGGCAAGTCAAAAGCTACCAACTCGGGTGGGGGTGCGTGTCTCAGCATACACAGGTAAATGCTTCGATGATTTGATTCGCGATGCAGATTCGTCGCTTCGCCCGGTGGCCAGTTAATCAAAGCGTCGATTGTCTCGATCGCAGAACCCCGCTGTGGTGAGTAGTCAAGTGTTCCTGTGACCTGCAGAATGCTGTCACGTAAAGACTCAGCATCGAGTCTTCTTCGCTGGTGACGAGCCATCCAACGATTGTCCGGATCTGCGGTCAGAGAATCGGAATCATGATGGCTGGCCAATTGGTAGGTTCGTGACAAGACGATTTGTCGAATCATCTGCTTCACCGACCAACCGCGACGGACAAACACTTCGGCTAGATAATCCAACAACCTCGGATGGGTAGGCCTGGCACCATAGACCCCAAAGTCATCCGGCGTGGCGACGATCCCACGTCCCATCAAATGCATCCAAATCCGGTTGACCATGACTCGCGAAGTATGAGGGTGCTCATCGCGTATCAACCACTCCACCAATTCTGATCTCCCACTTGAACCTTCACCCACTTCAAAAGACTCCTGAAGGAATCGAGGAGTGACATCCGCGGGAAGTGTTTCATAGGCAGTCAGTACTCCCCTGACCACCGAGTCTCCTTTTTTTGCTCCATCACCATTGATGTGGATTTTAATGTCGGCAGGCTTTGATTTTTCACGCACACCCATCGCGTACCCATCGACAGGCATTGGAATGATTCCTTTGGGTTGGCCAGACGCCGTATGTAGCCGCTGGACCGATTCACGATTCAGAGCACGCTCATAGGCGGCAAACTTCCCAACGTTACCCTGCAGAGGCGCAAACTTGTCACTGCGGCGGGCAAGACTGAATTCGCGCGACTCACCAAAAGTCGACTCAAGCTCACCTTCCAACTCAAGCTGACCATTCAAATGCACCTCAATGGTCTCCCCTTGCCTCACCAGAACCACATGGTTCCATGAGTTCGGGGGAATTACCGTCGAACCTTTGATTGACTTCTTCTTGTCGTTTCCATTGAATACAAACAACTTGCCAGTCACCGCTTTTTCATGTTTTCCGCCAATACCGAGATGGTCGCCTGGCAAAGCCTTGTCACCCAACTTTGCTCTGGAAAACAGATACGTGGTGATGGGTCGCGCGTCATTTTTCAGCGTATTACAAAACCAGAATGAGACGGTGTAAGATTCAGCTTCGCCCGGGAATTCGCCATGCAGTGCGGTCTCTTTGACTTTGGCAAAGTCGGCTTCGTTGAAAGAGAGTTTTGATTCCGGTTTCAACTCCTTCGGATCCCCTGTCAGTGATTCGCTGATCACCGGCTGTAGCTCTTCAATGATTTCCGTGTAACCCTCTGCAAAGACGGGCGTCTTGCTGCGATCAGGCCGTGTCTGGTCAACCACCAACCTTGAATGCAACTCGTGCAATTCAGTCGGTGGTGCTGTCAGCGCCTCATTTCCCGCAGCCCCATAAAGTGTTTGTGTGCTCGAAAAAATACCGGCCAGCGCATAATAGTCGCGAGTTGGAATGGGATCATGCTTGTGATCGTGGCAACGGGCGCAAGCAACGCTCAAGCCAAGAATGCCCGTGCTGACGACATTGATCTGGTCATCAACCACATCCATCGCAAAGTTGGCATTCATCGCCGACGCAGGCTTGGAACCCAAGGCCAGGAATCCAGTAGCCACCAGATAGCGATTCTTTTCTTCAGCATCGTTCGCCTTCAAAAGGTCTCCTACCAATTGCTCCCTCAGGAAATGGTCATAACCAGGATCCCGATTCATCGCGTTGATGACGTAATCGCGGTACCGCCATGCGTGTGGGAAAGTGGCATTTCTTCCCAGACCATCGTCACCGTTTGATTCACCGTAGCGGGCAACATCCAACCAATGCCTTCCCCAACGAATTCCAAACTGCGGTTCGGCAAACAATCGGTCCACCAGTTTTTCTACAGCCCGTGTACCCTCCCGCCGATGGTCCTGAACAAAACTGGCAACCTGTTCAATCGTGGGCGGCAGACCAGTCAAGTCCAGGTACAGTCGCCGAACGAGCACTCTGGGGCTGGCGTCATTCGTTGGTTTCAGACCAACTGCCTCCATTCGAGCAAGCACGAATTGATCCAGGGGACCACGTGACCAGGCCTGATCGGCAACCAGTGGCACTGGTGACACAGTCCGAGGTTGAAATGACCATAGCGAATCAAGATCCTGAGTCCCTTGGACCGAGTTCGAGGATGACTCTGTTCTTGGATCAAATGCGCCTTGAGCAATCCATTTTGCAAAATCATTCAGTACCGATTCCGGCAATTTTCCTTTGGGCGGCATTTCCATCCCATCGTAACGCAACGCCTGCATCAAAAGACTATCGTCAGGTTTTCCCGACACGAGCACCGCGCCTGATTCACCCCCAGCCCTCACCCCCGCACGACTGTCAAGCAAAAACTTGCCGCCAACTTCCTTGGATTCACTGGCATGACATTCGTAACAGTGCTCAACAAGCACGGGGCGAATCTTTTTCTCGAAGAAATTCAGCTGTTCATTTACAGTCTCAGAAAAACCCATCGGAGCCTGAAAGGCAATCATGCACCAGGGTGCCAGAGCGAGCAGCTTTCGCAAACCAGTTGTGGTCAGAATTCGCGAACGAAACACGACAAATACCAAACAGAAGAAGGGTAGAGAGAGCAGGTGGGCCCTCCATTCTAATGGGAGAAGCCAGCCAGTGAAACGACTTTTCTCACCTAATCTCACCCACCACAATGATATTTATCGGGTAATCGCTTTGGTTTCATATCGCCTTTGAACGCCTCCACCGTGATCTCCAGCTCGCTCAAACCGATGTTCATCGGCAGACGTCCGCCCAAAAACCTGAATCCCCGGTTGGTGATTTTGTTACAGGACTCTGCATCGCGTATGCAAAATGGCGGGGGGAGCTAAACTGTTAAGCAGTACAACATCGCTGAATCAAACTCTTAGGCAACCCGTTCGTAATCAAGTTGTGTCATGAAATACTTGTTTTTCCTGCTAGTGAACCTGCAATTGATGGTTTCTGTCAGCCTTGCTGCTGAGCGTCCCAACATTCTGTTCATCATGTCTGATGATCACGCATGCAATGCGATCAGTGCCTATGGCGGCAGACTCTCCGCAGTCGCACCAACTCCCAACATTGATCGACTTGCCAAAGAGGGAATGCGACTGAACAAGTGTTTTGTCACGAACTCAATCTGCACACCCAGTCGTGCAGTGATCCTTTCGGGTCAGCATTCACACGTCAACGGTGTGAAGACGCTGGTTGATGCCTTCCCAGGTCCCGACAAAGGCATTCCCAATGTTGCCGAACTACTTCGGCAATCCGGCTACCAGACGGCACTCGTTGGCAAATGGCATCTTCGTTCCGCACCGTGGGGATTTGACTACTGGAAGGTGGGGCCGGGCCAGGGTCTTTACCACAACCCGATCTTCATCACCTCGACCGACGGTGTCGCCTATTCATCACGCGTCAAGAAAACGGCAAATCGCACAAAGGGCTATTACACAGACCTTGTCACTGACTTTGCATTGGAATGGCTCGACCAACGGGATGACCAAAAACCATTCTTCATGATGCTGCACCACAAGGCTCCGCATGGCAAGTGGGAACCAGCAGATCGGCACAAAAAATATCTTGCAGATGTGGATATCCCTGAGCCGGAAACTCTTTGGGAAGATTTCTCGCACCGTTCATCTGCCACCAGAGATATGGGAACCTCCATCACAAGCAGACTGCACCCCCGCCGAACGATGGTCGCTGATGTGCAAAAAGCCGATTGGCCTGCCGGTTCAATCGATCTTTCCGGAATGACCGAGAAGGAAAAAGGCAAAGCGGCGTACCAGAAATATCTGCATGATTACCTCGGCTGTGTCAAAGCGGTCGACGAAAACGTCGGACGTGTTCTCGACTACCTCGATAGAACCGGGCTCGCTGAAAACACACTGGTGATCTACACCGCCGATCAGGGAATGTTTCTTGGTGAACATGACTACTTTGACAAGCGTTGGATTTATGAAGAATGTTTGCAGATGCCATTTCTCGCCCGACTGCCGGGTGTGATTCCTGCTGGCGCGGTCAATGACGCACAACTCTGTTCCAATCTCGATTTCGCGCAGACATTCCTCGACTTCGCCCAGGCCAGTGATGCACCCGAAATCAACAAGATGCAAGGAACCAGCCTACGCCCTATCCTCGCGGGCCAAACACCGCAGCAGTGGCGTGATGCCATCTACTATCGTTACTGGATGCATCTGGCTCATCACAATATTCCCGGGCACTACGGAGTTCGCAACGATCGGTACAAATTGGTGTTCTTTTATGGATTACCACTGGATGCCAGCTTGGGAAGAGGTGAGTTCCCACCCTCAACCGCTGGCTGGGAACTTTATGACCTCAAGCTTGATCCGCAGGAAACCAACAATGTTTATGACAAACCAGAATACGCATCGGTTGTCCGCCTGCTGAAAAATCGACTTCAGGAACTCAAACAACAGTACGGCGACCAGGATGAAGCCTATCCTGACCTGATGCGGCTACGCAAAGAACTCTGGTAGCGAACTCTGGTAGCGAACTCTGGTAGCGAACTCTGGTAGCGAACTCTGGTAGCCCGTGATCGTCAGCAAC
>PAUV01000036.1 GCA_002712845.1 Rhodopirellula sp. | reverse complement strand
CTGCCGCTGTCAGGTTTGGGCTGACTCTGGGTTGCTGTTTGGCTCTGGGTTACTGTTTGGCTCTGGGTTACTGTTTGGCTCTGGGTTATTGGCGTTCGGAGACGACTTGGGCAGTTGGCTCGCCATTACAATCGATCCTCGCCCCACTTGTTCGCAAGTCGCGGCGGCATGTCCAAAGTCTGCATCCAAACGGGTGACGCGATCAAGTTTCATCATCACCACTTTGCCCGACCATGGATCAGGTGAACCAGGTAAAAAGATCGTGGCCAAGCCCAGCCTTTCATCGCGTTCTGTTTCAAAGGCAATGCGTTGGTACTCGTCAAGCACCACAAGGACGGGCTTCATTTGAGGCCTTGTTTCATTGCCCCCGATCGTATCGGCCATCTGATCCTTGAGGATCGAGTAGCGTGGGAAGAAGAGCGCGAGCTTTTTCTCGAATGCTGTTGATATCTTTCTTCCAAGCGACCAGCGTGCAAACATACCGGCGGCGAAACAGAGCAGCAGGATGAGGGCGATGGAAAGTGCGACAAGAATAGCGATCCCGGTCGGTGTTTTAACGGGGATGTACTTGTTGAGTGCCGATGCGACTGACACGACAATCGGGGCAATTTGTCCAACTAATGCACCCAACACTATTAGAGGCAACAAAAACAGTAGCCCGCCGATCGCCGTTGTCTTCAAGAAGTTGATGAAACGTTTTGAATTTTTAACGATCATGTAGCATTCCTTGGGTCGGTAGATGCAGTAATGTTAAACGCAGTGATGGAAACGCCACGATGAGCGGTCTGTGGTCCGGCGGTCACACCGATTGAGAATCGACTCCAAACTGCGTTTTTTTGGCCTACAGCGGAATATAATCCATGAAGCCGATCATCATTTCATCTTCACTCTGCGGACCCCAAGTCACACGTTGACTGGGATCCGGATTTGCCAGGTTGTTTGCCGAGTTGTCAAAGACAGCGGTGCAACGAATGAATTGACCCGGTCGAATTACTTTCGGTTTTTTGAGAATGTATTTCAATTGCCAGTTGAAGTCGTAGGCTGGCACGTCCAGCAGCGTTTCAATGACATGGCCGGTTTTGGAATCAATCAGATCATACCGAAATGATTTTCCTCTTAAATGCATATGGGGGGTCATGCTGACTAAAGCAACATTCCGCTTCGTCATTTTTGAATCTTGAACCACTTGCTTGTCAGGATCATTGGGCTCGATGAACAGCTCCCTACGAGGGAAACTTGCAGCATCTCCCTTCATTTCACGTTTGATCTTGGAGGGGTCTTTTGCATAGCAAATTCCAACAGAGCTTTGATCTTCTTGTGCGTGTCCATTTGGCGTGTAGTGCATTTCGATCAGTAATTTACTGCCGGCCTTGACTTTGATCGCAACTCCTTCAGGAGTGGTGAGCGGAATCGCACCAGGAGCGTAACCAGCAAGGATGGGGCCGCGCGTCTTCAGGTAGTTTCTGCGTGGAGTTTCTGGTGGAATTACGTGCAACAAAATGTGATGAACGACACTGCGATTTTGGGGGCGTGCTTCTGTGGCAATGATGTATTTGTCTTCTTTCCATTCCGGATCAATCACGAAGTGTCGGTAATCGACTGTTCCCTCGGCTGGAACAGGGAATGCCTCGGGCATGGTGATGATCTGATCGGGTTCTGCTATCTGCCAGCCTTCAATGAATACGGGTGGTGTTGGTAAATCAGCTGAATTCCCTTGGGGCATACCATTTTCAATCCATGTGAAGATGAGATCTTTTTGTTCGGCACTCAGTCTTGGATCGTTAGCAAATTCGCCGTGTTTTGGGTTGGCGAACCAAGGTGGCATTCGATCTTCTTCGATGACTTCCATGATGGTGTCTTCCCAGCCGACCACATCTTCGTAATGGGTCAGATTGAATGGGGCGATTTCGCCTTCCCGATGGCAACGCATGCAGTGGTTGTTGAAAATTGGCGCAATATGTTTTGTGAACGTGATTGAACCTGAAGGCTGGACGCTCTTAATGCGGCCAATGTGACAGCCCTCGACAGGAGTTTCAGTAACAGTGATTTCCTCTCCTGCCAATAACTGCTTGATCGCGTCTGACAGTTCCGAAGATTCGGGGCGTGCCCGCGAGCCGCCTACATAGTACTGGTCATCGATTCGGCCGTGGTACCGTACGGTGAAAGTAGAGTCGAGCAGAAATACTTCCGGGGTGCGCTCAGCAGCAAAGGCATCTGCGACCTTATTGCGGAGGTCTTTCAGCATCTGAAATGAGATCTTGTGACGATGACTGTACGCTAAAACTTCGCTCAAACTGTCCTGTTTGTTTGAATTGATTCCGATGATTGCAACGTCATCAGTGCCGAAGGTTTGCTGAAGCTTTTCAAGCCGAGGACCATAGAGCTTGGCTAATGGGCATTCGGTTCCAAGAAAAGCTACAACAATAGCTTTCTTGTTAGTAAACGTGTCCAAGGAAACAGCACGGCCGTAGCAGTTGTCCAGCGTGAATGGAGAAATCTTTTTTCCAATGTGGGATTCGGATTTCGGTTCAGTGCTTGGCTCAACGCCCAATGCCATCCGAGAATGCATGGTCAGGCAGCCAACAAAAAGCAACGCTATTGTGAAGCGTTCTGGCAGTGTGAGTCTTCGAAACATGGGGTCATCTTCGTAATTGATATTAATTTTTTTGCTGGATCAAGAACAGTGTCTTAAGGTTGACTCGAACAGGTCTCGCGTTGCTGGTAGCGACTTTTCGATGGGAGGCACCAGTGGTTTCGTGTTTTTTTAGTCGTCTGGTAATTCAAAGTCGTGAGGCAATTGAATCATCAGGCAGGCTCCACCCAAAGTGCTCTTGCTGACGGTAACCTCGCCTTTGTGTTGCATGGTGATGCGTTGGACTAACGCCAAGCCTAATCCTACACCTCGATTGTCGCCTTGGTTAAGTCTCGTGAATGGCTCAAAGACGGTTTCCCATTGGTCTTCGGGAATTCCAATGCCGTCATCTTCGATCTTGATAACCACTGAGTGGTCAATGATCTGTGCCGACAGCATGACACGTGATTTAGCGTATTGTCCGGCATTGCTGACCAGATTTTCGATTGCTCTTGCCAAACTGTCTGAATGAGCCCGTGCGATTAAGGGTTCTGGCTCAGCGGGCAGACTGTAATTGATATTGGGGTATAAGGGAGCATGGAATTCGACCGCTTCCTCGATCAGATTCCAGACATCGACGGTTTCCGGCGTCATTTCCGAAGCATTGGAATCGATTCTTGCGTAGGTGAGTAATTCGCCGACGAGCGAATCGAGTTTTTCGGTAGCATCATCAATGGAATTGAGGCGATTGCGTCGTTCGTTATCGTCCTTTGCCGTCTCGATAAGGTCAGTTGCAAAACGAATTCTCGCCAGAGGAGTGCGTAGTTCATGTGAGACTGCTTGCAGTAATTCACGCTGTGAACGCACCAAGGACTCGGTGCGATCTGCCATTGCATTGAACGCTGTCACCAAAGCCAGATCTTGTGATCGTGATTGGGTCGGTATGCGGGCATTGAGATCACCAGCGGCAATGGAGGTTGCTGTCCGTTCTACCGCCCGGAATTGCTTGGCAACGGGACGCAGCAGGATTGCGATCGCAAGGGCCGCCGACAAAAAAATGATCCCATAACCTAGTGTGACCTGAGTGCGACTTGGACCAACGAATTGTGGTAGAGGACCAAACAGCAAAAAGTACTCCGGGTCAGAACTCCTGAGTGTTCGGCCCTTCGTGTCTCTTTGCTTGGCTGTACCACTCTGGTTCGCTGATTCAGTTGGTGGTTGCGAATCACCAGTCCCAGTTGAATCCAGTTGATCAGCTAAAACTAGTTCGTCAGCAATTGATTTTTCCGGCTTGGGTTGCGGGAACAGGGCGATTCCGAGGTATTTCCCCAGCAGTACCACATCACCGTCCATCAGGCGTTGTCGGTAGGGGGCAGCTAACCAAGTTGCCTCGTCAAAGGATTGCAGATTTATCGGGTATTCGAAATTACTCGCAACTTGAACATAGTTGGAAGTTGAAGCAGCCAGATCTTCATGCCAAAAATCTTCTACTCGGTTACGTGCCAGTCGCACTCCCCCACCGAGTGCGTTTTCGACCACGTTGACATTTTGGGTCGAAGATAAGTCTGCGACGTAAGCCTGTACCAACCACGCAACGACTAGAATTACGACGACACCGACATAGAAACGAAAGAACAGTCGTGTCATGATTGGGTAGCCAGTAAATAGCCGACACTGCGAACTGATTTGATCCGCAGCGGCTGGACGGGATCATCTCCGATCTTCTTGCGGAGACGTGACACGCGGAGATCAATCGAGCGGTCCAAACCGTCGTATCTGACGCCGTGCAACTGCTGGTAAAGTTCATCGCGTGGAATCACCTTGCCAGCATTTTGGGCCAACAACCACAGCAGGTCAAACTCGGCTGTCGTGAGCTCAACGGAAACGCCGTCAATGGACACGGAGCGATTGGTTGTATCAATCACAAGTCCATCGATCGTGATTCGGGTTGTAGCTGAATCGGTTCCAGATTGATTGGAACGACGCAGGTGAACACGAAGGCGCGCCAGTAAGGCGTGAGGACGTACTGGCTTAGACATATAATCGTCAGCACCCACTTCCAAGGCGACGACTTCATCAATCTCATCACCCCGAGCTGTTAGCATTAGAATCGGTCCTTCGTAGTCCGATCGAACGCTGCGGCAAATGCTGATTCCGTCCATTCCTGGAAGTCCAATGTCCAAGACGATCACATCGAATGATTCGGATTGAATTCGACTGAGTGCTGATTTGCCATCATGTTCGACAATCACCTCGAATCCATTTGCAGTTAGAAAATCAGAGACCATGGATGCAAGATCACGGTCATCTTCGACTAAGAACAGACGCTGTTTTTCTGCTGTGGTCATTGTCCGCACTCTTGAAAAATGGCTCGCTTCACGCTTCGTGGCGGCGACACCTGCTCGCCACATATACCCCTATTAGAACCAGAATTGAGCGACGTTCAGCCTCCAGTTACCAAAAAGATACAGACCGGTCTGATTAGCTTATTTGCTGTACAGCGGTGCATGCCTCGGTGCAGGCTGCAATGTCACGGCAGGCTAAGAGTAATCCGTCTGAGACGCACGGAGGGTTTCCAATCGTGTGGCATCGCAAATTGCAGCTCAAACGCATGAGGCGTCCTGGTTCTCCTCGTCGGCGGGGTCGAGTCAGGGAGGAGCTCGATCGTCTGTAGCGAGTGCCGAGCCGTTCCACTTTGATTCACCCAGCGTTCCGTCAGGCAGCTCGGTATAGGTCTGCACGAGTGGGAGGCATTCCAGAGAGTCCCTTGCTGGCCCTCTTGCTGGCGAGGACCTGATAAATCTTGATGGAACCAGCTGTGAATCCAACCGAGCCGCCTGTCATGTAGGCTGCCCAAAGGCGGTATTTTTCGGGCCCTACCAAGCGAATGGCTTCTTCTTTGTTAGCCGTCAGGTTTTTGGACCAATACTTGAGCGTTAGAGCATAATGTTCGCGCAGTGATTCGACATCATGGACTTCGAAGCCTGTATTTTCCAATGTGTCGGTTGTGGTGCCGACAGGAATTAATTCGGAACCCGGGAAGATGTATTTGAGAAGGAACTTTCTTTCGGGGCGTATTTTTTTTGCTTGTCGTTTGGTTGCCTTTGCACGACGGGCAATCGCATGATTGAGCATCAAGCCTCGGTCACGTAACAACGAATTGATTTTGTTGAAATAGCGAGGGTAGTTGGCGGTTCCAATGTGTTCAGACATTCCGACGCTTGAAATCTTATCGTAGTTTCCTGTGTGGTCAGCATAGTCGCAGATTTCGACACTTACTTGATCGCTAAGACCCATCTCGTCGATCTTCTGCTGCGTGTAATCGTGTTGTTCCTGCGACAGAGTGATTCCATGCGATTTAACTCCGTAGTTCATGGCTGCGTGTCGGATCAAGCCACCCCACCCACATCCAATGTCTAGCATTTTGTCACCTGGCTGCAGACGCAGCTTTCGACAGATCAAATCCATCTTGTCGCGTTGGGCTTGTTCAAGTGAATTGTCCCACTCTTTAAAGTAGGCACAGGTGTAGACCATTTCATCACCGAGAAACAGTTTGTAAAAGTCATTGCTGACATCGTAGTGAAACTGGACATAGTCCGTGTTGTCACGTCTTGCTTCAACTCGCCCCACCATGTCGTCTGCGAATTGGTGATTGACGTCTGTTGCTTTGGTTCGCGCGAACAGGAACGGAACCGTCTTTCGTACCAGCATTAATTTACTGATTTCTTTCAGTCGTCGGCGATTCGTTTTTTCTGTTTGGAAGGCATCAGCGAACTCCATCAAGTCGCCACCTTCAAATGCGATGTGTCCTGTTGCATAGAGTCGCACCAGCGTTTCCAACGTCGGGCGACGCAGCATGCTGCCAATCACGCCAGGTCCGGACAACTCGAGGGTGTACTTACCGTCGGTGTTTTTTCCCATGGGAATCATGTCGCCGTTCCACAGTTTGACGGTAACATTCATGTCCAGTCGTTCTGCGACCTCGTTCAAGATTTCTTTCAGCGAATCAATTTGTGCGTCAGCTGAGAAAGGAAGTCCCATCCGTGGGTCTCCATGAGATTGGGGGTGTGATTAAATTTGGAATTGGACTGGCACGCAGTCATGGGTGGGCAATTCGTGGGGCTGAATTGCAACGGGAAATTAGCAGACTTTTGAAACTGGTGTTAGTTCAGTTTTCGTTGGTTTTTTCGGGTGGATTGGCGTTTTTTGTCACGGGTTTTTCCACCAAGACTGCCTTTTTACCCGGTCTGACACGACTGAGCATGAATGAGAGCAAAGGCGGTTGAGACACCCGCAGGCTGCAGCCACCCCAAAAAACGCCCAAAGGCCTCCTCTGTCGCGTCGGCTTGCCGAATCGTGGTTTCCAGTGGTGGCTCGCGAATGCCCCTGTCTCGATCTGGTCAGCGGAAGGTGTGATATCTGGTTGTCTGCAGCGACCAAGTAATTGTCCGTGTGTCGTCGGCGTGGATTGCAATTATTCAATCGCTTGGTGTTGGATTTCAGCGGTTGTGTCTACTTTTCTAGCCAGTTTTGCTTGCCAGCAAGATTTGGGGTGTCGAAGCAAGACGAGCTATCGCTGCGGATTTCCTTTGATGAGCAAGCGGCACTCATTGCTTTCTGATATCAGCCTTCTGATATTAAACGGATCAATTTGGTTGCATTTTTAAGTAGAATACAGTCCGAGAGATCACGGTAGACAGAAAGACGCATTGCTCCGCTGATGTTGCTTCAGTGGATGATTGTTTCCTCAACTGATTGTTAAACTGTTGGCGTTGCTTCATCAGGTCGGGAACTCAAAACTGGTGAAAACGAGCCAGTGCGTGCAAAATCCACTGATGAGAGACATGTCCCAAACAGAGTCAGTTAATTTGGAAATGCTCAGGCGAAGAACCTATGCAGTCAGACGGGCCTCAAGCTTGTCTGCTGGTCTATCAACTTTCGGTGTGTCGCAGCGGACAACACTTTCTATCGTGCTGCTTCTATTATGCACACCCATTCCCAAGCTCTTTGCCGAGGTCGATTTTGTTCGTGGGGTGGCACCGATTCTGCAACGGCGTTGCTTGAGTTGTCATAACGACCAGGAAAGTAAAGGCGATTTCTCGCTGCAGACGGCTGAATCTGCCAACGAGGATGGTTATGTGGTCGCTGGTGATGCGATGGCGAGTCACTTGCTGGAAGTGATTTCGATTCGTGCCGGTAAAGCACGGATGCCAAAGAACTCTGATCCTCTGGAAGTTGAACAAGTCAAGCTGATCAAAAAATGGATCGACGAAGGAGCAAAATGGCCAACAGATTTTAAGCTCACGGAATCACGTGTATCCGATTTCAAATGGTGGTCGTATCAAGCGATTCGCAGACCGGTTGTTCCCAAGTTGGAAAGTGACTGGGTGCGCACGCCTATTGATGCCTACATCCTCAAGAAACTGAATGAAAAAGGTCTGACTGTTGCAGAGCAGGCAGATCGCCGAACGTTGATCAGGCGGGTGACCTACGATCTGATTGGTTTGCCGCCAACTCCGCAGCAGGTCCAGGAGTTTGTTCACGATTCCGATCCGCAGTCGTACGAGCGTCTTGTAAATCGCTTGCTCGAATCCAATCACTATGGGGAACGTTGGGCCAGGCATTGGTTGGATGTGGTGAAGTATGCCGACACATGTGGTTACGACAAGGATAAGTTGCGTCCGAATGCTTGGCCCTACCGCGACTACGTGATTCGCTCATTTAATGAAGACAAGCCATTCAGTCGTTTTGTTCAAGAACAGATCGCTGGTGATGTTCTCTATCCTGGTGATCCAGATGGGATTTTGGCCCTCGGGTTCATTGCTGCCGGTCCTTGGGACTTCATCGGACATGTTGAAGTGCCAGAATCCAAGCTTGATGGCAAAGTTGCTCGCAACCTTGATCGAGATGACATGGTGTCAGGTGCTCTGAATGCTTTTTGCAGCATCACCGTTCAGTGTGCGCGATGTCACAACCACAAATTTGATCCAATCACCCAGGATGAATATTACGGTCTGCAGTCAATCTTTGCTGCAGTTGATCGGGCGGAACGACCTTACGATCTGGATCCAGATGTTGAGAAACGCCGCGAGGCATTAAAAGTCGTGATTGCACGGCAGCAAAAGCAGTTGGATGCCATCACCTCTGAGATTGAACAGGCAGGTGGTGCGAAATTGTCTGAATTGCGTAAGGAAATCAAAGGCTTGGAAGCACGTGTCAGCTTCAAAAAGTCAGCCGAGTTTGGCTATCACAGTTCCACGGTAAAACGTGATGACTTGCAAAAGTGGGTTGAGGTCGATCTGAAGGATTCCGTGGATGCTTCGCAGATCATCCTGCACGCATGCCATGATGAATTCGGAGGAATCGGAGCAGGCTTTGGTTTTCCGGTGCGGTATCAGGTAGCCGTGGAAGGTGAAGAAGGTGGNATGANNATTGTNNACGATCGNCTGCAGGCTGATGTNGCGAANCCTGGTTTGGAACCNGTCGTGATNGANTTGGGTNGCCGCAAGATTCGACGAGTTCGTGTAACCGCNACCAAGTTGGCGCATCGNAAAAANGATTANATTTTTGCACTTGNNGAAGTNCGCGTTCTGGANGTTGAGGGCANGAATTGGGCCAAAGATAAACCTGTCACGTCACTTGATTCGATTGAAGCACCTGTGCGATGGGCACGGCGGAACTTAACTGATGGAGAATGGCCGCNCTATCANAATGCGGNCGCTGCCAAGGCNTTNGAGATCGCCAAACGTGACTTGGTGAAATTGAAGCGTGAAATTGAGACTCCGCAACGAATGGGCGAACGTGCATCTGCGACCACGAAACTGACTGCAGCAAGATCCGAATTGGCGAAACTTCCCACCGGAAAAATGGTCTATGCAGCAGCCACTCACTTCAAATCACAGGGCAATTTTCATGCAACGGAAGGCAAGTTGCGGCCTGTGCATGTTTTGCACCGTGGCGAGATCAGTCANCAACGCGGCGTCGCNTCTCCNGGCATGTTGCCGCTGGGNCAAGGTTTGTCATGGCAAATTGACGCCACCNCTACNGAAGGGGAACGCAGAGCGATCTTGGCNAACTGGTTAACGGATGAACGTCATCCTTTGGTTTGGAGATCGATTGTCAATCGAATGTGGCAATATCATTTTGGTCGAGGCATTGTGGCAACGCCAAATGATTTTGGNCGAATGGGTGCGGCACCCACACACCCAGAGTTGCTCGACTGGCTGGCGGTCGAGTTTCGTGACGGCGGNGATTGGTTAAAGGCCCAGTCAATGAAAGATCTGCACCGGTTGATTGTCACCAGCAGTGTTTATCGTCAGAGTTCTGCTGGGCCAAGTTCCAACGCTCTAGTCGATGGAAGCAATCAATATCTTTGGCGTATGGCTCGTCGAAGATTGGAGGCCGAGGAAATTCGTGACTCAATCTTGCACGTCAGTGGTTCCATGGATCACACCATGGGTGGTCCCGGATTCTATTTGTTCAAGCTCGAACGANCGACACATTCTCCGCATTATGAATATCATAAATTTGATCCAAACGATACCAAGTCGCATCGTCGTAGCATTTACCGTTTCATCGTCAGGTCACAACCTGATCCATGGATGACAACACTCGATTGTGCCGATTCGTCACAAAGTACGCCAAAGCGTAATGAAACTCTCACGTCATTGCAGGCGCTATCGCTTTTGAATAGCCGTTTCAATCTTGTGATGGCCGAGAAATTTGCAGCACGGGTTGCAAACGAACATGACTCACTGCAGCACCAGGTGCATCAGGCGGTTCGACTGGTGTTGCAACGCGATCCCAGTGATAGCGAGCTGAAGGCGTTCAGTGCTTACGCGCGGGAACATGGCATGAATAATTTATGCAGGTTCCTTTTTAATCTCAGTGAATTTATTTATATCGACTGAATGGCGGATTGAGGTCACCGTGCAGGTGTCGTCACCGTTCATCAGCCTTGACAAGAACTGATTCATGAAACGAATACTTGATCGACGAGATTTTTTGCGAGGAACTGGCGGTGGGTTCGGTTCCTTGGCGCTTGCGATGATGCTTCAGGAAGACGGATATGCTGATGGTGCTGTAAAAGTATTGCATCATCCCCCGAAAGCAAAGCGGGTGGTGCAACTGTTCATGGGTGGAGCGGCGAGTCACATTGATCTGTGGGATCACAAGCCGATGCTCGAGAAACATCACGGGGAAAAGTCGGATTTTGGAGAGCATGTTGAGGCATTCCAAAATGGACTCGGGCCATGGATGAAATCGCCGTTTACATTCAAGCCCTACGGGCAATCCGGAAAGATGTTAAGCGATGTGGTTGCGCCGCTAGGGGAATGCGTGGATGACATGACGTTCATTCACAATCTTGTAGGCAAGACAGGAGTTCATTCACAGGCAACCTATCTGCAGGCAACGGGATTCCAGCGTCCTGGCTTTCCCGGCATGGGATCGTGGGTCAGTTATGCTTTGGGTTCNATCAACGAGAATCTACCCACTTTTGTGGTTCTACCTGATCATCGCGGGTTCGCCAGCAATGGACCAAAAAATTGGGGGTCTGCTTTTCTTCCAGCCAGTTCTCAGGGAACNGCTATTTTTCCGCAACGCAGTAATCCGATCGAGGACCTGACGCCACAGGCAGATTTTGCGACTGCGGAAGGGGATCGTGCGGGACTCAAGTTGTTGTCGAAATTCAATCATCAATTTCAGCTTGAACGACCGGGCGANTCGCGACTCGAAGCCAGAGTCAGATCGTATGAACTGGCGGCGAAAATGCAGCTTAGCGCGCCCGAGGCTCTCGATATATCCGGTGAACCTGCTCACATCATGAAGATGTATGGGCTCGATCGCGCAGGAGCAAAGTATCCGGACACGATCAACGTGCCTGAAGAGGAAGAGTACTTCGGTAGAAAATGTTTGATTGCGCGTCGTCTTTTGGAGCGGGGCGTGCGGTTTGTCCAGATCTGGTCAGGTAATGACAATAGCTTCCCCCGTCGTAATTGGGACAGTCACGAAAATATTGAGAGGGACCATGGCCCGTTAGCACGCGGCATGGCAGTGGGAACCGCCGCGCTGCTGAAAGATTTGAAACAGTCCGGCATGCTCGATGACACCATTGTTCTTTGGACAACCGAATTCGGGCGTATGCCAAGTACCCAAGGTAGCAAGGGACGTGATCACAATCCGTATGTTTTCACCAACTGGCTTTGCGGTGGTGGGGTTCGAGGCGGCATGACTCATGGTGAATCTGACCAATGGGGATACAAACCGTTGGATCGCGATAATCCAACTCAGGTCTATGACATCCATGCCACTATCCTGCATTTGATGGGTATCGACCATAAACGGCTGACTGTGCGGCATGATGGAATTGATCGTCGCCTGACGGATGTTCACGGACATGTCTTGCGTGAAATCATCGCCTGAAGCTGATTGGTTTTACTTTCTTTGTTGCGAATGCAAGCAAGGCGGCTTGACGTCACCACCCTGTCAAAGCGAGAACAGGCAGTATGAAAATTTGGATTGATGCTGATGCGGCCCCACGTGATGTGAAAGACGTTGTGTTTCGGGCTGCAAAAAGACTGGGTGTTGAGACAGTGCTGGTCGCGAATCAACGAATTGGGATTCCTGCCAACGCAGAAACTGTGTCGATGGTCACTGTCCGTGAAGGAGCTGACGTGGCTGATCGGTACATTGTCCTGAACAGCGAATCAGGCGATCTGGTCGTTACCGCAGATATTCCGTTGGCAGCTCTGCTAGTCGATAAGCAGGTAGATGTCATCGATCCTCGAGGAGAAGCCTATGACGCCAGCAACATCGCCAGCCGTCTCTCAATGCGAAACTTCATGGATGACCTTCGGGGCGCTGGCACGGTAACGGGAGGAAGCCGACCGTATGGTGACCGTGACAAAAAGGCTTTTGCAAATACCTTCGATCGTCTGCTGACAAAACTACTCAAACGTGCATCTTCTTGAGTCGAACAGGGCGAACAGAAAAACGCTGGTTCAACAGCCTCGGCTCATTCTGGAACGGCAAAGGCTGTGCGTAGTTGGGCCCAAACCCATGCATAGTGTTCGTTGCCCAGCCCGTGTCGTTTGGTGGGATAGATTCGAAATTTCTTCTCACCAGGGATGCGATTGAATGTATGAAAGCAGGTGGTTGGTGGGCAGACTGAATCCTGCAGGCCGATAGACATCAGCGTTGGGCATTTGATGCGATCCGCCAGATTCATGGTGTCGAAATAGCTCAGCGTTTGCAGTGTCGATTCCCAGTTCCTGTGAGCCTGATCAGCAATCCATTCATCCATCTCAGGCCAGTGCGTCAAACGAAAGTAATCGATCCAGTCGCACAGAAAAGGAATGTCAGCAATGCATTGGTCGACTCTGGGATCAAGTGCCGCAGTCGCAAATGCAAACCCACCTCCCNGGCTGCCACCCCAGACAGCGATCTTATCCTGATCGACATCTTTGCGGGTTGCGATGAAATCCACCGCCCTAATGCAATCAAGATAACTGCCTCGGTAGTAATACGTTTGCGGATTGTCTAAGCCCCGAATCCAGAAATTGTTTGGTTGCCCAGGAACGTCTTGTTGGCTATTTCCATGACCGCGGGGATTGAAAGAGAAGACAATCATGTCATCGCACTTGCCAATGGGCTTCATGTTCTGGCCATAACCGGGAACACGAATCACNGCGGGAAGTTCNGCAGTCGCATTACGTGGAACNTCCAGCCACCCGCGAACGCGGATTTGGTCATGGCTCCGCATGCTCACTTCGAAGACCTGAATGCGTTCATCGCTCAGGTCGAGGCGTTCTTGGGCCTCGAATGCGGGGGGAACGGCTTGAAGCTCCTTGATCGCTTGCTCCCAGAATTCCTCAAAGTCAGGTTGCCGAGTTAAGGGTGAGATCACTTTGTCAGGATTGCATCCGATACGTAGTGTCTGTCGAATCGGTTTTTCTGCTCCACGTTGCTTGAACTCACACACCATTTCGACAAAACCGGCCTTTGGAATTGTGATGGTGTGGGTGAATGATTCCGTTTTTCCGGCATCAACCTTGGCCTGCATTTCTGGGATGGGCGGAAGCGAACTAGTCGTGCTCTTCACGCTCCAGTTGAGCACTCCTGCGGCAACTTGATTCCCCGAATTGCCAAGTGTTGCCTCAAATTNAATNGGTGTATTTGGGGGGGACATTCCCGAGATGGCGTCTGAGCTGAGTATTAATTTCAGACGGTTCTGTTTTTGAGTCGTCATGTGAAGTNNCGCAGGGCTNTTGCCGTCTGCNACTTCAGTCACTGCGCTGGAANAAACGAAAAACAAAACTACAGCTANCAGCAGGTAGCCANGGTGCCAATTTGANGAGGGCNTTGNGAAANTCATGATNANTTTTCTNTTGTGGATGCGTTTANCCAAGTGCTGACGCGGTGAGTCACTTTAGTTGCTGCCCCATGCTGCACAAAATGATCCACTTTGGGAATCGTGACGAGCGTCAGGTCATTGTCTAGCCATTGCCATGTGTCGTTGAGTGCACCAGGAAGTAACGCGGTATCACCAAGTCCATGGATCATCAGCACAGGACATTGCACTCGTGGCATGGCTGTGGTGTCTGCGGTGTAAGGCGGTTTTGGATAATTTGCCTTGTAAAAATTCAGCATTCCCTCAAAGGAAGATCTNTCAAACGCCTTCACATATTTTTTTCGTGCTTCAGGATCTTTGACCCAAAATGCGAGTCCTTTGGCNGTGAGTTGCGAAGCAGCTCCGGGGGTTTGAAAATGCCGGGCGTAGGCAGACGCTTTCTGTTGTTCTGGATTGTTTGCCAGTTCTCGTCGTAAACCATTCATGTGAGGGAGGTTCAGAATGACAAGACGATCCACCATTTTTGGGTAAGTCATGGCGAAAGACCACGCAACAGCTCCGCCCCAGTCATGCCCCATGACAACTGCTTCTTTGCGACCAAGGTGTTCAATCAATGCCTTTACATCATCGACCAGTTTCGGCATCGCATAATTCTCAACTCCAACAGGTTGATCGCTCAAGTTGTAGCCCCGCTGATCAAACGCCACGACCTGAAATGTTTTTGCCAGTTCAGGCATTTGATTTCGCCAGGTGTACCAATAATCAGGAAAGCCATGAATCATGACCAGTAATGGGCCCTTGCCAGCCGTGACATAATGGATCCGCGTGTCACCTGATTTCGCGTAACCGTGTTCGCCAAGAGAGGTTGCTTCCGCCTCCGGTTCTGCTGCTTGCAATTCGCTACAGGCACAGCGGAAAGTGCCAGTAAAAGTCAAAAACGCAAGAATCAACAGAAGGGGCAGATGACGCAACCGGTGCAACATAGTCGAAAGTAACCGTCCCTTTTTTGAACGCTGGAGAGTCTGATTTAACATGGAATGGATCTTGAGAGGGAGTAATCGTGTGATGGCTCGGGTCGCAGTGAGGTTCGGACGCGTTACCCACAGCTAACTTTCTACTGAAAGGTAGGGTCGGAATCCGCGGTCCACCATGAGTGCCAGCGCGCGTTGTCAGCACCGTCAACGTAAATGTTGGAAGCACCGCAAAGGTGTACTCAGTATACAGGTACCCAGCATACTGCCAGTGCAATGAAACATCGCTGCCCCTCCGGCGGGGTGGTGCCGTGAGCATCGTAAACCAGACAGCCGGAATCNTGTCGAACGCTGATCTTGAACAAGTCGCTTCGTATTTGGC
This sequence comes from Rhodopirellula sp., assembly GCA_002712845.1. Next base: position 24,819 of record PAUV01000036.1, on the reverse strand, counting down.
GGAAGTAAGNATAGACTTGTTGCTCAANGGAATTTCGAAGAAATTCACAGAACACANACATCGTCGTTTTCGCCCGCTATGAAGGCTGCGAAGGCAGGAGATGCACTGGAAAGAAAGCGTGAGCCAAGAAATGTCGGTACAGGATCGAGCTTACAAGCAGGTCATTGTGATGCGTCATGATTTGAAGATGCGACGTGGCAAGCAGATTGCCCAAGGGGCGCACGCGTCGATGGCGTTTCTCGCTACACNGTTGAAGGTGTCGGGAGTTGTGTCGATGAATGAATTTGATGAGGCCGCCCAAGCTTGGCTGTCGGGTGGATTTGCGAAAATTTGCTGTCGTGTTGATAGTGAGGAAGAACTGCTGGCGATCCGTGANCTCGCGAATCAGCAGGGTTTGNAAGTTCATATGATCACCGACAGTGGCAAAACTGAATTTCATGGAGTGGCTACGAACACATGTTTGGCAATTGGGCCTGATGAATCATCAAAAATAGATGCCATCACCGGAGAATTGAAATTGCTTTGATGTGGAAGTTGTCCTGGTTGCGGAGAATCCTCGAGGTGCGGTGGATTGAGCACGACTCCATGGTCAGATTATGCCGTTTGAAATGTACGTGCTCCCAGAGATCGACTGCGGCCACTGGCGCGAGTAGCTAGACTAGTAATCATCCTGCCGTTGTTTTTTTATTCTCCGTCTTTGCTAACACCTTTCCTTTCATGTTCTTTCTCCCTTCCTGGCGATCGCGAATCACAGTCGCCTTTGGTTTGTCAGTGATGCTTGTGCCTGCCAGCAATCATGGGCAGGCAATAAGCCCGCCTTTCGTTGCAGGCTTTGAACGATTTGCCAGACACGGCGACTTGAGTCCTGCCACGGCCGGCGATTTACTTGTCAGTGAGTTGAGCTGTGTGGCGTGTCATGAATCAGCCAATCCACAATTGACACCTAAACATGGGCCAACATTGGTCGGCACCGGAAATCGATTTTCGGAGAAGTGGTTGCGGGAATATCTGGATGATCCGAGCGGAAAAAAATCTGGTACGACCATGCCGCATATGCTGGGGCACCTTGATGACGGCCAACGGCAAGCAGTCATCAATAAACTGGTAGCATTTTTAGTTACCCAAAAGAAGCCTTTTGAAACGGTGCGTGCAACCGGTGCAGTAGCCGTCATGCATGAGTTTTGGAATCAAGGTGACCCGTTACGTGGTAGGGACCTTTACCACACCGTCGGGTGCGTTGCTTGCCATCAGCCCGATGCAAAGCAAGAGACTAATCAAACGGCACCCACCGCGGTGGATCAGATGATTTCACAGCTTGATTCTGAGGAACTGCAGGAACTTGGTTTGTTGCGCGCCGCCCGACGTGTGGCATCTGTTCCTCATGGTGATCTGGTCGGAAAATACACGCATCAATCATTAACGATGTTCCTGCTCCGTCCCGAATCAGTTCGTGAAGGTGCCAGAATGCCAAACCTTCGTTTGTCGCCCAGTGAGGCGGCGGACGTGACCGCCTATTTGCTAGGTGAAAAAGGAAGTGGGGTTTCGATCACGGAAGCCGTAGTCGATCCGGTAATGGTCGAAGANGGAAANGCTTTGTTTGTGGAGTTGCAGTGTAGTAATTGTCATNAGGCTACTGACGTTGCGTCACCGAGGATGGCGATTCCATGGGAAAATTTGAATCCGAAAAAAAAGCACAACTGTTTGACCAATCCGGCCGCAGCGATGCCCGATTATGGACTTGATGAGCAGCAGGTTGACGCGATCAAAAGTGTCCTGAAATCGGATTCGCTGATTGCGGAACTGGATGCAGTCCAGCGGGTGCACCGCCGCATGCTGCAACTCAATTGTTATGCCTGTCATCAACGTGCAACGGAACTGACGAACGCTGGAGACATTGGGGTGCTTGGTGGAGTTGGTCGCTATCGCAAACCTTATTTTGAAATGGTTGAACAAGTTGATCTGGGGGACGAAGGACGGTTGCCGCCACCTTTGACGGGTGTCGGTAGCAAACTCCAACCCAAGGCTTTGAAAGCGGTTTTCGATCAACGTACTGCTGCTTATCGTCGTCACATGAAAGCTCGCATGCCTGCGTATCATGCCAGTGCAGTCAAAGCTTTGGTGGAANATTTACCCGTCGCTGACNGAGCGGGAAATAAAAGTGAACCCGTGGTCTTCGGCAAGGCTAGTGATTCACTTTTTCGTGCTGGACATGAACTGTCAGGAACGGGGTGTGTTGAATGTCACTATTACCGCGGTGAGAGCTTGCCGGGGGTTGTTGGTTTGGACCTTGCGGGGATCACAACACGCGTTCGGCCAGAGTGGTTTCATGATTTTGTGCTTGATCCCGGTGCGTTGAAAAGCCGGACACGAATGCCAACGTTTTTTCCTGATGGCAAAAGCAATCGTCCGGATCTGTTGGATGGTGATGTCGATAAACAAATCGCTTCGCTGTGGTTCTATTTGAAAGACCTCGCNAACCAGCCGTTGCCTGAGAAAATTGAAAAAGTCCGCTCGCAAAATTATGAATTGCGACCAGCTAATCGACCTGTTGTGTTGCGCTCTTTCATGCAGGATGCGGGGACACACGCCATTGCTGTCGGTTTTCCCGAGGGGATCCACTACTCTTTTGACTCCGAGAAAATCCGCTTGGCTTCCGCTTGGAAGGGGCGTTTTATNGATGCTCGAGGAACTTGGTTTGAGCGATTCACGCCACCAGCAGAACCTCTCGGCGAATCGCTGCTACGTTTCCCTCAAGGTCAGCCGTTTGCAACTCTCAGTCGTGAAGATGCACGCTGGCCAGCGTGGGAAGATCAGGCGAACTTGTACCAATTCCGTGGATACCGACTGGACGCCAAAGGCATTCCGACTTTCTTGTATCAGTTTGCCCAATGGCAAATTGAAGAACGTATTGAGCCCATGGCACAACACGGTCTTCGTCGACAGTGGAGCATAAAAAGGGTGGGGACCAGTGTCGTGCCCCCTCGCGATGAATCCGTTACGCTAAATCTTTGTATTCATCAGGCAAAAAAATTGACACGAACGTCAGCGGCTAAGGTAGATGGAGGCGGCTTGCAGACGCGACTTGCCAAATCGCCACAGGGCGTTAATGGATCAGGTGACCGAATCATCAAAGCAGAAAAAAGCGAGCGGTGGGTTGTGCCTGTAAGTGGAAAAGATCAACAGACAGTAGTGGTGGAGTACGCTTGGTGATGCGACGTTTAAATTTAAAGCATTTCGTTTTTGTGCTTGGAGTCTGGTTGATTGGAATTCAGCCCATTGTCCGTGTCGAGGCAGCAGACGACGATTACTATCGCCTGTTGTCGGTGGCGACAAGCAAAGCCCCCACCGAGTCAAGGTCCAAGAATTGGAAGCCTTCACCAGAAGGATTGCCATTGGAGATCAGTGGCATGACTTTTTTGGATGATCAGCGTTTAGCCGTTGCTATTCGAAAAGGTGAGATTTGGATATTGGATGGCGTTTATGATGAGCCTGCATCCAATGTGACTTACAAACGTTTTGCTAACGCGTTGCACGAACCTTTGGGGCTTTTGCAACATGATGGTGCTCTCTACACAGCGCAACGCAGTGAGTTGACGAAAATACGTGACATTGATGGTGATGATGTTGCTGATGAGTATCTCACAGCAGCAAAAGGCTGGGCTGTAACCGGGCATTATCATGAGTATGCGTTTGGCCCTAAGCTGGATGCTGATGGGAACCTTTGGATTACTTTAAATATCGGGATGGGGCTGAAGGGAGATCAGCTGAAACGGGCTGTCCCCAATGCGCCACTGGGTTATCGTCAAGGTCGATGGCGCGGCTGGGGAATGGTTCTTACACCACAGGGGAAGCTCGTTCCGATGTGTGCTGGAATGCGATCGCCCGCAGGTCTGGGGGCCAATGCAGCGGGCGATATGTTCTATACTGATCAGCAGGGGAATTGGGTGGCAACCAACTCCTTGCACCACTTGCGGCCGGGAGTGTTCTTTCATCACGCCGAGGCACTGGCATCGATGAATGAACCAGGGTCGACCATCAAGAGCGTGGAAAAAGTGCCCGCCGGCGTCCCACTGCCCGAAGCCATGATGCAGTTTCCCCAATTGCGACCTCCAGCAGTTTGGTTTCCTTACAAGCGGGCTGGTCAGTCACCAACTGACATCATGCTGGATACGAGTGATGGAAAGTTTGGGCCGTTTTCGGGTCAGTTTTTTGTAGGGGAATTCACTCAAGCTGGCGTGAATCGCGTCTTTCTTGAAAAGGTGGGTGGTGAATACCAGGGTGCATGTTTCCCATTCCGAAGCGGCTTTGCATCGGCTGTCCTGCGATTAGCACAGGGCGCAGACGGCAGCATGTTTGTAGGTTTGACGAATCGGGGCTGGAGTAGTCTTGGTAATGCGAGTTACGGTTTGCAACGTTTAGTCTGGACTGGGAAAACCCCATTCGAAATTCAGGAAATGCGTGCGACCACCGATGGGTTTGAATTGCTTTTTACCCTGCCTGTGGATCCTGAATTTGCTGGGGATCCGGCATCTTACGCAATGCAGAGCCATACCTATCTGTATCACTCGGCATACGGAAGTGATGAAATACAAAAACAGGCTCTGACAATCAGGTCTGCGACGGTGTCCGAAAATGGACGCCGCGTCCGCCTGGTGATTGACGGTCTTCGNGAACTCTTCGTCCATGCCCTGAACGCGGACGGCGTGCGAAGTAAATCAGGTCTGCCTCTTCTGCATCCAGACGCCTATTACACTCTGAATCATCGGCCTGAGTAATTAGTGNGCCGACTGATTCATACACGAGTCGCTGCCAGTCGTCATCGACGTTCTGACTTTTCGGTTGGTAGTTGAACCAACCGGTTTTCAACGTGAGAAATTTGGATTGGGCTTCGGGCGTTTGGCATCCATCGAGTCCAAGATTACAGAGAGCCGATCCTGCATTCTCTTCACTTTTTCGGGCTGCTGTTTTGCCAGGTTTTTTGCTTCAGAAAGATCGTTCTCCAAGTCATACAGTTCTGAAACACCTTCATCGAATTGGATCAGCTTCCAATTTCCTTTGCGAAGAATACTGTAGGGTCCGGGAGCATGTCTGTAATGAGGGAAATGCCAGATTAGCTCGTCGCGATTCAAAGCTGTTTGGCCTCCAGACTTCAACAGCGGCAAAAGTGACAACCCATCGATTTCACGATTTGTAGGTGCTGGTACGCCAACCGCATCAAGGATCGTTGGGAAAACGTCGATCGAGCAGACGGGCGTATCCGACTTGGTTCCCGGCATGATGTGCCCAGGCCACCTAACCAGAAAAGGAACACGGATGCCACCCTCGTAGGCATAGCCTTTTCCGCTTCGCAAAGGAGCGTTCTCAGTGGGGCGACCACCGTTATCCAGGCCACCATTGTCTGACGTGAAAATGATCATGGTTCGATCATCCAAATCCAGTTCCTGAAGCGTCTCGAGAATCTGTTGAGTGGAATCGTCAATGGACTCCACCATTGCTGCGTACTTTGCATTCACATCCGATTTTCCATCCTGCTTGTACTTGGCAGCCACTTTATCGATTGCCTGAATTGGAGTGTGTACTGCATAGTGGGCAAGGTTGATAAAGAACGGTTTGTCTTTCCATTGGCGGATCAACTCAACTNCTTCATCAGCTTCTCGGTGGGTCAAGAATTCACCAGCTTTTCGGCCTGGCAATGAGGGGATGCCCGATCGGATCATCGGGTGNCGGTGCTTTGGTTGGTTNTAAGGGTCAAAGTAAGAAGGNGGTTGCCCGTAGTCACAGCCTCCGCGATTTTCATCATAGCCCTGTCCAGGCGGATACCACGCTTCGTCGCCCAAGTGCCACTTNCCGATGTAAGCAGTCTTGTAGCCGTGAGACCCAAGCACTTCCGCAACGGTAATCTCATCGTGTTCCATCCAGAACGGGTTGGGGGGGCACAGTAGTTTTCGGTTGTTNCCACCCACATATTCCGTGGGGTTTTGCTCCGGTGTGCCAAGCTTGCCGCGTTGAAACAAACTGCGGATCCAATCGGTGACACCGATGCGTGCAGGGTAGCGACCTGTTTGTATTGCTGCTCGGGTTGGTGAACAGACCGCACAGGCCGCGTAGCCATTTGTGAACTGAAGACCTTCCTTGGCGATTCGATCGATGTTTGGTGTTTTGAAATAATCGCTGCCTTGGCAGGAGAGGTCCATCCAGCCGAGGTCATCCACCACAATNAGAATTACGTTGGGTTGTTCAGATTGCACATCAGATTGCACATCAGATTCGTTGCCAAACGCACCATTTGTGCTGGCAAGTGTGCTGCCCACGAACAATATCAGCGAGAATGCCATCAGTGGCGTACATGCAGCAGCAAAAACAGGACGACGCATTTATAATTCAACCTTCAGCAATGGATGGGCAGTGAGACATGTTGCAACCGTGATTGTATCCCAAATTGGCCCCGATGCGTTTCCATTGAAATACTCTTTTTAATCAGGGAGATCACGTTTTGTGNATCAGGTACNCCACTCGCACTGCATGGGTATGTGCTGGGATTGTGCTGCTTGCCAGTACTGTTTCCCGACAGTCAGTCGCCCAACGCGCCAAAGCAGTTAACCCGATCAAATCAAAGAACGTACTGTTCATTGCCGTTGATGATCTGCGGGTCGAACTGGGGTGTTACGGACAAAAACACGTTCGCTCACCAAATATAGATAAGCTTGCTTCTCAGGGGGCATTGTTTGAACATGCTTACTGTCAACAAACAGTGTGTAATCCATCGCGGGCTTCTCTATTGACTGGGAGGAGTCCGGATCAATTACAGGTTTGGGATTTGCCGACTCACTTTCGTGTGCATTCGCCGGGTGTCGTAACGCTTCCGCAGCTTTTCAAAAGTCATGGTTATCACACCCAATGCGTAGGTAAGATTTTTCATAATTGGCGTCAGGATGAATGGAAAGGCGATCCTGTGTCCTGGAGTGNTCCTTCAAGCCTTCACTACAATAGTCATGGAAATGACAANCCGCGGGTGGAGGGCGTGTTGCCTCCAAACCTTGCCTCCGGTGTTGGTGGGACTGAGTGTCGAGATGTGCCTGACGAGTCCTACTTTGATGGTCGAGTTGCCGTTTCAGCATCGCGTGTGCTGAGAGAGTGTGCCGCACGTGAACGTCCTTTTTTTCTGGCGGTGGGATTTTGGAAACCACACACACCTTTCAACGCACCCAAGAAATACTGGGATCTCTATGAACGATCGGAAATTCCTCTGCCGCGTCATTTAACACCCCCTCGGGCAGTACCTAAGTTGGCGATGACCAGTGCACGATATCGTGGGGGCGAAGATTCAGATCTGTTGAAGGAGATGCACCATGGCCATCTGGCCGCGATCAGCTATCTGGATCATCAGGTCGGCAGATTATTGAAGACACTCGATGAATTGTCTCTCCGTAAAGAGACGGTCATCGTGTTCTTTTCTGACCACGGTCTGCATCTGGGCGAGCATGGTTTGACTCGAAAAACCACGGTGTTTGAACTCGATGCTCATGTTCCACTGATCGTGGCCGTTCCGGGGCAAGCCGAACCGCAACGCATTACTGCAATTACCGAATTAGTTGATCTGTTCCCCACTTTGACAGAGCTTTGCGGTTTCCCGAATCCCGATGGTCTGGCTGGACGCAGCCTGGTCCCTGATTTGAGGAATCCAACGGATGCGATTGGCACGACGCGTTTTGCTTTGACTCAAACACCTCGCCCAAACTACCCTCGCGGCAAACCTCCAATTTACATGGGGTATTCAATGCGAACTGATCGAGTGCGTTACACCGAGTGGCGAAAATTTGACAGCGGGGAGGTCGTCGCTCGTGAATTGTACGATCACACGTCCGATCACGATGAGACGGAAAACAGGGTAAAGTCCTTGTCCGAGGACCAACTCAACGTATTGTCCGAGCAACTGCAGCAGTTGGTATTGAGTCGAAAAACGGCCAAAATTGAGAAGTAAATGCAGGGATCTTCCACGCGAGATCTTCGGCAGTAATGAGTGATTTCAGCTCATTGCTTCGCGTAGCGACGATCTGAGGTGATATCCTTTCCAGTCAAACACGGGGAACTCGCATTTGACGAGCACGGTGTCGCAGCCACAAACAGACGGTGTCGCAGCCACAAACGATCTGGAACTTGAGTACAATGGGGGGCCCTCGGATCGAAACAGATCACAATCAGGGTCCCGCTCGATCGCCCACCTTGCCGCAATGTTCCATGCTCCGTCTAACTTGCGCTGTCTTATTTGTCTTGGTGTTCACCGCATATTTGCGGGCTGAATCTGCTGCGCCCCTGCGGTTTGAAACCGACGTGCGGGCGATTCTTCGTGCGCACTGTTTTCAATGCCATGGGGAAGAGCCTGAGCTTCAGGGAAATCTCGATCTCAGATTGGTCCGGTTCATGCATCGGGGTGGTGATTCAGGGGCAGCCATTGTGCCAGGAAAACCAGAGGAGAGTCCGCTGTATCAGCGTTTGCGTGACGGTGAAATGCCACCAGACGAAAGCAAGCAGATCAGCAGGAAAGAGCTGCGTGTCATTCACGACTGGATTGTTGCGGGTGCCGGCACCGTCCGAGAGGAACCCGAGAGTCTCGGTTTGGAACCCTATCTCACTGAGGAAGACAAGGCCCACTGGTCTTTGCAGCCGATTCGACGCCCCACTGTCCCGACTCAGGTGAATGCCGATCTGGTTGCCAATCCAATTGACGCATTTCTGCTGAGTGAACTGAAAAAACATGATCTGGAGTTCAGCCCGACCGCACCTCCGCGAAAACTGTTGCGACGTTTATCGCTTGATCTTCTCGGGCTTCCACCGAGTCCGGAATCGGTTCAAAGCTTTGTCGATTCGATAGCCTCGGCTGACGGTGCAGAAAAAATATGGTCGGTTACAGTCGATACGATGCTGGAGTCACCCCATTACGGTGAGCGGTGGGCACGGCATTGGCTGGATGTTGCTGGGTATGCAGATAGCGAAGGCTACACGGATGCTGATTCAGAACGCCCTGATGCCTGGAGATATCGTGACTACGTGATCGAGTCGTTCAATGCGGACATGCCATTTGATCAGTTCATCACAGAGCAACTTGCCGGTGATGAGTTGGTCACTTCACCCTTGAAAAATCTTTCAGCGGCTGATGCAAAACGTTTAGTGGCTACTGGGTTTTTGCGTATGGCACCCGATGGTACGGGTGGTGCGGTTGCCGACAAGTTGCAGGCGCGTCATGACACGATGGCTGATACCATCCGCATTGTGTCCTCCTCCTTTCTGGGACTGACGGTGGGATGTGCCCAGTGTCATGACCATCGTTACGATCCAATCAGCCAAGCGGATTACTACCGGTTCCGGGCAATTTTCCAGCCTGCGTTTGATCCCGAAAAATGGCAGGTGCCCACAAAGCGTCGAGTTTCTTTGTACACCGATGAAGACCGGAAACGGGCTGCAGAGATTGAGGTCGAAGCCAAGAAGGTGGATGCGCAACGTACCAGCCAGCAAAAGGTGTTCATCTCCGCAACGTTTGAGAAACAGTTGAAGGAATTACCAGAATCGGTGCATGAGTTGGCTCGAGCTGCGCACGAAACTGCCGCAGCGAAACGCACGCCTGAGCAAAATCAGTTGTTCAAGAAACATCCCAACTTGAATGTCACCTCCGGTTCGTTGTACCTGTACGATCGCAAGGCGGCCGACGAGCTTAAGGAACTGGCGGCAAAGGCAACTCAGATACGTGCGACCAAACCAAAACAGGAGTTCATTCGGGCGATCACCGAAAAACCCGGGCGTTTGCCGGCAACTCACCTGCTGTTCAGAGGTAACCCGGATCAGACACGACAGGAATTGCAGCCGGGTGGTTTGAGTGTTGTCTCGCTGAACAGCAGTCTGCCGAGTATTCCTGCAGAGACAAGCGATGTTGCTACCAGTGGTCGACGCCTGGCATTAGCAAAGCGATTGACTCACCCGGATTATCCGCTGACCGCGCGGGTTATTGTCAATCGCGTTTGGCGACAGCATTTTGGCCGGGGGCTTGTGGAGACACCGGGAGACTTTGGCGTGCAGGGAATGGCACCCTCGCATCCTGAACTGTTGGATTGGCTGGCCGTCGAATTCATCGAAAGTGGTTGGAGCTTGAAACATCTGCACCGATTGATCCTGCAATCACGTGCCTGGCGGCAAGCGGTTACCAACCATGCAGACAGGAACCGGGTGGACCCGGACAACACCTTGTTTGGTTCTGGAAGGTTGCGACGTCTGGACGCCGAGATTGTTCGTGATTGTATTCTCGATATCTCGGGAAAGTTGAACACCAAATCTCGCGGGCCAGCGGTGCCTGTGATGGCAGATCGCGTGGGTCGATTCGTCATTGGCAAAGATAACTCGAATGCCGGACGACCGGGTAGTGTCATCGACATGAAGGGGGAACAGTATCGTCGAAGCATTTACATACAAATGCGACGTAGCAGACCATTGGCTGTTCTGGAAGCTTTTGACCAACCGCCCATGTCACCCAACTGTGATAAGCGGAACGTCTCGACCGCTTCTACCCAGTCACTGTTGATGATGAACAGTGAGTTGCTACTGACTTACTCGCGACATTTTGCGGAGCAGTTGTCCCAACTTGGATTGGACCCGGCCGAGCGGATTGACGCGGCATGGCAAGCGGTTTACAGCCGTCATCCCAGTGCACTGGAACGCGAAGCAACATTAGGGTTTCTTGCAGAACAGCAATCGGTCTTTGAACAACAGGCGGATTACAAAGCTGCCGATGGGAAGCCGCCTGCTAAAAGTGCTGAGCTTGAAGCACTGGCGGTGATGTGCCAGATGTTGATGGGGTCAAACGAGTTTCTTTACGTTGATTAAGATTGTTGATTGAGATGGCCATGAAGAGACACTCCAAACAATGCACCTCTGGTTCACGTCGTCATTTTCTGGCGTCGGGCGCAATGAATGTCAGCAGTGTCGCGTTAGCGTGGCTGATCAGCCAGAACCGGAGTATGGCGGAGGTCAAGAAGCCCGATCTGCAAAAGCGTGTCCACGACACGACCCCCAAGGTACCTCCCGGTGAGCCCAAAGCACGAGCCATGATCTCGTTGTGGATGCAGGGTGGGCCCAGCCATCACGATATGTTTGACCCCAAGCCTGAAATGGCAAAGTACGATGGAAAAGAATTTCCTGGGGAGATCAAGTACGACAATGCCGCGCAGTCCAGTTCCAAGGTGTTTCACAGTCCATGGAAATTTCAGCCTCAGGGACAGTCTGGGATGGAACTGTCCGAGCTGATTCCGCATACCGGATCCATCGCAGACGATATCTGCCTGATTCGATCGATGCATACCGGTGTGAATAACCATGGGCAATCGATTCGGGCATTGCAGTCTGGACGCACGGCCGAAGGCCGACCCTCACTCGGTAGCTGGTTGACTTATGGATTGGGCAGCGAGTCCGGTAGTCTGCCTGCTTTCATGTCGCTGATTGATCCTGGGCAATTGCCTGTGCTGGGAGTTGAGAATTGGTCCAACGGCTGGCTGCCATCAATTTATCAGGGTACGGTGGTTCGACCACGGGAACCCCGCATTCTCGATTTGACACCTCCTTCCCATTTGAAGGGAAAGGCTCAACGGCGGGCGCTCGAATACCTCGAGCAACTCAATGCGAATCATCTCACGGGGTATCCTGACAGTACTGATCTCCAGGCTCGCATCGCCAGTTATCAGCTAGCTGCCCGGATGCAAACATCTGCTACTGAAGCACTCGACTTGAGTCAGGAAAGCAAGAAGACTCAGGAAATGTATGGCATGCATGAGAAAGCGACTGCCGATTATGGGAGTCGTTGTTTGATCGCTCGCAGGTTGGTTGAGCGTGGGGTGCGGTTCGTTCAGGTGTATACCGCAAACCAGCTTTGGGATAGTCACGGCAGTATTGCCAGTCGACTTCCAGCTGCCTGCCAAAAAGTTGATCGCCCTTCTGCCGCGCTAGTCAAGGATCTCAAACAACGTGGTTTACTTGATTCGACGGTTGTGCATTGGGGTGGCGAGATGGGACGACTGCCCGTTGTTCAAAACGATGCCGGGAAAGCAAAAATCGGACGGGACCACAATACTTATGGATTCAGCATGTGGTTGGCAGGTGGAGGGTTCAAGGCTGGCCATGTTCACGGCAAGACGGATGAATGGGGACACAAAGCGATTGAAAATGTTGTGAACCACTATGATTACCACGCCACCCTGTTGCATCTGTTTGGTCTTGATCATCAGGATCTGATCTTCAATCGCAGCAATCGCGACCAGACGTTGACAGATGGGCAACCCGGCAAGGTTGTTCAAGAAATTCTGGCTTGATCTCGAAGCGACGATTCTCCCTTCGCATCCTTGAACTGAAAATCGGCTGACGCTTCAAGAAAAATTGTTGTCGGGGAGCAGTAGGTGACTGACCTCAGAATCCCAGAACTCACAGTTGCTTATCCTACGGGTATCTGCTTCGTGGCAAAACCAAACTGGGGGTCTCGTGGTGCGGTGAGTGTGATGTCCATCACGGCTGGGGGAACTTACCAGCAACCGTTGGTTGAACCCTGATATCTCAATCCGGTTTCTCTTTCAATCGATGTTTGAGTTGTACAGGACTCGATCGTAATGCGGCAGATGTACAATTATTAGCGGATAAAGTACAAGACGTTGTGAGAATTGGCAGTCATACTGGACAGATCTGGATATCGACTGTCTGCTTGCTTCGGTGAAATACTGTCATCCAACGAGATTTCGGTGACCCAGGTCTTGGTGTCGTCACGGTAGAAGTGGCATGTTTTTTTAAGCGGAATCCAACAGTCGATGCAAAAAATCAGCTTCCTCGCTGCACTGTTTTTTCAATGTTTCCTGGGTTTAGCCTTTGCGCAACAGGCACCGAGAAAAATCGATTTCGATCGCGATATTAGACCGATCCTTTCTGATCGTTGTTATGTTTGTCATGGTCCGGATAGCGGCACACGTGAAGCCGAACTGCGATTGGATCTGAAAGAGGAAGCGTTTGACGTTATCGTTCCCGGAAAACCAGACGCAAGTGAACTTGTCAGCCGTATCTTCTCCGATGATATCGATGAGGTGATGCCGCCTCCGGAATCGAATCTTGCAGTTTCAGCTGAAGAGAAAAAACTGATCTCGGAATGGATCGCACAGGGTGCGACCTGGAAAAAACATTGGGCCTTCGAAAAACGAGGGCAACCTGATCTGCCAAAGGTGATCGCCAAGGGACGCGTGAGTAATCAGATTGACAACTTTGTGTTGTCCAAGCTTGAGTCACGGGGCTTGGGGTATTCAACATTGGCACCCCGTGAAAAATTGATTCGGCGGGGGACGCTGGATTTGACCGGACTGCCACCGACGCTGAGTGAAATTGATGCCTTTTTGGGTGATGACTCTCCAGAGGCCTTTGGCAAACTCGTCGATCGCTTGATGCGTTCGAATCATTATGGACAGCGGATGGCCTCGGATTGGATGGATGTTGCTCGGTATAGCGATACCTACGGATATCAGGTGGACCGTGACCGGTATGTCTGGCCGTGGCGTGACTGGGTAATCCGCGCTTTCAATTCCAATATGTCGTATGATCAGTTCGTCATCGAACAACTGGCAGGTGATTTGCTTCCGGAGGCATCGGACGACCAGGTGTTGGCGACGACCTTCAATCGTTTGCACCCTCAAAAAGTTGAGGGTGGCAGTGTTGAGGAAGAGTTTCGCGTTGAGTATGTCGTGGACAGAACGCAGACCTTTGCCACTGCTTTCATGGGGCTCACGCTTGAATGCGCTCGGTGTCATGATCACAAGTACGATCCGCTATCACAGAAAGAATATTACCAGCTGTTTTCGTACTTCAACAACATCGATGAATCAGGGCTCTATTCATACTTCACCAATTCGGTTCCAACGCCGACTCTTGCAATCTTCAATGATGAACAGAAGAAACAGATTGGGACATTGCAATCACAGCTTGAAGCAATCAAAGAACCGGAAACAACCAGCTTGGACGCTTTGTCAAAAACTGAGTTGGTGGATGCTGCTTTACAGGCCCAAGGTAGTGACCCGATCGAAACAGTCGATTTTAATGTTGTCGGGGGCCGCAATTCCAAAACAACCGATCAGCGTGGTCAGCCTGCAGCCCAGTTGACCGGTGACGATGCGATTACCCTGAAAACAGGGAACTTCAAACGTCATGCAGCGTTTTCAGTCAGTCTGTCATTGAAGACCCCCGATGCAAAACAGCGTGCTGTGGTTTTTCATCGCTCAAGGGCGTGGACCGATGCCGGGAGTCGTGGTTATCAGTTGTTGATTGAGGATGGCAAGTTGAGTGCGTCCTTGATTCACTTCTGGCCAGGTAATGCCATCAGTGTCAAAACCAGGCAAGTGATTCCTGTGAACCGCTGGGTTGATGTGGCGGTCACTTACGACGGAAGCAGTTCAGCCAATGGCATTTCAATTTTTATTGATGGTAAACGTGCAGAGGTCGATCTTGTTAAGGACAAGTTGACCAAAAATATTACCGGTGGTGGAGGGAACACGATTGCCATCGGCGCACGATTTCGAGATCGTGGATTCACTAAGGGAGAAGTTTCATCGTTTCAGATTTTTGATCGGCAGATTTCGGATTTGGAAATCGCCTTGAAACATGATCAACAACAAACCTTGGACCAACTGCAGAAACTCAAAGGTGAGGAAGAAATTTCTGGTGTGCAGAGAAGGATGCTGGTCCAGCATATGACGTTGAATGCGTCAGACCAACATGCTGAGTTTCGAAAAAAGTTGGCATCAGTGAGAACACAGCTGTGCACTGCGCTTGATCGGGCGACCGAGATCATGGTGATGCGTGAGTTACCACAGCCCAAAGAATCCTTTGTACTACAACGTGGTGAATACAGCCACCGATTAGAACAAGTGCAGGCTGCCACGCCTGACGTGCTGCCAGCCATGAATCCATCGTTGCCCAAGAATCGGCTTGGCCTTGCAAAATGGATGACGGATCCCGATCATCCTCTCACTGCTCGAGTCGCGGTCAACCATTATTGGCAACTCATTTTTGGTGACGGGATTGTCCGTACTCCAGAGGATTTTGGCAGGCAAGGTGCATTGCCAACCCATCCTGAGTTGCTCGACTGGCTGGCAAACGATTTTGTTGCGAACGGTTGGAATGTGAAGCGGTTGTTGAAGCAGATGGTGATGTCGACGGCTTATCGGCAATCGAGTGTCGTGTCTGAGCAATTGTTGAAACTGGACCCGGAAAATGAACTTCTGGCTCGTGCGCCCTCTTATCGTTGGCCTGCTGAAATGTTGCGGGACAACGTTTTGGCGGCTAGTGGCTTGTTGGTGGACAAGATCGGTGGACCACCCGTAAAACCGTATGAACTGGCGGCCTCTTTCAAACCGTCCTCACCCGACAAGGGAGAGGGTTTGTATCGCAGGTCACTCTACACCTATTGGAAACGCACGGGACCGGCGCCCGTCATGATGGCACTCGATGCTGCCAAACGGGATGTCTGTCGCGTCAAGCGTGAACGTACTTCGTCACCACTGCAAGCGTTGGCAATGTTGAATGGACCGCAGTTTGTTGAGGCGGGCCGTGCGCTGGGCCAGCGATTACTGGATCAGCATGGAAGAGATGCTGATGAAGCAATCGCCAACGACATGTTTCGGATGCTGACTAGTCGCCAACCCAGGCAACAGGAAAGCGAGGTCATTCAACGTCTCTATGTAACTCAACGCGATCATTTTCTTGCCAATCCTGGAGCGGCTCGAGAGTATCTTTCCAATGGAGAATTTGGCGATTATCGCAAGTCAACTGTTGAGTTTGGGTTGCCAGCCAACACGCACGAATTTCGTTTAGGTGCAACCCCCAATGGGCAGGAGAAGTTTGCAGGCAAATTTGGTCGAGCAAGTATTTTCGCGGTCCCAATGAGTGAGGCTCAGGTCAAGAGTCTTGCGGCGCTGCCACGTGATCGAAAGGTTGTCGGCGAGGTGAAGCCGGTGGTTTCCAGTTCCCTGCCTTCCTTGGGAGAACCAGAGACGTTTCAAAAAACTGCGGCATTGGAATTTTCCGAGGGACTGACGCTGGAAGCCTGGGTCAGGCCAGTCGCTGCTGGTGGAGGACGTCTGTGGGATAAAATCACCCCGGGCAAAGCGGATGGCCTGTTGTTGGATTTGCACGGTGGTTTGCGTTTCATTTGCGGGGACACTGTGGTCATGGCTGATCGCGCACCAGCGGCTGGCGAATGGACACATGTGGTATGTACGGCGGATTTCAAGTCCGGCAAGATCCAGTTTTATCTGAACGGGGAGTCAGCAGGAGGAGTAGAGCCACATGCCAATGCGGTGTCGAACGAATCATTGGCTTCGATCGCAGCTTGGGCCAGTGTTGCCAACACTCTGATCAATCATGATGAATGCGTCACCAAACGATAGGAACACGATGAATTTGAAATGCACAGGCTTTGACCCTGCATGGGGTATGTCGCGCCGTCGATTCCTGCATGGTTTCGGGATGGGGATGGGTGCCATTGGCTTGTCTGATTTGCTTCATTCGGAAACGCAGGCGGGGGAGACGCAAGGAGGTAATGTTGCGGATCTGTCTGGCGGTGCGTTGTCCGGAACACATCATGCGGCCAAAGCCAAACGTGTCATCTTTTTGTTTCAAAGTGGCGGCCCATCGCAAATAGATTTGTTGGACCACAAACCCTACTTGAACAAAGTCCATGGGCAGCAGTTGCCAGATTCGGTCCGGCAGGGGCAACGTCTTACTGGCATGAGTGGCAATCAGTCGAGTTTTCCTTTGGTCGGTTCGCCGTTCAAGTTTGCGCAGCATGGTGAATCAGGACAATGGCTGAGCGAGTTGTTGCCGCACACGGCGGGAATCGCCGATGACATGTGTATTGTGAACTCGATGTATACCGAAGCGATTAACCATGGGCCGGGGGTAACATTCATTCAAACAGGATCACAGTTTCCAGGGCGGCCCAGCATGGGCGCATGGCTCAGCTATGGTCTTGGAACTGCGAATCAGAACCTGCCATCATTTGTTGTTATGGTGACGAGGAACAAGGGAGGACAACCGTTGGTGTCCCGGCTTTGGGGCAGTGGTTTTCTTCCTGCCAAGCATCAGGGAGTGCGATTTCGTTCAGGCAAGGATCCCGTTCTGTACCTGAACAATCCTCAAGGAATCGATTCAGCGAGTCGAAAGCGGATGCTCGATGCTTTGGAGGAGCTGCATAACCTGCAATTGGATCAGCAGCCCGACCCTCAGCTTGAAACCCGAATCGCGCAGTATGAACTGGCCTTCAAAATGCAATCTTCTGTACCAGAGGTGGTTGATGTTGCAGGTGAGTCCAAGGAGACTTTGGACCTCTACGGTCCCGACGTAAACAAACCCGGTTCATACACCGCCAACTGTCTGTTGGCGCGTCGCCTTGCCGAGCGTGGTGTGCGTTTTATCCAGCTCTATCATCCCGGCTGGGACCAGCATGGTGGTCTACCGGGAGGACTTCGTAATCAGTGTCGCGAAACAGATCAAGCCTCTGCGGCGCTGGTTAAAGATTTGAAACAGCGAGGAATGCTGGACGATACTCTGGTCGTCTGGGCAGGCGAATTTGGTCGCACGAATTATTGCCAGGGGCAACTCAATGGCAATCAGTTTGGTCGCGATCATCACCCGCGTTGTTATTCCATGTGGATGGCCGGCGGTGGGATCAAGCCAGGAAGCAGCCATGGAAAGACTGACGACTATGGATACAACATCGCTGAGAATCGAGTTCATGTTCATGATTTGCAAGCCACGATCCTGCACCTGCTGGGAATCGATCATGAGCGACTGACTTATCGACACCAGGGACGACGTTACCGTTTGACGGATGTCCACGGTGAGGTCGTCAAGCCAATCCTGGTTTAATCAGAGTTTTGGACGCCCGTAGTTGTGGTCACCTGGGTTGCCCGGGACTTCATATCGGTTTGATCTACTGCAAATATCATTCACGAGAAGTGTTTTGTTCTGGCCCCCCATCAAACATGGATTTCATCATTCCTGCATCCTTTGGGAGCGCAACCGTTGCAAGTGTGGTTGTGTAAGCAATGAAAAGCAGCCCTGTTTTTGAAGTGACCTTGGTTGCCGCGTCTGTCAAGTTTCACAACTTGTATTATGATTGACGTGATAAGTTATCAATGGTTTCGGCGACTTCCGTTGGCGGTCAACTGTTGCAAGGTGCTGATGCCACGGCAGCGGTAACTTACGAATGAAGGATGTCCCTGTCAGAGGTTGGAATCATGTCGTTCTTTAGTTTCATGGCCTGCGTTTCTCTTGTGGAATTTCGAGAGTCAGTTGTCCGATCATGGACTGCTGGTCGGGGATGTGCTGATGCATGCAGAAAGGCAATGGCACGCATTGCCTTTTTGTCAGGCTTTTTGTCGTGTGTCGCGTGTTCCTTTCATGTTTCAGCAAACGATTTTCATGATCGTCACGCTGATCGCGATTCGTTACCCACGGTGCCTGATGGTTTTGAGGTTACCGTGTTTGCCAACGAACCGCTCGTTCGTCAGCCCTGTTCGATGGCTTTCGATTCACGAGGACGTCTGTTTGTCGGCATGGGACCGCAATACCGGAAGCCGACTCCGGAAACCCCCGGAGACAGCGTTGTCATTTTGTCTGACACCACGGGCGATGGCAGGGCAGATACGAAAAAGGTGTTTGCAACGGGCTTCAATGCTGTGCAGGCTTTGGCTTGGCACGGAAATGATTTGTGGATCGCGAATGCTCCTGACTTGACTGTGGTGCGCGATCTGGATGGTGACGATGAGGCTGACCAATACATTCGACTGTATACGGATCTCGGAAACCTTGAGCATGGCTTACATGGGTTGAATTGGGCTCCTGATGGCAAGCTGTACATGAGCAAGGGCAACTCGAAGGGTTTGACCCTGCCTGATCGCCTTGCTCCGAAGCCATTCCGCGAGCTATGGGGTGTTGAAAGTCCTGCCCATGCGCCGGACATGCCCGAGCCCAAGGTTTTCAGCAAAGAAAATTATCAACGCAGTTTTCATGATCCAAACGATGACTGGGGATTGGATGGAGGAGTCTTGAGATGCAACGAAGACGGCACCAATCTTGAGATTGTCGCGCGGGGTTTTCGTAATCCTTGGGACATAACGATGGACAGTCAATTCAACTGGTTGGGCACTGACAATGATCAGACCGGTGGTGACCGAATCATCATGCCGTTTTATGGAGCACATTTTGGCTGGAATCACCCGTGGAGCGCGCATTGGACGCCAGATCCACATCCACCATCGGCACCCGTGAGCGGTCCTCTTTTTGAAGGGTCTGGAACTGGGATTGTTTTTGGTGACGGGTTGAAATTTCCGCTCCAATATCGAGATGCGTTTTTTATTAATGATTGGTTGAACAAGACTACCTATGTGTGGCGACCAGAGTGGGATGGCGCTTTGATGCGGCCAGCGTCAGGTGATTGGGAGCCGTTCATCGTCGGTGGGGATTCCCTGTTCCGTCCCACTGACATGGAAGTCGGACCGGATGGTGCTTTATGGATTCTTGGGTGGAGTCGGGGATATGGGGCAGAATGGAAAGACGGAAAATTGGTGAACGAAGGCCGTGTCTACCGTGTTGCCATGGAGAAGGCCGCAGGTGATCGTGAAGCAGATCAGTCGGTTCCGTTGAGAGAAAAATCGGTCAGGGAACTCGTCACGCAATTCGCATCTCCGTTGCCGGTGCATCGGATTGATGCGCAGGATGAGCTGGTGCGCCGTGGAGCTGTTGTTACTGAAGAATTGCATCAGATTTTGAAATCCATGTCACTCACAGAAATGCAGCAAACATGGACACTGTGGGCACTGGGGCGAATTGGCGTGGACCAACCAAGCCTTGATGTTGTGTTCGAGCAAATGCTGAAACATGAAAGTCAAAGCGACGTCTCCGGTGATTTCAACAGGAGATTGCAGGCAATCCGTATTTTGGCATTTCGAGCTCGCGAGGCAAAAACGCCACGCTCTCTTCCGGTTGGCGTCCTCGCTGCTTTGAATGACATGCACTCCCGAATTCGCTTCGAAGCGGTTCAGGCATTGATTAAGACAAAGCAGCGTCAGCATGTTCCGCAGTTGTTGGAGGCGATTACGAAAGAACAGGATCTGGCTGTTTACTACGTCGCATGGAAGACGCTTCAAGCGTTATGTACGCAAGAGGAACTGCGAACGCTGCAGGGCGATTCCCGTGATGCTGTTCGTCGTGGAGCATTATTGGCGTTGCTCGAATCACATCAACTCAGTGAGTCGGAAGTGCGGGACGTGTTGAACGACAGCAACGAAGATAATCGAACACTTGCCGCTGCTTGGCTTGCCAAGGTTGCCGACGGTGGTGAAAAGTTGATCGTCAAGGGAAGGCCACTTGGGGGGACTTCTGACTTGCGGATGTCCAATCGTGGGCTGGTTGCCACTCTCGACACGATTCCTGGGGTTTCAGTGGCGCACAACATCCGTTCAAAAAGCAACGGGGCGTATCGTCTGCGGGCAAGCGGCCTTGTGCGTGGCGCGGCGGTGTATAGTGATCGACGTTATCGATTTCGAGAAATACCGGATGACCTGATTGGGGCTGACTTCATTCAAACAGCCAATGATGATGATCAATCGCGTGGGAAAGAGTGGCTGAAATTCGATTCCCCGGTACCACTGCGAGTGATGGTTGCAGTAGATACACGTCAGCCTGTTCCCCCGAAATGGATTCGGGAAAACTATCGTCCCACGGATCAGCAACTGGTCACGGATGATTGTACGATGCAGATTTATTCTCGTGATCATGCAGCTGGTGCGATTGTTCTGGGTGGTAATACGGATGGGAAACGTAAATCGCCCTGCGCGAATTATGTGGTACTGCTCCAGCCGCGGCTGTTGCAGAAACGAGAGGAGTCGGAGTCCCGGTCACAGATGTTGGAATCCACGTTGCAACTGGTTGAACAGGCTGATGTTCTACGCGGGGAAATACTGTTCAAGCATGCGAACGGTGCCGGTTGTGTAAAGTGTCACCGTTTGACTGAACGCAATGCTGGATTTGCTCCCAGCCTGGGCAGGGTTGGTGGTCGCGCAACGGTTCGGCATTTGGTGGAATCAATGATCGATCCTGATGCTGTGATCACCGAGGGTTTTCAGCAGTTGAGCGTGCTTACCGATGACGGTCGTGTTCACGCCGGTGTCTTGATCGAAGAGAGTGGGCTTAGCCTGAAGTTGGGACTGGCGGATGGAAATCAGCTGGTGCTGCCCAAGGCATCCATCGAGCAACGCAAGAGTCGTCCTGTGTCGGCGATGCCGTCGATGGCACCGGTCCTGAATCCACAACAGGTCGCAGATCTCGCTGCTTATTTGATCACGCTGCGTGAGGGCAAACCAGGTGGACGTCGAGAGTTGGGAAAGAAAAGAAAGTCACGTCCAAAGCAAGTGTCTGGAAAAACGCCACCAGCAAAGGTGGCAATGGAAACAAGGCAGCGACCGACGCAGCGAGGTGAACAAGATGGGTTCGCTTTTGTCGAGCAGAAGGATCGTTTGCAGATTTTGCATGCAGGGAAGCCATTGGCCGATTATGTCTTTCGCGATCCAGAGATTCTGCGTCCCTATTTTTCCAACCTGAAAACACTGAGTGGCTTGCAGGTGACCCGAAATCATCCACTAGTGCCAGGTGAGGATGCGGCTGATCATGCGACCATGCATCCCGGTCTATGGTTGGCGTTTGGTGATGTCAGTGGCTCTGACTTTTGGCGTAATCGTGGAACCATCAAGCATTTGCGTTTTCTCGAAAAACCGGATGTCAAAAAAAATCGGATGACATTTTCAACTGAGTCCGAATTGTTGTCACCAAGCGAGAACGTGATTTGTAAGGTGGTCAATCGTTTTGTCTTGCAGGGTCACGGTACGGAATGGTCGTTGATTTGGGATGCAACATTCCGGTCATCCAATGAAGGCTTCACCTTTGGCGATCAGGAAGAAATGGGGTTTGGTGCGCGTGTTGCTACGCCTTTGACAGAAAAAGAAGGCGGTGTCATTCTCAGTTCAACGGGAAAACGGACTGCGCGGGCGACCTGGGGGCAGTCAGCGGAGTGGTGCGACTATTCTGGCATGCTGGGTGACAGGCAGGTCGGTATCACTTTGATGGCTTCTCCGGACAATTTTCGGAAGAGTTGGTGGCATAATCGTAACTATGGAGTCTTCGTCGCGAATCCATTCGGGCGGGCTGCCATGAAACAGGGAAAGAGAAGCACTGTTGAAGTTGCCAAGGGCGAAGCGTTCCGGGTTGTCTTTGGTGCCACTATTCACGAGAGCAAAGGTCAGCTGCCCGAGAAAAGCTATCAGAGGTTCGTGGAAGATTTGCAACGAGAACCTTGATGGCTTGGGAACACTGCTTCCCCTGTCAAGGCTGTGTAAGCCGGTTCCGTCTGCCCGCCGGTTTGCCGAATCGGCTGTGTTTGCTGGGAGTCGTGGAGAAAAAAACTGGAATCAGTTGTGACAATCATCAGATTGGGCCCTACTTCCTATAATGATCGATGCTTTGGAAGTTGGGAAAATGCAACAGGCAACGAGAGAACAGATACAACGTGGAGATCTCGACGCGTACGAGATGGTGGTTCGGCAATATCAGGGCATGTTATTGGGTTATGCGGCAAATCGCTTGCCTGATATCGATGCCGCGCAGGAAGTCGTTCAGTTGACGTTCATTCGGGCGTATGAGCAGTTGGGTGAGTATCAGCCGGAGCGGGATTTTGGCGTCTGGTTGTGTGTGATCTGCAAGCACTTCATTCTGACTGAACTGGAACGTCAGCGGAGAGAACTCAGAAATTTGGACAAGTTCAGTCACTCCCTCCGGCTTCGTGTAGGCGAGCAGATGGCCGGTTCCTGCGACGAGGGTCAGCGGGAGTTGGTTTCTGCAATGCGTGACTGCGTCAAGGGTCTTCGATCTCAAGCGGCTCTCGTCGTGCGACTCCGTTATGAAGAACGGCAGTCGTGTCAGAGCATCGCCGAATCGCTCAACCAGACTGTGACTTGGGTTACCAGTACGCTGAGCCGATCCCGCAAAGCTCTTCGCGCGTGCATCGAGAGTCGTCTCAGTGACGAGGCGACCACATGAACGAATCGCAACTACAAAGACTGCTTGAAGAATTTCAGGACGATGCGTTGAATGAGGCTCAGTGCCGCGAACTCATGGCGTGGTTTGACGAGGATGATTCACACGTAGTTGCGTTTGCCGATGAATTGCGAGTCGGCAATGCGTTGGTGTCAATGCAGATGATGGATTCCGATCATATTCCATTGGCTGTCAAAGACAGCCTTCGACGGGCTGACCTGTCGAGCGATATCTCGAGCAATGTGCGTCAACGTATCGAAAGCGGGCCACAGCCAATGCCGGTTGATGTCGAGCGATCAAGAATGCTGCTCAATAAGTGGACGCCATGGTGGTTGGTGACAGCGGCGGTGATTGCATTGTTTGTCTTTCTGCCGACGCAACGAGATACCGATGTCCGAGATGTAATCGCGACTGTTCAAAATGCTCGCAATGTCAAAGAGATTTCAACGGGCGACGCACTACGCACTGGTCAAGTTCTCAGGCTGGTCGACGGGCGAGTCAAAATCAACTTTCAGTCCGGCGCCAGACTTGCGGTTCAGGCGCCCGCGGAGTTGAAACTGCTTGGGCCAAATTCGGCGCAGCTTCAGCACGGTGTTGCGACGGTGCGGGTTCCGGGTGAGATCAAAGGATTCCTTTTGGTGACTCCGCACCAGCGAGTAACCGATTTGGGAACATCGTTCGGCGTCGATGTCGACACCACGGGCAATACGGCGATCTCCGTGTTTGAGGGTGAAATCGAACTGGAACACCAGCGACGTCTGGTTGGAGGTCAGGCGGTCGCACTGACTGCTGCGGACGAGACCGCCCACGAAGTCCCTTACGAAATCGGTCAGTTTCTGAATACGTGGCAGGTTTCTTTCGGAGTCGAGCAACTCATTGGTGATGTCCGTGTTGCATCACCCAGCGAGCGACATTCGCCAGGGCTGGTTGAAGACAGCGGGTCGTTACTGCTGTTTCCTGAACGAGAAGATGTCCTTCTGAGGCATGGTGACGTGGTCGATGGAATTGATCCTGGCACCTACCAGCGTCCTTTCCGAAAACGCACCGTGAAGTTGACAGAAGACTTACGAGTCGACAGCTTTCTTCTGCAATACAACCCGGTCCGTGGTGACAGTGGGGCCATGAATCAGAAGTTTCAGGGTGAACTGCATTTTGACCGCCCAATCGTCGCCCTGATCCTGCAGTCAGAACTCTTGGATTCTTCGGATGCGAAGCTGGCGCTTCCTGCAACCGACTTCCGCAATATCTTTCGTAGGGGAATCAATGATGCTGATGTGGTTGCGTTAAGCCCCGATCGACGTGTGCTTCGCGTTACTTTGAATGTCAAAAACGGCGTGGACCAGATCCGCGTGCTCGTTGCTACTGATAACAACTAGAAATCTCAGTGAGCTATTGATGATGGATAAACTGAAAAATCTGAGCCGCCGCCGAGTTCTTCAGGGAACGGGCATCGCTCTGGCACTACCGTTGATGGACAGCCAGTTGAGCCGGGCGGAGAAAAAACTGGATGCCAATCCGCGGCGACTGGTCTGCATCGGTAACCATTTGGGGTACTATCCAGGCAACTTTTTTCCCAAAGATGCCGGCCTGGATTATCAGATCAGCCCAACGTTGCAAGCCGTCCAGCGACATCGCGATGACTTCACCGTCTTCTCCAATCTC
>PAUV01000035.1 GCA_002712845.1 Rhodopirellula sp. | reverse complement strand
TGCCGCCTGCAGCGTTACGTCATTCAAGAACTTGCCGGNACNCTCGGNNGAAAACCNTCCANCGAGTCNNGCGGTGGNGTTTCGATGAATCCAATGCGTTGGCTGACCAACAAGCATTGCGCCACCATTTTTGCAGTGGTGCTCGCACTCCTGATCGCTGCCTTGCCAAAAGGAAAACCAGAAGTCAGCCTGTCTGATGCGATGGGCGGAAAAATCACCGCTGAATACATTGCTGACCATCCCGACNTTTCAGAAGCCGCTACCTCTGGAGGCATTTCCGGGGCAGCATGGTGGCTCGACAATTTCGCTGGCAAGGGCGGTCTGCTGCTATGGCCACTTTTCGGAGCAACCAACCAACTGCTGGCAGGCTTAGCGTTTCTAGTGATTGCCTTTTACCTGTGGCGTCGCAACATTCCNGTGTGGTTCATTGTGATACCNATGGTATTCATGCTGATCATCCCNGCGTGGGCGATGCTGACCGACCTNCCAAAGTGGATCAACTCAAATGATCCCAACTGGGTCGTCATTGGCATTGGCATTTCGACACTCGCACTGGAACTGTGGATGTTACTGGAAGCCGTTTTAATGTGGCCTCAGGTCAAAGGGATTACGGAAGCTGCCCCCAAGGGTCAGGCCAACGCCAGTGACAGCAACGACCCGAATGGTTGATATTTCCTCAGTCATGGGTTCACATCATCGTTGATATTCCTGTGAATTTTGTTTCTCAGCTTCCAATTCTGACGGGGACTACGCGAGCAGCCCGCAATCGCTCACAATTAGTCGCTGTCCTGTTCTACTATTTTTGCACTCTTAATTCGCAGACGAGACATGCGTGTTCTCTCAGGTATCCAGCCCACGGGACGTCCCCATTGGGGCAACTTTTTCGGCGCGATTCGCCAGTACATTGATTTGCAGGAGGAGAATGACGGCTTTTACTTCATCGCTGACCTGCATGCCCTGACGACGATCCGAAATCCGGACGAACTGCGGCAGAACACGATCGATGCCGCCTTGGACCTGCTAGCGTTGGGCCTCGACCCTGCAAAAGCAACGCTGTTTGTCCAATCAGATGTACCCGAAGTCAGTGAATTGACTTGGCTGCTGATGACGGGTGCCCCGATGGGATTGCTGGAACGCTGCCACGCCTACAAAGAGAAAAAGGCAAAGGGAATCGCTGCCGATGCTGGACTATTCACCTATCCAGTACTCATGGCATCCGACATTCTGGCCTACGACTCAGAGATTGTCCCCGTCGGCGAAGACCAAGTTCAACACATCGAAGTCTGCCGAGACCTGGCGGGCAGCTTCAATCACTCCTTCGGTGAAACATTTGTGATGCCGAAAGCGAGAACGCTAGACAATGGTGCCAAGGTGCCGGGCACGGATAGCCAAAAGATGAGCAAGAGCTACGACAATACACTGCCGTTATTCGGTGAAGTCAAAAAGATACGGAAGCAAATCATGCGTATCACGACTGACAGTCGACCGATGGAGGATGCAAAGGAACCTGACGAGGATCACCTTTACCAACTATTCAGACTCTTTGCCCAACCTGATCAGGTTGAGGAAATGGCTGCGATGTACCGACGCGGGGGGTTTGGATACGGGGATGTCAAAAAAGCTGTTGCGGAAGCGAGTGAAACCTACTTCCATGACGCGAGAAATCGCCGAGAAGAACTGNCAAACAACATGGACTATGTTCGCGAGACGCTTCGCAAAGGTGCAGACCGTGCGCGCGAAGTTGCTGGCGNAGTGCTTAGCCGCGCACAAGCCGCCTGTGGGTTAANGTAGAATAAGGNGNCAGTTGGGGGGGGGTGAGGCAAGGGACCCATGAATGACAGGNATCCGCTCTGTCCTGAAGGCAGGTCAATCAATCTCCGTTTCATAGCTCATGTAAACTGTCGGCAAGATGACGATTCTTGGTATCGGTACAGAAATTGTTGAGTGCGTTCGCATCGTCAAGATGTTGGAGACTCACGGCGAGCAATTCCTTGATCGGGTCTACACGCCCAATGAAGTTGAATACTGCCTCAAGACAGCGAACGCCAATCAATACTTTGCGACACGCTGGGCGGCAAAAGAAGCGACCATGAAAGCGATGCGTTGTCGCAACCAGGGCGTAAAGTGGACAGACATTGAAACCGTGGTGCGGCAAGGCGAGGGTGCTACCATCGCACTGGGTGGCGCTGCCGCGATCTGGGCTGAGCAAGTTGGNATAGAAAAAATCCACGTCTCACTCGCAACATGCCGTACGCACGCGACCGCGTATGTCATAGCGACCGACGAACTACATTGATCACAGGATAGAATCACGGCATGCGAAACCTAGCATTACATTGGCAAATCCTGATTGGGATGATAGCAGGTTGCTGCATCGGTCTTGCTCTGAACATGGCAGCATCGGAACGTTCGGTCAAAGTGACGTCTGACTTGCCAGCGGGCATCGTGGAAGCAGAAGTGAACGACTCTTCATCGCGGACAGTCATTCGCTATCGCGACAAGAACCAAGAAACCACCGTCACCGTTGACCCCGCGTCAAGGTCAAGCGATGGGATTCGAACCTACAAACAATTAGCTCAGCAAGATCCGCTGGCGAACCAAATTTACAATCAGCATGGCAAGAGTCTTGCAAAACAGGTGGGCGGTTGGTGCCAAAAGATTGGCGGACTCTTTCTGCGCATGCTGCAAATGGTCTCAGTCCCATTGATCATTACGTCACTGCTATCGGGAATCCTCAGCCTGAGTGGCAAGCAAGGTGTTGGCAAGATGTTCAAAAGAACGTTGAGCTATTACCTGACGACGAGTCTTCTGGCCATTTTGACAGGCTTGCTGCTTGTCAATCTGNTTCGCCCCGGATTACAGACGACGGATAGCCCAGCCGCTAACGTTCCAAGCATCGACGAAACTCATCAAACGTCACTCATCGANGTCATGTTTGCGCAGATCGAGGCTGCCATCCCTTCAAATCCAATCGCCGCAATCACACAGCCCAACTTCCTCTCCATCATTGCCTTTACCATCATCTTTGGTGTTTTTGCGGTGCGGGTTGGAGGCACAACAGCCACTCGCATCCAAGACCTGACCAACGCCGGGCTTGAAGTCATGATGGCGATCACAACGGCGATCATCAGACTGGCTCCGATTGGAGTTTTTTTCCTGATTACTGCAGTGCTCGCAACGCAGGGCAGCAGTGTTTTCAAATCCCTGGGATGGTACGTGCTGACCGTGACAGCAGCGTTGCTTATACATGCTTGCATCACTCTGCCACTGATTTTAAAAATCATTGCCAAACGCCAACCGCTCGAATATGCCCGAGCGATGTCCCCCGCACTTCTGACTGCATTTAGCAGTGCGAGCAGCAATGGCAC
Source organism: Rhodopirellula sp. (assembly GCA_002712845.1). The sequence continues at coordinate 15,499 of PAUV01000035.1, read as the reverse complement.
ACTACCGGTCACATTGACGAGTGTCGAACAGCGGGCGGGGGTCAGTAACCGAACAGGCTCCTTTGTCTTGCCACTCGGAGCCACCATCAACATGGATGGAACCGCATTGTACGAAGCAGTCGCAGTACTCTTNATCGCGCAATTACATTACGGATACAACTTGCCTTTGTCGCAACAGATCATTGTTGCAATCACCGCCTTGTTGGCCAGCATTGGAGCAGCGGGAATCCCGCATGCTGGGCTAGTGATGATGGTCATCATCCTGCAGGCAGTTGGCTTGCCTTTGGAAATGCAGGGTATCATTCTCGCTGTGGATCGGGTGTTGGATATGGCCCGGACCTCTGTNAATGTATGGAGTGATTCCTGTGGTTGCGCTGTTGTAGAGGCTCTTGATTCACNGCCATCGCAGACGATGAACGCCACTGAACCAGCAGCCTGATTTGACTGCTGCCCGCAATGCAACGCGAGCAAACACTAGAAGCGAGACATGGCTCATCAGCATGCCGTTGAGCTTCTTAGGAGCAGCTAAAAAAGCCGATTCAAGCCATTGAGGGCTGCCACACGATAAGCTTCTGCCATCGTGGGGTAGTTAAAGGTAGCTTCAATAAAATACTTTAGCGTATTACTTTCACCCGGCTGATTCATAATGGCCTGACCAATGTGAATGATCTCAGACGCATTCGCTCCGAAACAATGCACACCAAGTAACGCTAATGTTTCACGGTGAAAGAGAATCTTTAGCATTCCCACGGTTTCCCCAGTGATCTGAGCTCGCGCAAGACTCTTGAATTGCGCTTGGCCAACTTCATAGGGCACGCAAGCGGCGGTCAACTCGCGTTCGGTTTGTCCGATGCAACTGATTTCGGGGCTCGTATAGATTCCGGCGGGACAATCAGAAATCCGCAAGTTTCCGTCCACATGACCGAGCATGTGATTTGCAGCAGCGCGTCCCTGTGTATACGCAGCGCTAGCCAGTGATGGCATTCCAATCACATCNCCCACGGCATAAATATGAGGGATGACTGTCTGAAACTGATCATCGACTTCGATTTGCCCACGATTGTTCGCGACAATGTCGATGTTTTCCAACCCCAGATCTTCAGTGTTTCCTGACCGACCATTCGCCCACAACAGCGCATCTGTCTTCACTCTTTTGCCACTTTTCAGATGCAGGATGACACCATCATTGCTTCCCTCAATGCTCTCCATTGATTCATCATGCCGAAGGATAACTCCCTGATCCCTGAGGTGATAAGACAGCGCATCGATAATTTCATCATCAAGGAACTCCAACAGCTTCGATCTCGTGTTGATCAAATTTATCTTGATCCCCAGATTCCTCAGCATCGATGCGTACTCAGTTCCGATCACGCCCGCACCATAGATGCAAATCGAGGANGGGCGAGAGTCCATGCCAAGCACGGTATCGCTGTCGTAAATTCTATCGTGATCGAAATCCACACCATGAGGATGAAANGGCCTCGATCCCGTTGCGATCACAAAATGCTTGGCCCGGATGGGCTCATCACCATCAATTGAAATCGCATGGTCATCAACAAATCTTGCCTGACCACGAAACACAGGTACCCCATTGCGATCATAAAAAGACTGACGCATGGTGACTTGACGCCCGATGATTGCCTGAGTCCCACGTTTCAACTGCTCCAACGTTGGTCGGGTGTTGATCCCCATTTCACGGTATGTTGGATTATTAAGTACCTTCATGGTGCTGGTGATCGTGTGCCGCAACGCCTTACTGGGGATCGTTCCCCAATGCGTACAACCGCCACCAATCTGCCGGTAACGCTCAGCTACGGCAACACGCATCCCACCTTTGACGGCTTGCATGGCTGCNCCCTCCCCACCGGGGCCTGTTCCAATCACAAGTAGGTCGTAGTCGAACATGGAATCGTTCATAATGCTTTGCTTCCCTCATTAGTTCCGCGACAATAACGGCTATTTCGATGTTGCTAACTTGCGTTCAGTCAGATGTTACCTTTGCTGATATCCCTGCAAATATCCAGCGTGTTTTGAGCTGGTTGGATACCACACCAGTGCAAAACTCAGATCTCGTCGTATTCCCAGAGTGTATGCTTTCTGGGTACGCGTACGACAGTCGGGATGAGGCTTTGCCTCATGCAATGGAGCTGAATGACCCGCGTTTTGAACCGTTGATCAAAGCTGCCGCAACGCATGACCTTCGCCTGACACTCGGGTTTCTGGAACGCTCGGGCGACCTTTTATTCAATGCATACGCCTTATTCGGCCCCGACGGCATGATCGGCCACTATCGCAAAATCCATCTTCCTCACTTGGGTATCGACCGATTTGTTGACCGAGGTGACATTCCTTATCAGATTCACCGGGCCGGGGCCGCAAACATCGGGATGGCAATTTGCTACGACTGCTCCTTCCCTGAACCAATGCGTCTGCTTGCTCTCGAGGGAGCAGACATCATTACCTTAGGTACCAACTGGCCCAATGGGGCCTCACGAACAGCAGAAGTCGTCCCACCAGCACGCAGCATGGAAAACCATCTTTTTTTCGCCGCAGCCAATCGTGTCGGCGAAGAGAATGGATTCGGTTTTTGTGGTTGCAGTTCGATCTGCGGTCCCGATGGAATCGTGTTGGCCAGCACTGACCAATCAGACGAACAAGTCCTGACAACTGAGATCAACCTCGACTTGGCGAGAAACAAGCGAATCGAACGCGTCCCGGGAAAACACGTGATCCATCGATTTAATGATCGTCGCACTGAATTCTACGCTGACTTGTCAAAGCGTCGGGATGAACCTTTGGATAACGCATGAACCGGGCGCAGTAGCGGCCGCATCAATGGCGATGACGCTGAGGTGAAATGGCGGTTGCCGGCAGCAGCGACTGCCAGCGATGGCATTGCAAATGGCAAACGCTGAATACAGCTAGCCTCCATGAAGAAATCGACCCGCGAGCAAAACACTCAGGCGTGGGCAGGATTTCTCCCCAAGCATGTCGCGATCAATCCCTGAGTCTCCAGAGCCTTCTGGCAGATTTCATGATTGGCAAGGTCGGCAAGTTTCAATTCACTGGGATAACGATCACGAATAATGGCACGCAAATCCGAATCCCGACTTTCAGTCCAAAATGCTGCAGCGGGCACACACGCAAGCTCCTGCTCGGACAACGGGACTCGTAATCGCAAACACGCCGGCCCACCACCACCATCCATGCTCTGCCCAAGATCAACAAAGTGAACAGCATGAAACACTTGCTCAGCACACAAGCGTTTCACTAGCTCATGCGTCACGGGGTTTTGCTGGACCTGCACTGGGCACAGGATGGTCCATCTCGTTTTTCCTGCCTGCGACGCCGTGACGATTTGGCTGTTGAAGAAATAGCTCTTGATCGCATCATTTAAAGTCAGTTCTTTCTCACTGATATTCAAAACTCTCAACGGGCTTTGCACGACATCCTCGAATCGACTTCGCAGCCGTTCCATTTCCTGACAACTTTCAGGAGCGAAAGCCAATTCATGATGAATGAGCAAATCCTGATGACTCATAGCCACGACATCGTTGTGAAAAGCTCCTGCATCAATCGCTTTGGGATGCTGCTTCAAATGAAACACATCACTTTCGTGCAAACCATGGCTTCGGGCAATCGCCTGCCCAGTGGCCTTTGTCTGCCGTGGCCAATGGGATTGTGGTTCAGGTGAACCATTACCAAACACAAACACATTCAACCCTGGTTGACCATCGGTCCCTGACAAACGCATATGATTTGCCGCGCCTTCATCTCGCATTGGTGCGCCCCCGGGCAGCGCCTGACGCACCTCAAATGCATTACTGAACAACGAAGCCATTTCCCTTTGAGTACATGTCGCCTCTATCGAACGATGCAGACTGGCACTCAGATTTGCGATCGTCATGACAGCAGAACCATTATTTCTGTCGCAAGATGGTGTCACCGTGGCAGCATTCGCTGTCCACATTGCTGAACAACTCGCTGCGGCTGACAGGATCACAGGATCGCTGTTCAGTACCGACTGTAATATTTCTGCCGGGGCACCTGTAAACCCAAGAGCTTTCAACAACTCGAAGTCTGGTCGCAGCTGAGGTGGCAAAATCAACTGGGGCACACCCAATCCCGCGACTAAACGCATTTTATCCAGACCCTGAAGAGCCGCCGCTTGTGGATTGGAAGTCTGCCCTGCATGCATTTGCGAGGCAACATTCCCAACGCCCAAGCCACCAAAGTGATGCGTTGGCCCCACGATTCGATCAATCTGTGCATCGACGAAAGTCATTTCGCGACGCTCCATGGATCCGCGATTACTGGCACTGCCTGCTCAAGAGAAGCGATCGGATCACAACAGAAGTCGATCGCAAAAAATCCAGCTGGTCGGTGATTGCCGCTGGCTCCCAATCCACCGAATGGTAGCGCGCCTGCGGCCCCCGTCGTCGGCGAATTCCAGTTTACGACCCCGGCCCCAACACAATCAACAAATTGCTCAAACATCTTTTCCGTACCCCCGAGCAGCGCCGCCGATAAACCATACGGGGTATGAGCAGCTGCTGCCAATGCAGTCTCAAAGTCATCTACCTGCTGAACCACCAGAAGCGGCCCAAACCACTCCATCTCATTCATTTCGCGGACCGCATCGGAGGGTAGACCTGTAGCATCCACGATCGCCGGCCCAATCAATGAGCTGCATGTTTGAGAGACGACCGGTGACAATAACGACTTGCAACCCAGCCCAATCAGACGCTCATAGACTTGACTTACGACGGAAGCCGCGGTCTCAGAGACGAGTGGCCCTACTTGTGGAACAGGTGAACTGAATGGAACGCCGCTCCGCAAACCCCGAGCTTGATTGACCAAGGCATCGATTTGATTCTGAGCTGCTGCTGACTTGAGAAACAAAGCACGACGAGCACACGTGCAACGCTGCCCCGCCGAAACAAATGCAGAGAATGAAACAATGCTTGCAGCAACCTCAGGATCAACAGAATCCATGGTCACAATGGGGTTATTCCCCCCCAGCTCTAAAGCAAGCAGTACTTCCGGTCGGCCTGCCAACTGTCGATGAATCGCATTACCTGCCGCGCGTCCTCCAGTTAGAAAAACCGCCGATACCTCGGGAGCGTCGATCGCCAACTTGGCCGTTTGTGCTGCGCCCGGCAGCAACTGCAAGACGTCTCGAGGAAGCCCGGCGCGATACCATGCGTCGACCATCCACTGAGCAACGGCCATAGCCTGCTCGCTTGGTTTAAANACAACAGCATTCCCCGCNAGTAATGCCGGAATGATCTGCCCCCCCGGNANATGCAGTGGAAAATTAAAAGGCCCCAANACGAGGGCTATCCCCANTGGCTGATATCGGATCTTTCGCTGGATCGTGATTCCTGAAGGGTGACTGGCCTCAATCTGCACATCNGACGCTCGCTGTTCACGAGCCTGAATCGACATTTCAACTTTGGCAATCGCTGCCGCGACTTCTCCGTCTGCATCCCATGCCAACTTGCCAACTTCCCGGCTAATCAAAGTCGAAACTTCTGTCCGTCTCGCAATTAATTCCGCACCAAAACGTCTTACGATGGCGAGGCGTTCATCAATCGATTTGGAACGCCAAGCCCCCAATGCCGTCGCTGCACTTCCCATGCACTGAGCGACTTCTGACTCGCCAGCAATGGCTCCTTGCCACAGGACCTCTCCATCAATAGGGCTTACGCTAATCAACGCTTCCGACATGGCAGCTTTGCCCCCAAAATGCATTAAAAGTACTGATGAGCCCCGACGCAATCCAACACAAGTCGAGTTGATACTTTGATCCTACGCGTGGTCGCCAACAATATTCCACAAACATGCATGCGTGCACACAACCGTACCGCCCAACCACCCATGACGACGCTCTCAAAGCGACTGTCTGTTAAAAGAAGCAACAAGCTCGGTTGAACGCACCTTCTCGCAATCAATTGCACGAGCCCAGTGGCAGCAACAATCAGCAGCAGGCCAATCTTTGCTGACGAAAACACCCAGCCAAATAGCCCAGCACAGTCGCATTACGCATCAGTTTGCCTGCTCGCCAACTTTACTTACCATCCAGCACCATCAGTTCAACCTTGCGAAAGTGCACTGGGTGACTTTCGGACTGAAGCGAGATGGTGCCTCCACTGAGCATTTTCGTACCAGCCTTCTCAGCAAGTTTCTTCGCATGTGCATCACGATCATCCAATTGCGGTTTGGTGTATTCAAGCACCACTTCACCGTCAAGCACATGCTTGATGACCTGATTCCCGCGTACTTCAATCTCCGCAGTCACCCACTGTGGACCATGGTAAGTCTTTGATGACGATTGCGTGCAATGAGGCTTAAAGAGCTTTTCGTTCATTTCCACGTTTGTGCCCGGCGTGCAAAGATTTGAAGTGGTTCGCTTATTTTTGCCGTCCCCACCCAGCAGCTGCACTTCGATCGAGACAGGAAAATCCTGATCTTTCGCCATACCTTCAGGATTCTCACCATGAACCATCACACCACTATTCCGCAAAGCCCATCCGGGGCCATCCTTGCACTGGTCTCCTACGAATCGATACTCAACCCGCATCCGGTAATTTGAAAAACTGTCTTTGAAGAACAAATGTCCAAATTGCTCTCCGAAGCCGTCATAGTTTTCATAACCAACTTTGAGCAACCCGTCCTCAACCCTAAATGTATTTCCGTAATTTTCTCCGAGGTCATGGTAGCGAATTTTCGGGGTCCAGCCGTCCAGATTTTTACCATTGAAAAGCTGGATCCACTCTCCTTCGGCTGTTGCCTGACCAAAGCTGTTATTGGGCAACGCAGAGACCACAAAAACCAACGCCAGAAAAATACTAAATCGTGTCATGATGGATGTATCAGCAAGAGAGTGGGGGAACTTATTGTTTCCCGTGATTCTACACATAATGCGTCGTTATTTCATCTCTTGAAAACAATTGAAATATGATCCATTACAATTTAATCAACCATCCACGGCAGAACACATCTCGCCACAGCACACCCCTGACGCCCCGATNCTGCACAAATCCCACAGCCTGCNGCTTACTCACCGTTAGCCTCAANTTCAAGACAATCACTCATGCCACGGTCTATCGATCCCGAGTTACNACAGCGTCAGTTCCTTGCTGGCTCATCCACAGCTATCNCGGCTACGAATCCTGCATTGAGTCACATCTCAAACACAAAATTACCGGGGAAGCGTTGGGACAGAAAGACCGCGTGTAGCGGAATAACCAGTGGCTCGGGGCGACGCCTGAAATATGGCAACTGGAATCACTGGAACATCAGAAAACTCGTTGCGCACACAAACACACGATTTGAGATTTCAATGAGACGACTTGCAATTGGTTTACTGATGTTCATGCTGCCACTGGCAAGCTCCGCCTGCGCCGCGGATCCACCAAATGAACTCAACCCTGAACTTACTTTTGTTGAAAAGGGCGTCACGCTGACGCTAGTCGCTGAGCATCCCGACGTAGTCACACCGACAGGCTTGGATGTTGATTCAGAAGGGAACATTTGGTTGGTATGCAGTCACACACATTTTCGTCCAGAAGACTACGACGGTCCAGAACACGATGAAATCGTCGTGCTTCAACCAGACGGCACTCGTTCCGTATTTTTCAATCAGACCACAGCCACTATGGACCTGGAACTCGGTCCTGATGGCTGGGTGTACCTGGCAGAGCGAGACAGGATACTGCGAGTCAGAGACTCGAATAATGATGGATCGGGAGACGAGGTCGAAGTCCTCGCTCAACTACAGACGGAAGCGGATTACCCTCACAACGGATTAAGCGGTCTGGCGTGGCATCCGGATGGCCGTCTGGTTTTTGCCTTGGGCGAAAATTTCTGGAAGTCGTGGACCCTGAACGGAGCAGATCAAGAAACGATCACAGGAACGGGAGAGGGCGGGATTTTCTGCTGCACACCGGAAGGAAAAAAACTGTCCCGCATTGCGAAAGGTTTCTGGAACCCATTTGGTGTTTGCGTGCGAGCAGACGGTGCTATTTTTGCTGCAGAGAACGATCCAGGAGCAAGGCCCCCATGCCGACTACTTCATGTGGTGCAGGGTGGTGACTACGGCTACCAGCGTCACTACGGAAATGCTGCCTTCCACCCCTTTGTGTGCTGGGATGGCGAACTTCGCGGGACACTACCCATGCTTCACAGCATCGCTGAAGCACCCTGCGGTATCGCACCACTTGGCAATGGGCTGATAGTTCCATCGTGGACAGATCACCGGATTGATTTCTACCCTTTGAAAGATGCGGGAGCCAGTTTCACTACTCAGCAAACACCGTTGATTCGTGGTGGAAAACATTTCCGCCCAACCTGCATTACGCAAGTGACACCGACTGTTTTTTACCTCACCGACTGGGTTTTCGGATCGTATCAACTCCATGGACGCGGACGTGTATGGAAAATGGAAATCGACCCAGAATCAGCAGCGTGGCTAGGCCCGATGAAACTTCGTGCAAAGACCTCGCAAGCAACGCTCGCCAAAAAATTACTGGACGGCGAACACGCGGCTTCAATGAAAGAACTTCTCGCACTCTGTCGCTCCGAAGATCGCTTCCTCGGGCATGCAGCAACTACCGCACTTGGAAAAAGAATCGGCTCCATCAGTCACGCTGAAGCAAACAAATTATCGACGAACGATCAACTTTCNNTNCTGGTGGCACTGCGAAGAATTGACCCAANCAACACAAAGTGGGTCAAGTATTTCCTTGGGAAAGATGACGCNGANATACGGTTTGAAGCACTGCGATGGATATCGGAGTCTCGCNTGAGCGACTTCTCTGACGTAGTCGANACAATGGCCTCAAATCCGGANCTCGACTACAAATCATTCGAAGCAGCCTTGGCGACGATCAACACGTTAGCCGGAAACCCAGAAGCAGGTGTCGCTGACCCAGCCATGCTGATTGCTCGGATTGGTGATACAAACGCACCATCCCACGTACGAGCTTACGCACTGCGTCTGCTGAACCCTCAAAGCAAGGAATTCAAGAAACCGCTTTGGCTGTCACTGACAGCCACTGGTGACCGGGAAATTCTGCGGGAATTGACTCGGGCCCTTGCTGCCAATCAAACAGATGATGCAAGGAAACTACTGTTTGATCTGGCCGAAAACCCAAGCATCCCACCTGCCATACGCGCGGATGCGATCGCTGGATTGGCCCAACCGTCAACCGAAAACATTCCACGTTTAATCGAACTTGCAGAGTCAATGCCCCGCGTACTTCGTGAGGAGGCGGTACGTTCTCTGCGTTACTGCGAACTGAATCAGGAACAACGCATTGCACTACAAGCAATTGGCAAACGTCATCCGAAGTCTGCTGACCTGATCACCGCAACGCTACAACCTGAGATGATTGGGCAAGGGCGTCCTGCCCCCGCTGAAACAGCAGCTTGGCAACAGCGACTAGAAAGAATCCAGCAACCTGCTGACCTTGATGCCGGACGCAGAATCTTCCATCACTCGCAGGTTGGNGCATGTTCAAAGTGTCATCGNCACAGAGGCAGAGGAAGTGTTGTCGGCCCTGACTTGTCTGCTGTTTCAAATGCGGGATCTCCGNACCGTATACTGCGTTCGATCCTGCAACCAAGCCGAGATGTCGACCCACAATATTTTCCACGAATGCTAATNACCGACGATGGTCACATTTTCACCGGCATCATGCTTCGCGACGGTGGCGGCGGAAATGAAGTGTACCGCGACAACACTGGTCGAGAGCGTATTTTCAAAACGGAAAACATCATCGAACGAAAAGAACTGCATACTTCCATGATGCCAGAGGGCCTTGTTGATACGCTGACTGATCGAGAGCTAAGAGACCTGATCGCTTTCATGAACGATCAGCCAAAGCAACTTATATCGAAAGTCAGTAAACCTCAGGCAATCGCTGAGTCCGACAAAGTCGCAACTTTTCTTGGAACATGGTTCCTCGATTTCAAAGATGGATACGGAGGCTGGCTTGAGATCACTCATAACAAAGAGGGACTAGCCGCGAATCTTATGTGGCGTGTTGGATCCGCGAAGCCAGTGGGGACAGTTGCCCTACTGGATGATTCGCTGGTTCTGACACGCAATCGCAAGTCTAAGAAAACGAAGTACATTGCAACCGTCAAGGACGGGATTATCACAGTCACATCCAATGCGAATGAGGAGTCTGCACAGGGACGTAGGTGCCCTCCTATGCCTCCCCGCCCAAACCTGTCGAAAGTTCGCTTTGGCAAGGCGATTCAACTGTTCAATGGAGACAACCTCCGCGGTTGGCAATTACAACCCACTGATTCTCAAAATGGCTGGCGAGTCGAGGGCGGTGAAATGATTAACGAAACACCGAAATCCGACTTTNGCGCTTACGGCGAATTTGGCAATCTGCGCACCACTCGTACNTTTGGTGACTGCAAGGTTCATATTGAATTCAACATCGGCAAACANCGNAANAGTGGTGTTTATGTCCGTGGTCTTTACGAAGCACAAGTTGTCGACCGAGACAGTCGAATGCAAGGGATCAGTGGTCCGGGAGCGATTTTTGGTCGAGTCGCACCTGCCACAAATGCTGGCTTGCCCGGTGGTCAATGGCAGACTTACGATCTCACACTTGCCGACCGTCACATGACCGTACGCCTGAATGGAAAACTTGTCATCGACAATCAGCCCGTGGTGGGTGCAACAGGCGGGGCGTTGTTTGGAGACGTTATGCGTGACGGTCCTTTGTACCTTCAGGGCGACCATACCAGTGTTCGCTACCGCAACGTGCTGCTGAGTCCGCGAATCGAGTAACAACTTCAATTTGGTGAATCAGCTTCCGGCATCGCTTCCTCTTCATTTTCCATCGCTTCAAGCGTGACCTTCAGTTGATTGCGAGCCCTGCTNANTCGACTACGCACAGTGCCGATCGATATNTCNAGTATTTCCGCGATGTCTTCGTAAGACCGTTCTTGCATTTCCCGTAGCACGAGGATCGCACGATGATCCTCCGATAGGATCTGAATCGCGGCGCGTACGAGATTCACTCGTTCCTGCCGTAGCATGGGTTCATCAACCGCATCTGAGGGATCAGTGACCTCCAGCCCATTGCTTTCACGCCAATGATCGAGTGACACGCGGGCGCGGTTGCGGCGTTTTCGAGTCAGGGCACTGTTAAAAGCAATTCGGTATAGCCAGGTAAAAAACTGGCTATTTCGTTGAAAGGTATCCAACTTGAGAAAAGCACGAATGAACGCCTCTTGGACCACCTCTTCGGCTTCATCAGGAGACCCTGTGACCTGAATCATGGAAGCGAACAGGCGTTCCTGATTCATTTCCACTAACGCAGTAAATGCGCTGCGATCACCTTGGACGGCGAGGTCAATCAGCTGCGTCTCTTCGCTCACGCCAGTCTCTCGGAGTCACGAATGGTATACGTCAAAGCTTATGCCAAATAACGGTAATCGGCATGAATAACCCTAACGAATTTTACGATTCCGGCCCTAGGGACGGTTCCCGCAGAGGGGCGATAAGGCGTTGGATCTTCAAAAAGACCGTGTGTTACACTGCTTGAAGCACACGGCAAGATACGATGATTATACACAGCCTGACCAGCAATGACGATCAACCTTCCCAACACTCACTGCCATGTCCCCAACACGGCACAAAACGGCCCATAGGCCTGAGAATACCGGTTAATTCAGCTCACCGTCGCTGAGTTTCCCACTCAAATGACATTGCAAATAAGTCGCTCGCTCCACGTTCCTATCAGACGACCCAAGCAATCTACCCTGCAGTTTTTGCAAGTGAGCAGGCTGCGTATGGATGAACAATTTGTTGATCGTGCCGACAGGTACATCCTCAATGAGCCCTAGATTGACTCCCATCCGTACCTTTGACAGGTAATGCATGGTTTCCTCACTACTGATTTTCTTGGCAGTACTCAAAATACCGAGAGCCCGGCTCACATCGTCGTGAAGATCCTGCTGCCCCTGTTTGACCAGAAAATCCCTTGCCTTGCGTTCGTACTCGATGATTCTCGGTACGACATCATCTCCGACAAGTGCAACGAGATCTTGTTCTCGATGCCCGAGCGTGATTTGGTTGCTTACCTGATAGAAATCGCCAGTGTATTGCGACCCTTCCCCGTACAACCCCCGTACCGTGACGTTGATGCGTTGCATGCTGCGGAATACTTTGTCAATTTGCCGCGTGATCACCAGAGCTGGGAGATGCAGCATCACGCTGACTCTCAATCCGGTTCCCACATTGGTAGGACAGGCAGTCAAGTATCCGAATTGCGGATGAAATGCGTAAAGGATTGCTCCTTCCAGCTTGTCATCCAACTCATCAATGCTTTGCCAAGCTGACTTGAGGTCCAAGCCACTGTGCATCACCTGAATGCGGAGATGATCTTCTTCATTGATCATCACGCTGTATTGCTCGCGGGGGTCGATGGCAACGGCCCGGGAGCCCTCCGCATCAGCAATTTCTCGGCTTATCAACTGTCGTTCAACCAGGAACTGTCGATCGATCTCAGATAGCTGCTCGAGGTCGATATAACGGACATCTTGCCAGTCGTCGATGGAGTCCATCTTTGCGCGGATCGTCCGCTCAATACTGATGCGATCTTCGTCACTGCAGCGGCGAATGAACGGGAAGTCAGCAAGATTTCGAGCCAGCCTGATCCTGCTGCTGATCACGATATCTGACTCGGGACCTGTGCCCCGTAACCACTCGCCCGACTTGTGCGCCAGGTCATCAAAATCCGAATCTCGAATCACTCTTCTTCCCCACTGGCATTTTGTTCGGTACTGCCGGCCTCTTCGATCCGGTGCAGTTCGTCGCGTATTTCCGAAGCTCGTTCGTAATCTTCCCGCTCAACCGCCTCTTCCATCTCTCGGCGAAGCTGAATTAACTCGGCGTGCGAATCGGCCGCAGCGGCACGGCGAGGGCGTTTTCCACAGTGTTCGACTGAGTCATGGATATTGGTCAACAACGGAATCAGATCTTCCGAAAAGTGGGTGTAGTCGAATGGGCAGCCCAACCTTCCCGTATTCCGAAATTCGAAAAAGCTGATGCCACACACCGGACACTCTTTCTGATCCAGTTCAGCAAGTTCTTGCTTGGTTTGTCCCAAATTGAGCTGCTTTGCCAATGCTCCGGCAATCGAAGCGGCAGGTGTTGCAGCTTCTTTTTGCAGAAATCCCCGTGCATGCTCTTCACACAAATGCATGACCTGCGGCCCATCAGGCTCGGTCAGCTCGGTGATATGGAATGTCGCGGGCTTTTCGCAGTATTGGCACTTCATCTGTGTTTCCTGATTGCCGCCATCGCCGTAAACCTAGTGGTTTCAAGGAGTAAGCGTCCTTTTTGAGGGATTCTATCGCTGCCAAGGGTGGTGTCAACGCAACCAGCGTTAACTCACAATCCAGTAGAACCGGCTTGGACTCGCTAAGTAGCATACAGTCATGAGTAGACGCCAGTCCTCCCCTACACGCAAAGCCGCTCAATGCGGAAGATAAACTTTAGGCGGAGCCAGCCTATTCCCGAAGCTCGAATCCGCAGTTTCCTTGCACCCTGCTCGCACGAATCATTGGTCCTAGATGCATATCCCTGACGCAGAACAATTTGCCCAACTTGCGACGGAAAATGACTTCGTACCGGTCTACCGACGCCTTTTAAGCGACACGCTCACTCCAGTGACCGCATTCCAGCTTCTGGATGATGGTGGTCCAGCCTGCCTGTTTGAAAGTGTCATCGGTGGTGAAAAAGTTGGGCGTTACAGCTTTTTAGCGGCAGGTCCCATTCGCAGATTTTCTGCCAAGCGGAATCAGATCGAAGTCACTGAACTTGCCGACGGCACTTGCTCACAAACGACAGCAGAAGATCCGCTTGATGCATTTCGCACGCACTTTCACTTTCGAGTCGCAGAACTAAAGGGGCTACCGCCCTTTGTCGGTGGTGCCATTGGATATGCGGGTTACGACGTGGTCCGCTACGTTGAAAACCTGCCCAATCCACCTGCCGATGACCGCAACTTGCCCGACCTCGACTTCGCCTTCTACCACACGCTCTGCGTCTTTGATCATGTCGAAAAAACAATCACGGTTGTCTCCTTAGCGGATTGCAGAGAGATTGATTCAGCTTCTGAAGCTGCGACGGCTTATCACCATGCAATGCAAATGGTTGACCAGACCATAACGAGCTTGTCACGCGCGGCACCCGAACAAAGATCTGCTTGGAATCCTGACCAGTGGCGAAAAACCAGTGAACAGAACCCGCTGGAAATAACCTCCAATTTTTCAAAAGAGTCTTTTGAAAACGCTGTTCGAAAATGTGTTGAATACATACGAGCAGGCGATATCTTTCAAGTTGTTCCGAGCCAGCGACTTTCTGTACGCACAGACGTCGATCCGTTTGAAATCTATCGTTCGCTGCGGGTCGTTAACCCCAGTCCTTTCATGTTCTACATGCGCACCCCCGATTGTGAGCTCGTCGGCTGTTCACCTGAAATCATGTGCCGAGTGAATGAAAAAACTGTCACCGTGCGGCCACTTGCCGGTACACGCAAACGAGGAGAAACCACGCAAGAAGACAAGGCATTAGAAGAAGAACTATTGGCTGATCCCAAAGAGCGTGCGGAACACGTAATGCTGGTCGACTTGGGACGGAACGATGTTGGACGAGTTGCTCAGTTTGGGACCATTGATCTGACCGAAGTCATGGTGGTCGAACGTTACAGCCATGTGATGCATATCAGCAGTGAAGTGCAAGGGAAATTACGGGAAGATGTCGACTCCTTTGATGCCCTCAAAGCCTGCCTACCAGCAGGCACTGTATCGGGTGCTCCTAAAGTCCGAGCGATGGAAGTGATCGACGATATTGAACCGCACCGCCGTGGCCCTTACGGAGGTGCAGTGGGCTACATCGACTATCGAGGCAACATGGATACCTGCATCGCATTGCGAACCATGGTCGTGAAGGATGGCGTGGTCCACGTGCAAGCTGGGTGTGGCGTTGTTGCCGATTCGGATCCCACTGCTGAATATGAAGAAACATTAAACAAAGCTAAGGCATTGATTTCAGCGATCGAAATGACGATCCGGCGTGTGGATGCATCATCAAACGGAAAATGATGCATGACAGGGCTGATGCTTCCACTGCTGACTTGCAGACAAAAACCGTTGCCTTGCTGTCAGCACGGTTGACCGCCCCACGTAGCCTTAGAAACGTCGACTGAAACCGCCGTTGAGCTGGATCGTCTGAGCCGTCAGAAAGGTATTGGCGGGATCTGCAGCGTAAATCACTGCCTTGGCAATGTCATCGACGCTGCCCCATCGGCCCATCAACGACTGCCCCGTAGCGCGTCCATTCCAATAATCACTGGTGGACTCGCCCCACGAGGTTCGAATCCAGCCCGGTGCAATGGTGTTGATCCTCAAACCCGGAGCGGACGTCTGAGCCAAGCTGTTGGCGAAGGCCATCACGGCTGCCTTG
>PAUV01000034.1 GCA_002712845.1 Rhodopirellula sp. | reverse complement strand
CGATTCTTGGTTGGTCCGGAAGAAACGCTGACGCCACTGTTATCAACGATTTGCTCCATGTCTCACCCAACGGCAAAAGACCTTTCATCACCAACGCCAAGATGCGTGTCCAGGGACCTGCAAAGTTTCAGGTTCGCATACGAACCAAAGCAAATGGCAACGCTAAAGTGCAGTGGCGAACCGAAAATCAGGCCACNTTCCCAACCGACGGCCAAATCGCCTCACTCAAAGTCAAAGGTGGTGACTGGAGAGAACTGAGTGTACCAATGCCCACAGAGGATCAAGTGGTGCATCTTCGATTCTTCCTTCCCAGCCAAAAACAACCTGTGNAAATTGACTGGATTGAAGTCACCTCNGANGGCGTCGATGCAGAGGCAGTAGANAAAAAGGCAAACGAGCGNTGGGACTTTAAGGTTTCGCAGAAACAAACCAAGCCCAATNTCNTCCTGATCCTGGCTGATGACCTGGGCTATGGCGACGTCGGATGCTACGGCTGTCCTGACATCAAGACACCGGTAATGGACAAGTTGGCCCAAGAGGGTATTCGCTGCACAGACGGCTATGCCGCTTTCCCAGTTTGTTCACCCTCCCGCGCTGCGTTGCTGACGGGACGCTATCCAGCCCGATTCGGGCCAACCTACGAGGACTACTACGGTGGCGGAGCACCCGAACTCGATCCGATCAAACACCCAACGATTGGCCAAATGCTGAAGGACGCAGGTTATCGAACCGCCTGCTTCGGCAAGTGGAATGTCTCAAACCTCAACCGTCGCCGNGCCAACGACTTTGGNTTCGACAGCTGGGTCGGTCTGCATNTGAATCACGACTACTACACCCACAAGCTGGAACGAACTGGCGAACACGACCTTTACAAGGACGGCGAACCGTTCGATCGCAAAGGTATCTGGTCAGACACAATTTTCGCNGATGAAGCCATCAGTTACATCCAACAGGAAAGCGAGAAACCGTTCTTTGTCTTCCTGCCGTTTCAGGCTCCGCACAGTCCCTACCAGGATCCTGATCTGCCCATGGATCCCCCGGGAAAAAAAGAACGTAAAACCTTGATCAAGATGATCGAACGTCTCGACTTGGAAATTGGCCGGGTACTTGAAGCCCTCGAGAATCAGGGACTCGCGGAAAACACACTCGTGATCTTGACCAGTGATAATGGCGGAGCCCAAGGCACGGCCAGAAACCTGCCGCTAGCCNGGGCGAAGCAGATGCTATTGGAAGGCGGTATCCGTGTGCCACTTATCCTGCGTTGGCCGGCTGTCTTACCAGCAGGCAAAGTCTTTGCAACTCCGATCACAGCAATGGATCTGACTGCAACCGTTGCTGCTGCAGGACATGCGATTCCAGAACCAGAGAGACCCTTTGACGGCTTGGACCTGCGTCCAGCCTTAACCGGTAAAGCAGATTTATCCTCTGAGCGACCTCTCTACTTTCGACGGCGTACGATCTCCCTGGGCAAGAATCAAAATGCCATTCGCCAAGCGGCCATCCGGATGGGCAAATGGAAATACCTCCGCACACACAACAGCCGCGATAACACGAAATACAAGGAAGCTCTTTACAATCTTGATGACGACATCGCCGAAGCAATGGACTTGGCAACGTCAGATCCCGACCAGCTTCACGCGATGAGTTCCCTGATGCAAAAATGGGAGTCTGAAATGGAAAAAACCGCAATCCCCTTCGCTCCCAGCCCACGAAAAAAGAAACCAAAAGAGAAGGCCACCACGCGATGACTCTACGGCCTTAAAAAAAGGCAGTTCATNGGTCANNTTTCTGGCCATCCGATGACCCTCTGCCTGACCAGATTTCTTGCCNCTCANNTATCGANCTTACACCAGACCTCTCCCTTGATTCCACCACCATCCATGACCAGACCGATCAATCTATTTGTACCGGCAATCTTGGCACTTGCTTTCATGGTGCCTGCCGAAGCCCAGAAAACCCAGTCACTTTTCAACGGTAAGGACCTGTCCGGTTGGTCAGGCAATACAGACCTCTGGTCCGTCAAAGACGGCGCGATCTTTGGGCAGACCACGAAAGACAAGCCGACCAAGGGCAACACATTCCTGATCTGGCAGGGNGGCAACGTCCGCAATTTTATCTTCAAGACGAAGGTCCGTTTTTCTGGCAACAATTCGGGGGTCCAATACCGTAGCGAGTATGTGGGAGATCCCAGCGACTTTGTCGTCAAAGGCTACCAGGCCGATCTGCACCCCAAGCCAGAATTCTTCGGGATGNTGTATGCCGAGAAATGGCGTGGCATTGTAGCCAAACGATTTCAACGTGTTGTCGTCGGAGCCGATGGCAAGCCGAAAGTGGTCGGTGAAGTTGGTGACAAGGAACAAAAACTTACTGATGACGAGTGGAATGAATTAACCATCATCGCAGTCGGAAGTCGGCAGATTCATCAGGTCAATGGTGTTACCACCATGGAGCTGACAGACAAGCACCCCGATGCCAAACGCGAGGGAATCCTTGCTCTGCAACTTCACGCCGGCGCACCAATGACGGTGGAGTTCAAGGACATGCAGCTCACCCCCCTGAAGGGAAAAGCGGCGAAAGCGGCAATCAACGCTGCAATCAACAAAGAAAGTAAACCAGCGAAGCCTGAAAAATCCGCTACTGAAAAACAGGGACTCTCCAAAGCAGAGGGTGCGATCAAGTTGCCCGAGGGTTTTAGCGTTGAGAAACTGTACGAAGTACCCAAGGACCAACTGGGATCGTGGGTTGCCATGTGCTTCGATCACAAAGGCAGAATGATTGTTGGTGACCAGTACGGCGGGCTCTATCGTTTTGCGGTTCCAAAGCCCGGCGANAAGCTGGATATCAAAGACATTGAGCCACTCACTTATGCTCCATCGGCTCGAGGTGATGGCGAATCCAAACCCAACGACAAGTCGCTGTTGCAGATTGGGGGTGCCCATGGCTTGCTGTATGCCTTCGACAGTCTCTACGTGGTTGTCAATGAACGCACTGGCGTCAACGACAACCAGGGCGTATTCCGGCTGACCGACACTGACGGCGACGACCAGTTCGACAAGATGGAACACATCCTTGCGTTGAGTGCACGTGGCGAACATGGCCCGCACTCGCTACTTCTGACACCGGACAAAAAACATCTTTACCTTGTCGCGGGAAATTCAACGCCTCTTCCCGATTACGATCACTCTCGTGTCCCCGAACTATGGCAGGAAGATCAACTTTACCCATCGATTCAACACTTCATGAAAGGGANCACGGCGCCACGAGGTCACATTGGCCGGATGGACCCGGACGGCAAGAACTATGAAATCATCGCGACTGGATTTCGCAACCANTTNGACGCTGCACTGAATCAGGATGGNGAANTNTTCNCCTACGATGCNGACATGGAATGGGATCTCAATACTCCNTGGTACCGCCCCACNCGAATCAACCATGTGATCGACGGTGCNGACTACGGCTGGCGAACGGGTTCGGGAAAGTTCATGGACACCTGCAGCGATACGTTTGGCGCCGCTGTTGACGTCGGGCTCGGCTCTCCCACCGGGATCGTCTTTGGTTACGGGGCCAAGTTTCCGGCCAAGTACCAAAATGCCCTGTTTGCATGCGACTGGTCGTACGGAAAACTTTATGCGATTCACTTGGAACCTCAGGGCTCAACCTACAGCGGCACGTTCGAGGAATTCGCCAGCGCCCAACCGCTGCCATTGACTGACATCCGAATCAATCCACGCGATGGCGCGATGTACTTTGCAACCGGTGGCCGCCGTGTTCAATCCGCACTGTTTCGCGTCACTTACACTGGGNCCGAGTCCACAGCCCCGGTTCACNCCGACGCCACTGCTCAACAACAACGAGACCAGCGGCACGCGTTGGAAGCATTTCTACAACGAGACGCGGCCGATGCCTCCGCTGAACAACTCGATATGATTTGGCAGAACCTGGGTTCATCCGACCGTGGACTGCGACATGCAGCCCGTGTGGCCTTGGAAAAGCAGCCTTTCAAAAAATGGTCAAATCGTATCGAGCCCGAGGAAAATCTGTGGATCAAGACCGCCGCGATGATCGCCTCGGCACGCGTGGCTTCTGCCGAAGAAGATGAACAAACAGCGAAGAAAGCAGCAAGAGCCATTCAAGAACAGCTGGTGCAACTTGACTACGCCTCGCTTGACCAACCCCAGTTGCGNCTTGATGTCCTGCGAGCACTAACGCTCAGCCTGACTCGAGGTGGACAGCCTGCAGATGATATCCGCGCCCCCCTGATCGCATGGCTCGATGGAATCTACCCAGCCGTCACTCCTCAGGAAAACCGTGATCTGTCAGCCGTCATGCAATTCCTGCAGGCCCCCTCGGCCGTCACCAAGGGAATGGCATTGCTAAATCAGGCATCTGGGCAAGAAGAACAGATCACCTATGCCATGCACCTCCGGCATCTCAAAAACGGATGGACACCAGAACTGCGGCAAAACTACTTTCAGTGGTTTGTGCTGGCGGGTGGATACCATGGCGGCGCCAGACTTGCCAACTATCTGGCAGACTGCAAGAAACAGGCAATGGCTTCGATCCCAAAAACGGAGATGACGCCGTCATTGAAAGCGATTGTGGATACTCCTCCAAAGCGTAACCCACTGCAGTTTACAATCGAGCCGCGTAGCTTTGTGAAAGAATGGGGCATGGATGATTTTCATAACACGCTTGCCAAAGGGGTACCTGCAGGGCGTGATTTCAAGAATGGTCGCAAAATGTTCGGTGCGGGAAGCTGTTACGCTTGCCATCGTTTCCAAGGGGAAGGTGGAGCCGTCGGCCCCGACCTGACATCGGCAGGCGGAAAATTCAGTGCCAAGGACCTTTTGGAAACCATCGTCGACCCCAGCAAAGCGATCAGTGACCAATACGGCGCCAGCCAATTTCTGCTGGATGATGGCACCCTTCTTGTCGGTCGAGTGATGAATCTGAAAGAGACCGAATACTGGGTGAACACGGACATGATGAAACCGAGCACCATAACCAAAGTCAAGGTAGACACCATCGAGGCGATTCGCCCATCACGGGTATCGATGATGCCCAAAGGGCTGCTCAACACCATGACCGACAACGATGTCCTTGACTTGCTAGCCTACCTGATCTCGGCAGGCAATCCCGACCACCCGCTGTTCAAGAAATGATAAAATTGGACGGTCGATTTACAAACGGACTCGACAGGTTGTGTTCCCTGACAGGTCGAGTCCTGCGCAATTGAAATCCGAAGTGTGATCCACGGAACACTGCACACCTTCTACGGCCCCAGTCAAACTTCTGTAGCCCATCAAATCCAATCACATGATTATGCAACTACGTCTGAAACCTCTAGTCCTGATTCAGCCTTCGCTGATTCGATTGGCATTCGGTTGCACCTTGTTGGTGTGCTACCTGTCACTGGGAAACAATGCCAACTCG
Source organism: Rhodopirellula sp. (assembly GCA_002712845.1). Next base: position 6,224 of record PAUV01000034.1, on the reverse strand, counting down.
CAAGCACCCAACATTGTCATTCTCTTTGCGGATGATCTTGGCTACGGAGAACTGGGCTGTCAGGGCAACGCTGAAATCCCCACGCCGCACATTGATTCCATTGCAGCTAATGGAGTCCGTTTTACATCGGGCTATGTGACGGGTCCCAATTGCAGTCCGTCACGTGCTGGCATGTTGACTGGCCGTATCCCGACACGTTTTGGATACGAGTTCAACCCTACCGGCGCGAAGAACGAAGAACCTGGTTTTGGATTACCCCCCGAGGAAGTCACGATTGCTGAGTCATTGCACGATGCCGGATACACCACCGGTTTGATCGGCAAGTGGCATCAGGGTGGGCAAGCCAAGTATCACCCGTTTCGTCACGGCTTTGACGAATTCTTTGGATTCACCCACGAAGGACACTATTTTGTTCCACCGCCCTACAAAGGCGTGACCACGATGCTTCGTCGCAAAACACTTCCGGGTGGCAGCCAAGGTCGCTGGGTCGGTAATAAGGGATTGATTTACAGCACCCACATGGGCAGCAACGAACCTGATTATGATGCCAACAACCCGATTGTTCGTGGCGGGCAGCCTGTCGTCGAAAACGAGTACCTGACTGACGCTTTGACCCGCGAAGTGGTCGATTTCATTGACCGTCATGACGACAAGCCTTTTCTGCTTTATCTGGCCTACAACGCAGTCCACAGCCCGCTTCAGGGTGCAGACGCTTACATGAAGAAGTTTGCCCACATCGATGATATCCATCGCAGAATCTTCGCCGCCATGCTGGCCAACATGGATGACAGTGTGGGTGCGGTTCTTGCCCAACTGCGCAAATCAGGACTCGAAGACAATACGCTGATCTTTTTCTTGAGTGATAACGGTGGCCCCACGCGTGAGCTTACCTCTTCGAACTTACCCCTCCGCGGATCGAAGGGGCAAATGTATGAAGGAGCGATTCGGATTCCCTTCATGGTTCAATGGAAAGGCAAATTGCCTGCGGGCAAGATCTATCAAAAGCCGGTCAGTTCCATGGACATCTTTGCGACCGCAGCAGCCGTCGCGTCCACTAAGACTCCCACGCAAGTCGAAGGCGTCAACCTGATTCCCTACCTGACCGGTGAAGACGACCGTCGCCCCCACGAAACGCTGTTCTGGCGTCAAGGTGGCAAGACGGCGATGCGGCATGGCAACTGGAAACTTGTTCGCATGGGCGGCAAGGCACGCGTTAGAAAAACTGCTTGGGAACTATACGACCTTTCGGAAGATGTGGCCGAAACCAACAATTTGGCAAAGGACCACCCAGATGTGCTTGAACAGCTGATCGAACGTTGGCAGACAATAAACAACGAAATGATCGAACCGTTGTTTTAACCCTGAGAGCAAAGACGGCTTTCACCCTGCTGCCTGAACATGGCCACTGTTGAGCTTGTTATCCTAAGTCCCCTCAGCAAACAGCCACCCCAGCAAACAGCTTCTCCAGCACAAGGTGACAACCATGGCGGGACTCCCAGCCAGACTGTTCACAGCCATCCTGTTGGCTCTGGCCCTGCCCGCCGTTTCAAGCAAAGCCACCTGGTACGGCGAAAATGTCGAACCGGGTGCCGACATCATGATGATGGATCTACGATGGCCGTGGTGGGCCGAATCGACATACTCAGCCAACTGGAATATTGCCAGTCTGCCTCCCGGCATCACTGCCTACGGTGGCTTCGCCGGCTCTGTCGCAACGATCGGCAAAGACCATCGGCCAAATCTTGCGGCTGACGTTCAGGATTCATTTCGCCCCGGTTCCGTCTGGTCTTTCTGGGGCAGCAACGCTGATGGCGAACCCGTCCGGGTCGAAGCCGCTTCACAACACACGTATGCCTATCAGTACATCGGCGAAGGCGCAAGTGGTGCCCTGTTTGGAACCTGGCCAGTCATCAAACGGAATCGTTGGTACACAATGATGATGCGGGTTTGGCGACCTCTTGGTGATAACAAAAACAAAATTTCCTACATGGGACGCTGGGTCAAGGATGTCCAAGAGGGTCGATGGTACCTGTACGGGATCATGCGTCTTCCCGTCGAGGCAGAAGCCTTTGCCGGAAACGCCGGATTCCTCGAAGATTTTGGAAACGAATGCCGCTCAGCTCGATCCATCCATCGCAGGCTTGGCTATTACCGAAAAGACAATCAATGGCGTAAATCCGACACGGTGACCATCGATGTTCAAAAAGGATTGACACTCAAAAATCATTGGGTCGTCAACAAATTAGATGACGGACAAACACTGGCGATGGAGCTGAGTAGTAATCCTGCCATGGTGCCACAATTACTGAAGGGGGAAGCACTCGCTGAAGGCAGCAAATATTCCTTTACGATCAAGCAGCCAGAACGTCCCGCTCTCGACGTGCCTGAAATCAAAAACATTGACGTTCAAACCAATGGCAAACAGGTGATGGTTTCTTGGACAATCCCTGATACGGCGGCTCCCCAATATGAATTCCAAATCGAGGTATTCGACAACCCGGAGTGCCGGGGGAATCCTGTCACTGTGCATCAGGAACGCATGCCAGTGACACGTCACGCCATCATCGATGCAAACGTCGAAAGCCCCACTATCCGGTTTTCCCTGACTGACATTTTTGATCAGACCATTGATCCTATCATCATGAGCGCCCACCCAGCCAGCCTTCCTTCCCCAGCCGTCGACTCGCCGACTGCTCCAGGGCTGAAGTATGAACTATGGCACAAAGACGACGACCGTCAAGCAAACGTGATCTATCCCGTTTGCGAAGCAGCTGAGCACAGCCGAAATGAACGACACTACTGGCTATCGCTTGATGAACTTGAAAGTGGTCGCCTCGTTCAACAAGGCATATGCAATGGCTTTGACATTGAACTAAGAGGCGAACGACGAGAAGGTTATGCCTTTCGGTTTCGTGGATTACTGCAGGTACCCAAAACTGGCTTTTACCTTCTTTGCATGAAAGGCACCGATGGCTACCGCATCAAAATCGATGCGACAGATGCAATTGTCTGGGATGGCCTGCACGGCCCCGAAAACAAAGTAACAGGCTTGCATCTGGCAAAAGGTGACCACCCTATGTCAATTGATTACTTCGTTGATCGAAACAAACCGTTTTTTCAACTGGAATGGGAGGGTCCGGGAATACCACGTCAGGAAATTCCTTCATCAGCATTACTGCACACCGCAAATGACCAAATCCCTGAAGTGGAAATTGTGGTTAACACAGACTCTAAAGGAGGCGTCAAGGCAGACGTCAATGTGAACGCAAATGGCCATCAACTCGAACGCATCCTGTTCTACTTTGACAAAATGCAAATCAGCTCCAGTGATGGTTCGCAACTTTCCTACCAAGGCGTCTTGCCAGGTGGTAAGCACCATGTCTGGGCCCGAATTTTTTTCGACGAAAACCATACCATCGATAGTGAATCGATTCCCATCTCTGTCGCAATGAAAGCACCGACCGGCTGGGATCTGGGCATCGCTGGAGAATCAGACGCGACCTACAATTTGCTACAACAGTCCCCAGACACATTCTCTTTTGTCGGTGAGGGTGAGTACGTCGTCAGTCGTGCCATCACAGGCGACTTTACCTTAACTTGCAAGCTGGATCATGTAGCGGGTCTGCAGGGTGAGCCGGTAAACGGTAGTTCGTGGGTTGGACTTACGGTACGAGAACATCCGGAAAAAAACAACTATGGCTGGGGTCGCGAATTCGGTCTCATGCAAGTGGCCCGCAATGGTCTCCGCACCACACCAGAACATGGTGATGGCGCGGGAACACGACAAAGTTACCAACGCTTGCCTGATGATCACCCATGGTTGCGAATCACTCGAAAACAGCATGTCTGGACCGCTTGGACTTCTCCTGACGGTGAGAATTGGACATTCGGTGTCCGTCACTTCAAACAGTTGCCACCAACGGTCGGCGCTGGAATCGTATTTCGAGCGTTGCCTCAGGACGCTCAAATGTACTTCCGAGCCGCTGTCTCAAACCTTTCGCTGACGCAGGATGTTGGTTCTGAGTTGACCCCCGACATTGTTCTGGCACACGGAACCGACAAAGTGCAATTGTCCGGTATCGCCGTCGCCCCATCTGATCCGCAGGTGGTCGTTGTCCGAACGGTCAATCGAGGCCTACTGCGTTCACAGGACGGCGGGGAAAGCTGGCAGCCTGCTAATGGAAGATTGCACGGCGCTGCAAACGCCGTTCGCAGCGTCGCCATCCATCCAACAAACCCCGACATCATGCTCCGAGCCGCTGGCAACGCCGACCCAAACGGCATTTACCAGGGAGGCCTGTTTCGCACATCCGACGGGGGAAAATCGTGGAAACAATTATCGCTGGAATGTGACTTTGACGCAGTGGGTCCGTCGGCGATCTGCGGTGCAGTGCTGGCTTTCCTACCAATGAATCCGGACACCATTCTGGTAGGATGCGAAACTCGTGGACTTTTTCGCAGCGACGATGCGGGCGCCAACTGGGTCAACCTGGGACTGCAAGGGCAAAGGATCACCGCAATTCACGCGAACCCCTACTTCCAGAACCAATTTGGACAAACCGTAATCGAAGTGGTCACATGCCCTGATCGTTTCATGAGTTTGCTAGGACGCGGTCGCCCTACCATGACCACGCCAGAACAATCTTCAATGGTGCATGTTTCGCACGACAACGGCCAAACGTTTCGGCAAATCTCCTCGCGTTCAGACCTTGGCTACTACAACACGATGTCACTGCGTTGCAATCCGCACGTATGGCTTTACGGAACTTCTCACGGCCTTCTCTATAGCCTGTCGCAGGGCACCGACAGTTTTCTGTATTCCACCTCACTTGAGGTCGACTCGCTTAGGCCCTTCACGGCCTTGGGACACAGCATCGCAGGCTCACAGCTATGCTCACGCAAATTTGTTGCAGCATTGAATCCCAAGAAAGCTGGACACATCTCGCGCTGTGACCTTGGTGGCGATGTTTGGGCGTGGGCCAGCAGTGAAAAGCAAGCGTTCGCTGGCGTGATCGCGATCACGTCAGCTGACTTGACTCCCTCGTCGCCGGGCAATTCCTGGTGGATTCTTGGCACAGACGGGCTGTACCGATCTGACAACAACGGTCGAACTGCTCAAAAAACAGCAGTACCCTGAGTGAATGCAGGTCACAAAGTTTCCCTTGCTACAACCTGCCTTACAGATTGACCGTAAGCCTCCGCCATGAACACGTGGATCTGGGAACCCTAGAGCCACGCGTTCATCACATCATGGCCTCAAAATTTCCCCACTCGAACGTCCCCAAAATCTTGAATCTTGCATGGGTCGGATGCTGTGTGACCCGGATGATCGGTTTACGATCCAGAGACTTTATTCATCGCTGCATTGGCAATCGCAAAGCATTGTCGAATATCATCAATCGGGTCTTTGGGATTCTCTTCATACTCAAGCGAAATAGCACCATTCTCGGGGAACCCTGTCGCTTTCAACGCAAGAAAGACACCCTCAACATCTAAGTGCCCCTTGCCGAGAATGACACCTTTGGTCTTCTTCTTCATCTCGGCAAAATCTTTCAGGTGAATGCCGTACAGTCGTCCTTCGAGCAATCGGATCACTTCCGTCGCTCGCTGGCCTGAGCGAATGTAGTGTCCAAGATCGGCACAAGCACCAATCCTTTCATCATGACCTTCGATTGCGTTCAGCACGTCGACGGCCTTGTTGTAGCGATGCCCGGGCCCATGGTTGTGAATGGCAACACGAATATCAAATTCCTTGACCAGTTCATCAAGGTTGTCAAACGAATCAGGATCTGGATCAGCCGTAATCGTTGGGACACCAAGTGCTTTGGCAAACTCAAACAGGTTCCGGTTTGCTGCAGCGTCTTTGGTAAATCGATTGACCCCGTGAGCCGAGATCGACATACCAAGGTCGGCGACCTTTTTCCGAGTTTCCTTGATTTGCTTCATGGGAGCATTCGTCGGCAGCATTCCCCCATAAAACTCAACCTGCTTGAAACCCAAGTCGCTCGCATGCTTGATCGCCTGATCAACATCAAAACCCCGCAGCGAATAAAGCTGTATACCAAGTTTGTAATCGTGCTCACCTGCCGCACTTGCGACTCGCGGCGTCGAGACTGCGGCTAACGCAGCGGAGGAGGCAAGCAGGAACTGCCGACGAGTGGGGACACTAAGATGCATTTTTTTGATCTTGAACTTGATGGATTTCGGATTTTAAAAAACGAAGT
>PAUV01000033.1 GCA_002712845.1 Rhodopirellula sp. | reverse complement strand
GCCGCGATCTACGGCAATGGTTTCAGTTGGAAAGCGATGAGCCAATCAAGAAGTGACCCGAGCAACATCTACTGGTTTGGTGGTTTGCCAGTGAAGTCTGGCAAAAGTTGGAACAATCCGGATAGAAATGGGACTGAGTTTCCAGGTTTTCAGGCGTTTGAAACCAAGGGTTTTGGTGACATCAACTTTGGACTACCAACCAACCCTAGTGATACTTTTCTCAACGATCCGCAGCGAGTTGAGAACGAAAGTTGGTACTTGTTATTCAAGACCAACAACTCTAATCCTTCTCCCGACCTCTACGGTTGGCTATCTTTCGATGGCACCATGAACGTTGCTCTGAGTGCTCGTTCCATCGAGGTAACGGGCTGGGGTTTCGAAAGTGATGGAACGACAATCGCTGCTGGCGCGACCTCGGCGGGTGGTGCAGTACCTGAGCCTAGTTCGATGGCCACGCTTGCTGGTCTCGCCGCTTTGGCGGCAGGTGCGGCGGGGGTACGACGAGTTCGCAAAAAGAAAAAAATCGCGGATAGCGATGCATCAAACCAGTTGGCTAGCTGACTCAATGATTGACTTGCTGCCGCTGAAAACGCGGCATTGTGGCAAGTAGGTTTCAGGGTTCACAATCAAGCCGCTCTGGCGGCGAGCGAGCATTGGGCGTGTGCAAAGACTGGTATGCTTGAGTAGCTGACACAGAAGTCGCGGGTGCACTCAGGCGGTGAACCGTGAAAAGCCCACCAGGGAGTGCCGCACACCAGTGGCACACGAGGCCGCAGTGACTGCTGGGTTACGTATCCCCGGCTTGTCGCACAGCAGCACAAAACGGCAGCCACCTAAGACCGTTCATGGTCGCCGTCACTGGTAAGACCCAACCCAATGCAACGCAACGCAACGCAAAACAGCTCACTGCGACTCATCTCAGCAATCCAGTAGCCACACGCGAACAAATGCCTGCCGAAAATTGCTCGGCAGCATCGTGGAACGCGACGAAATCTAATCCGCAGATGACGCAGATCGTCGGTTGAATGCAAACAGGATCAGCTGTAACCGAGTGAGAGATCGTTTCACGGCTCACAGCTTTGGGGTCACTGGCTTGCTGCTCAGGTTGCAGGAACATCCGTCCCATTGCTCATCAGCCAACCATCAAGCGGCCATCGATCGTTAAGCCGGCCGAATGATACAGATTTTCTGCATCATCGAATTCGATTTGTGATTACGTTGGAACCGCTAACAACCCTTGGTCCGGCACAATTGATCCGATGCAGAACAAAGAACGCGAAACACTTCCCACGCCCAATGATGCAAAGGTGCTTGTAATTGGCTGGGATGCAGCTGACTGGCGAGCCATTCGGCCTCTTCTTGCGGACGGGAAAATGCCCAACCTTGAACGGATGATGCGGCAGGGAGTGCACGGCAACATCTCCACGCTGAATCCTGTGCTAAGTCCGATGCTTTGGTCATCAATCGCTACTGGTAAGCGGCCCGCCAAGCATGGCATCCATGGATTCAGCGAACCCACGCCTGATGGAAAAGCCGTGCGGCCGATCACAAATATCAGCCGCAAATCCAAAGCGATTTGGAACATGCTTAGCCAGACGGGCAAGAAGTGCAACGTGGTCGCCTGGTGGCCTTCTCATCCTGCCGAACCAATCAATGGCACGATGGTGAGCAACTGGTATCAGGACGCCCGCTCCCTTCGTGACGCCGAAATCGATCCATCAATCGGTCGGCCCCACGCGGATGCCAGCGGCTGGACACCTGAGCAGTGGGCTATGGCGCCTGGCACTGTGCACCCCGCCTCGCTCGCCCGAAACCTGCAGGAGTTCCGCTTTCACCCGCTCGAACTCACTTCCGAATACATCGGACCGTTCATCCCAAAATTTCTTGAGATTGATCAGCAGGAAGATCATCGACTGATTGGATTTGCCAAAACATTAGCCGACACGGTAAGCGTTCACGGAGCGGCAACAGCGCTGATGCAACTCGAACCTTGGGACTTCATGGCTGTCTATTACGACGGCATCGACCACTTCGGGCATGGCTTCATGAAGTATCACCCTCCGCGGCAAGAGTGGGTGACCGAAGAGGATTTTGAAATTTACAAGGGTGTCGTGGAGGGCGGTTATCGTTTCCACGACATGATGCTCGGCACGCTGTTAACGCTTGCTGGCGAGGACACCAACGTGATTCTGCTGTCTGACCACGGTTTCCATCCTGATCATCAGCGTCCTGCCCACATTCCAGCCGAGCCAGCCGGCCCGGCCATTGAACATCGTCCCTACGGAATCTTTGTCGCCAAAGGACCGAACATCCGGAGCGGTGAAGTTGTTCAGGGTGCGAGCGTCCTCGACCTTACCCCCACGGTGCTCAGCTGTTTTGGCTTGCCAGTGGGTGAAGACATGGACGGCAAACCGCTCGTGACGATTTTTGAAGAGCCGCCCACCATCCCCAACATTCCATCTTGGGATGCGATCGATGGGCCTCATCCTGATGGCATGCATTCGCCCGACGATCACCTTGACGGTGTGCAGAGCGCCGAGGCCATGAAACAGCTCGTCGAACTCGGCTACATCGAGGAGCTGAATGAAGACAGCACAGAAGCGGTTCGTGAAACCGTCCGTGAACTGCACTACAACTTGGCGCAAGCACGAATGGATGCCGGAGAGTTCGTAGAAGCACTCGACCTCCTCGAACCAATCTGGAGTGATTGGCCGCATGAACATCGCTTCGGTCTGAACAGCATCACATGCCTGACGGCCCTCGGACGCTGGCCGGAAAGGAGTCTCGCGATCAAGCAGCTCGAGACCAACATCACAGCCGCCACGAATTGGGCAACCGAGCAGTTAGAACGATTACGCCCAGAGGCAGAGCAGTACGGTCATACACTCCCCCAACTCACTTCAAAGGAGCAGGAACCCGTCTTGCAGCCAATTTCTGACGAAGCAGCTGCCAAAGCAGAGAAACAGGCACTGCCGAAAAAGATCTCAATGCAGCTGCGGAAGATTTTTAATCTGCTGCAACCGATGGAGATCACACTCCGGTGGCTCTGGCTGGATCAAGAAATCCACGACGGTGAGCACCAGAGTGTCCGCGAATTCCTTGATAAGATGACTGATTCGATTGCTAGCAGTCCCACTCCCGAAATCCATAATCATGTCGGGAGCAGCTATCTCAACATCGGGGAGATCGAGAAGGCTCGCCAGTGTTTTGAGCGAGCCCTCGCCACCGATGATGAAAACAGTGACGCTTTTCGGGGACTTGCAGAAGTAGCAGCAAATGAAGAGGATTGGGAAGCGACAGTGGCACACGCCTTGACCGCAACCGAACTCCAATTCAGCAACCCTTGGTCGCATTACCTGCTGGCTCGCGGTTTTGATGAGCTAGGTGATCTGGATCATGCCCGTGTTGCTTACGAAGCAGCAATCAACTTGGCACCTGGACTGCTCAAGGCACGAGAGCACTATCTTGCCTTTCTCGAGCGAACAGGCGATCAGCAGGAAGCCACCGCGCAGCAAGCTGCCATCAAGCAACTTGGTGAAGCAAGCAACCGGGAACGGGCGGTCGCGGAAGACGATCTCGATGCCCTCGCCGCAACGATCACGGCTGACCGAAGCGAGCGCCGCGCCAAACTCGCCAGCACCATAGAGGCAGAGGAACGAGGATCATCGCCCGAACACGCACCTGTCGTCATTGTCAGTGGACTACCGCGATCGGGGACCTCAATGATGATGCAGATGCTCGCCGCAGGTGGACTACCAGCCTATACCGATGAGCAGAGACTGGCTGACGCCGATAATCCGCGGGGTTACTACGAACATGTCAACGCGACGAAACTCGCGAGTGATCAGTCTTGGGTTTCGGAGACGCGCGGCAAGAGTGTAAAAGTCGTTGCACAACTTCTGAATTATCTCCCGCGGACCGAGCATTATCGGCTTGTATTTATGGATCGCGACTTGCACGCCATCGTTCGAAGCCAGCGAGTCCTTCTCGATCGCCTCGGCCGCGACGGCGGCCGACTCACTGCTGGCCGTATGATGACGACGCTCGATGCTCAGGTAGCACAGGCTGAACGATTGACCGCACGCCGGGCTAACATCGAAGTCCTATTCGTCGACTACGACCAAGTGTTGGCGGATCCCAAAGCACAGTCCGCTCAGATCGCCGACTTTCTCGGCGGCGGACTTGCGGTCGATGCGATGGTGGCTGCCGTCGACGAATCCCTGAGGCGGCAAAAGTAATGAGAACAAGACCCAGCCCTTCAATTGCAGCCGTTTGACATACCCGAAGAGGCGAATCACCAAAGCTGCCGAGATTGGTTGAGAAGCTATTCAATGGCCAAATCCCTGCCTACGAACAGCACCTTGGTGACGTCAATCCACCGGTTCATGCGTGGGGTGTCTGGCAGGTATACAAAGCCACGGGGCCCCTTGAGGAAATGCCCGAAGGAGTAGACCTGCCAATCGCGATGCGATGAAAGACCTGCTGCGGTTCCGCTTTGCATTTCCAATGCAGGTCAGAGGCACCATGACCAAGAACACATTGCCGACCAAGCGGCACGTCGTTGTGTGTTTCGTGCCATTGTTTGCCGCGGTCGTCGGCCAATCTTCACCGCAACAGCATTTTTCACCGTCGCATCAACCTTCTGGCGAAGCTTGTGTTAGCGATGAAGCTAGGTCTGGGAGAGTCATGCATCTTGGTGAGCTGTGTTGCGAAAGAACCGCGAGCAAGTGGCAAACTAGGCGTTGAATTCCGGCTGGCCGCGTTGAATTCCGGCTGGCAAAGATCAGAGTGTTGACAATACCTGGAGGGTCGACGCGAGAGGGTTCATTTTCTGCCTGAGATCATCTCAACCACAAGCCGCCAGCACACCCCGCGGATGAACGGTCAGCCGGATGACCAATCACACCCCAAGAATTCCATCAGCGTAAGCCTTGGCCGTGGACATTTCCGAGTTCCCATTCAATTGCAAACCGAACTTCTTCACGATCTTCTCTCGGCAACCCTGACACAAACTTGCTCACCAACTTGTTCGATGCTGATTTTTGACCACTCACCGTCAACGCTCGCGCGCAAAGAATCAAGGCGGCACGAGTGTCTTGTCGGGTTTGCCGAGCAAGCCACAAGTTTACAAACGGCATACAAGCTCTTAAAGCGATAGAAACATCATTAGTCTGATTACGATTCAAGCAGTGCTTGGCGAGCAGCAATCGATCAGACGGAAACAGATATCCGTTCAGCAAAGGGGAGCGAAGTCTTGAGATTACCTCATCGACACGGCCAACATGACCGGCTGCCCTCGCACAAACAATTTGCTCAATCGCATTCTTACCCATTGCATGTGGATTCTGATCAAGAATCACGGACAACTCAGAAACCGAGTTTGCCGCTGGACTGAGAAGCGGTGCCAAACTACCAATTTTCGAGCTCTCAAATTCGGTACTCAACTGAGATAACAGTGCTTGACACTCAGCATGCGCCTCGAGCCTTTTCTGGATTAACGCGAGACGAAATAGATTTATCGGACTGGATTGCAAGTCCAAAATTTCCTGCGAAAAATCACGTGCCGTTGTGAGACCACCAGTGTGAGCGGCGACCCAAAAATTACGAATCAAATAGTTATAAACAACACTACGATAGAGTTTGCCGCCTTCGCCTAGCCTCAAATGACTGGACGCTTTCTTGAAAATGTCTGTCATTTGAGTTTTTGACTCTGAGGCTCCACGCCCAGCAACAGGTTCCACTCGGTTGGACTCAGAATCAGCCTGCCAAAGAAGTGACCTACCCGGTAGGTCGGCACCGTCGGACAACCCAAGAATATCAAGAATGGTCGGTGCAGCACTTACAAGTCTTCCACCCGTTTGTTGTAGTTCGGTACACCGCTCACCCAACAGCAGATACACGCCACGTTTTTCCCCCACAAGTGCGATTAGCACATTGTCGCTCGTGGTTGCTTTCTGCATCGCCTCGACCCAAGCAAGCAAAGCCTCTGCCTGAGCCTCGGTTGTAGGCTCGGTTGCTTCTGCCAGCTCATTTTGTTGAAGACTCTTTTGTGGCTCTAAATTAAGTTTTTTTTCAGGTTGATCAACAGAACCTTTTTGCCGATTAGGTTCGTTGATGACATGAATGCCGTCATGATAAAAGCAGATGCACCTTGTTTCGCATTCGTCCTCGCACACCGCACGCATTGTTTCGAGCACGCAATCGAGATTCTGAGGAGTAAGACCTGGGCCACTTGCCTTGCCCTTGGGTCTCAAAATCGTCTCATCAGCAAGTGGCCACCCCACCACAGCACAACGAGTGCCAAGTTCCTCCAGCAGCGACCATAGGGGCGGTGCTCCAAAATCCCGAGAGGCAATTTTCCTCAGCCCCCTTTCAACCAATAAGCCACGATCAGCTCGCGGAACATCCCCAGTTGGCACAAGATACGTGAAAACACCATGAACTTTTGGCTCGTATCCTGTCAGTAACGACGTAGTCGCAGCAACATGGCCAAGGTCAATGCGTTGAAACAGATTGCAGGACGCGACATTGTCTTTCCCCGTCGACAACTGCATGAAATCGTTCAAGACGGAATCAGCAATCTTTACCACACCAAAAACGATGCGTGATTGAAAAGACGGGCGTGTCATTCATTACTCCAACGTGAATGGCGTGATCTTCTGCTACCTGAAACCTGCATAGGGTCGCAAAAGATCTGATTAAAACTCCCCATCCGATAGTCCACACCGGGGATCTGTGACCGCCCACTTAGCATCATTCAATTTCGCTCGGGACCTGCGAATGATAAAACTTTTTGATAATTCTCGTTACCGAACTTTGGCATTTCCTCACGACTCATCTTCGTCTCGTGATCACAATCTTCATCAGCAATCCTGCCGAAAGGTTCATTGTGATCACTGAATCAGGATTCTCCATGCTAAACTGTGGAACCATCTTGATTCACTCCCCTCAAGGTCAGCCCACATGAAAAGCTCGACAAAATTACTTTTTTGCCTGTCAATTTGTGCCGCTCTCTTTTTCTGCGTTGGTAAAGCATACGCATCCGATCCAAACTTCGTCATCATTTTCGCCGACGATCAAGGATACGGAGACCTGAGTTGTTTTGGATCCGAGACAATTCAAACGCCAAACGTCGATCGGTTGGCCGAGGAGGGCCGGAAATTCACCAGTTTCATGGTTGCTTCGCCTGTCTGCACACCGTCTCGGGCCGCACTGCTGACGGGTTGCTACCCGAAACGGGTAGGGATGCACCAGCACGTTTTGTTTCCGACATCTACCAAGGGCTTGAACCCAAGCGAACATACAATCGCAGATCACTTGAAATCACAAGGCTACGCTACGGCTTGCTTCGGGAAATGGCACCTGGGACACCACCCAGAAGTACTACCAACATCGAATGGTTTTGATACCTACTTGGGTATCCCTTACTCCAACGACATGAACCATCCCGACAACAAGGGGAAACCGCAAGGTGGTGCTGCTGGAATGGATATTCTTTGGAAAGATCCTGAATCCACTTTGACCAAATGGAAAACGCCACTGATCAAGGATGAAGAAATCATTGAGCTGCCCGTCGATCAGCGAACAGTGACTCGAAGATACACACAGAATGCAATCGACTTCATCACGAAACACCGTGATGAATCTTTCTTTGTTTATCTTCCACACTCCATGCCCCACATACCCCTTTATGTTCCTGATGATGTCCGCGACCCCAACCCGTTGAATGCTTATATCAACGTGATCGAGCACATCGACTCAGAGGTTGGTCGACTACTCAATACGCTGGATGAACTGAAGCTTTCTGACAACACCTACGTTATCTATACGACCGATAACGGACCCTGGCTACCGTTCAAACATCATGGTGGATCTGCTGGCCCTCTTCGCGAAGGCAAAGGAACAACCTTTGAGGGCGGTCAACGAGTTCCCTGCCTGATTCGTGGACCAGGAATTCCAGCTGGAACGGTTTGTGACGAGTTGACAGGAACGATCGATGTGCTTCCAACGATTGCTGCTCTTACCAATAAACCGCTGCCAAAACAGAACAAGATCGATGGTATCGATGTGTCCAAGCTGTGGATGGGTAAAACAGAGCAGTCACCACGAAATGAATTCGTGCACTACACGTCGCAGGGTAACCTCGAAGGCCTGAGGCAAGACAACTGGAAACTGCTGGTTAAAAAACCAAGGCAACGCAGAAATCAGAAAAATGCAACGGCAGCAAAGGCAAAACCACAATTCATGCTTTTTGACCTTGGCAAAGATATCGGAGAACAAAACAACCTTGCTTCCAAACACCCTGAAATTGTGGATCGCTTGCAACAAAGGATGAAGCAACTCGACGATGAAATCACTATGAACGCGCGTCGCCCATGGTTTAAGAACGACAAGTAGACAACACGACAGCAAACTCTCGATCAGGTGGTTTGCGTTTCCATTGTTGACTACTGGGCCGAAAAACAAACTGGGCCGCAGAACAAACTGGAAGCTCGCTCAGACTTCCAGTGTCACTGCGGTGTCCACTGCTCACCCCTGCAAGTGCAGTCACTGCGGAGGCACTACTTCGCCGCAGTGAAACCTACTCGGCTCGTATGCCGAAGCTGAAAGTACTCGAGCAGCGATACCTGATCGGCAATTTTTACGGATAGCGGGATAGCCCGTGCCTCGAACAAAACGCTCCTTAAAAACACAAGCCAATCGTCGTCTATCCCACAGTGGATTTATTTTGCAGCCTGTTCCGCTCACGCTACCGACTTAAGCTGAACATAAATCTTTTTCTGCGGTGATGCGGTTCTTTGGTGTTGATTGGCAGTCAAATCAGTTTTGAGGGGGGCACATTTATTTGCTAGCACAGTGTGCACAGAACGAAGACTCCCCCACGAATCGCCTAACCTGACCCAGCGGGAAACCAATCGAGTTCTGGCCCCCGATCGTCCGATACTTCAAAAGCTGTGGTTGTGTCTCTTACATGCGTCTGATCGGGGTATTTTCTGATGCCGTTGTTGAAACTCTGGAATTCTCTTCGGGGTCAATCCACTACTACGCCAGAGCCCAAGGCAGAGGAATCTCAGAATCCGACAACGCAGGTTTCACAAACCTCCGCGAAGAGTCCGTCAAAGGCGGTCAAACGCCCCACGAAAACAACCTTCGGGATGTTTGGCGGTGGCCCCCACAGTGGGCTGTGCAAGCTCTTGAAACCGCTCAGTGTTCATTCCGTTCTGGAAGTTGGTGTGGGCGATGGCTCACAGGCAATCGCCGTGATGGAGACACTTTCTCGTCAATCCGACTCCATCCGCTACTATGCGGTTGATGAATTTGAAATGGCGGGTGGCGTGAACCTGAAGCAATTTCACCAGAGACTGCGGAACCACAACCTTCATCCACAGCTATTCCCGGGCCCAGTTGATCGAGGTTTGACGAAGATCGCTCACACCATCGGGTCCGTTGATCTGATTCTCGTGGCCAACGCCAGCGCGATTGACAATAACCCTGCAGTCACAGGAATGCTCGCTCGGATTTCTCACGAAGGAACGGGCGTGCTTGTCTCTCGAAACGATACGTGGAGTCTCATGGAAGTATCCATCGGAAATGACTCTCGTCGAGCGGCTTGATTCTTCCCAAAATGTGTTCTCCGCAGGCGAATTCCCTGCAAGCGGTTTCATGCGATACTTTTTTGCTTGACCTATCTGCTTTTTTGTTCAGTATCGAGCTAGTCGGGCGTAGAACTCGCCTCGTGACAATGCGTCTGCCGAGCGAGCCGGTGCAGTCGGAAACAGGTCCTGAATTGAGATAACAGCAAGATGTGTGGAATTGTTGGTTACGTCGGAACAAGTCAAGCCTCTCCTTTTTTAGTTGAGGGGCTCCGTCGGCTGGAATATCGCGGCTACGACAGCTCGGGCTTGGCAATACACACTGGTCAATCGCTTGGCGTGACTCGTTCGGTGGGAAGAATTGATGCGTTGGCTGGCCGACTGGACGAAACGCCACGATCTGGCTCTGTGGGGATTGGTCACACGCGTTGGGCGACGCACGGCTCGGCCACCGAGCCTAACGCCCACCCCCATCTGGGCGGTGATGGCGAGGTGGTACTCGTTCACAACGGTGTGATCGAAAACTTTCAAACGCTTAAGACTGAATTGATCGAGAAAGGGTATTCCTTTCGGTCCGAAACTGACAGTGAGGTGATTGCCCACTTGCTGGCAGAGAATCTCAAGAACTCTCCTGAGGTTGCAGGGAAACCTAATGTCCGTTATTTGAATGCGGTTCAAACGACGCTTGCCCGCTTGCAAGGAACCTATGGCTTGGCGATCAGTTTTCTTGACAAGCCTAGCCTGATNATCACAGCGCGTTTCGGCAGCCCNCTTGTGATNGGNGTGGGNCAAGGTGANTACTTTGTTTCCAGTGACGCGNCNCCCTTAGCTGGTCNCACNGACCGAATTGTCTATCTCGCAGACCATCANATCGCAGTCCTCACCCCCGAAGGATTCTCGGTTCTCCATCGTGATCAGGGCAAAGTGCAAGTGGACATCCGACCTTTGGAGGTTGAAAGTGGTGAAGCCGATCTGGAAGGTTTCGATCACTTCATGCTGAAAGAGATACACCAGCAACCTGAGTCTCTCCGCAATGCAATGAGAGGTCGCCTGAATGATGAAGATGCGACTGCCGTGTTTGGGGGACTGAATCTGACACCGCAGCAACTGGGAAGTGTCGAGCGAATTATTTTGACGGGTTGCGGGACAAGCTGGCACTCTGCCTTGGTAGGCGAATACCTGATTGAGAAGTTGGCTCGAATCCCGGTCAGTGTTGAATACGCGAGCGAGTTACGCTATCGCAACCCACCGCTCGAAAAAAACACGCTTGTCTTTGGGCTGACTCAAAGTGGAGAAACCGCCGACACACTGGCGGCGCTTCGCGAAACAAAACGCAAGGGCCATCGCACTCTGGCAATCTGCAATGTGGTTGCCAGTTCGATTGCTCAGGCAGCTGATGGAGGTGTGTACTTGCATGCTGGCCCCGAGATCGGTGTCGCGAGTACCAAAGCTTATACCTCTCAATGCTGTGTCTTGGCGATGCTAGCACTTTACTTTGGCCGAATGCGGCATCTCAGTTTTGAGAATGGCCAGCAGGTGATCGAGCACTTGCGAACGCTACCCAACGCGGTTCAGAGTGCGTTGAGTAGCGATGCCAAAGTCCGCGAAGTCGCGGAAAAATATCACAAGGCCAACAATCTCCTATATCTCGGACGGCAATTCAATTTCCCAACAGCACTTGAAGGTGCTCTGAAACTGAAAGAAATCAGCTACATCCATGCGGAGGGATATCCCGCTGCCGAAATGAAGCACGGGCCTATTGCTCTGGTCGAAGACGCCACTCCCAGCGTATTCATTGTTCCACAAGGGACGACTTACAGCAAAGTCATGGCGAATATGGAGGAAGTCAAAGCCCGTGGGGGGCCTATCATCGCTATTGCGAGCCACGACGATCCTCAAGTAGACCAAATTGCAGATGATGTGATTCGCGTCCCGCAGGTCCCGGAATTTTTACAACCCATCGTGACCATCGTGCCTCTGCAGCTATTGTCGTATCACATCGCACTGCTTCGTGGCTGCGATGTGGACAAACCGCGAAACTTGGCAAAAAGTGTCACCGTCGAATAACAACAGCTTGATCGCTCCCGACTAACAAATAGTGTAGGAGAAATCATCTAGTTAAATTACTATCCATCCAAACAAGAAGGACAGCACCTTGAAAACACCTCGCTTAAGCTACAATTCACAGAAGGCCTTGAATGTGAACATCGGAGAAACTGCTGGAACAGAAATTGCCGGCCTGATGGCACAGATGGCGGCTGAGATCGAAGAACTGCGTCGCAGCAAAGTCAATATCACACGGATCGTTCCAGGTACTTCCAAGCCGCACCACGCTCCTGCCGAAGAACCTGTCTAAAGTAGAAACAAGCCAAAATTCATGAGCCAACATCTGGTAACCGGTGCCGCCGGATTCATCGGTTTTCATCTGACAACGCGTTTACTTGCGCGTGGAGAAGAAGTCGTTGGCTTTGATAATCTCAATGACTACTACAGTGTTGACCTGAAACGCGATCGTTTGAAGCTTCTGACAGAATTTGACAACTTCAAGCTCGTAGAAGCCGACCTTGCTGACCAGGCAAAAGTCGATCAGGTCTTTCGCGACCATGACTTTGACCGAGTTGTCAACTTGGCTGCTCAGGCGGGCGTCCGTTACTCCCTTGAAAACCCACGTGCTTACACGGAAAGTAATATTGTAGGGTTCTTGAACATTCTTGAAGCCTGCCGGCATGCCAAGACACCTCACCTAACGTATGCAAGCAGCAGCAGTGTGTACGGCGGTGGGACCAAAATGCCTTTTGCTACTGCTGATCGTGTTGACCATCCTTTAAGTCTTTATGCTGCCACCAAGAAAAGTAATGAGCTGATGGCCCATACGTACAGTCACCTGTACGGGCTACCTACCACCGGCCTGCGTTTTTTCACTGTATACGGTCCGTGGGGACGCCCTGACATGGCGTTGTTCTTGTTCACAAAAGCTATTCTCGAAGGGCGTCCCATAGACGTTTTCAATGAAGGGCGAATGCAGCGTGACTTCACGTACATTGACGACATCGTTGAAGGCGTTGATCGAACCTCCGAACAAATTGCGGCACCAGATCCAAACTGGAACAGCAGCGCCCCTAATCCCTCCACCAGCGCAGCACCCTATCGGATCTACAACATCGGCAACAATGACCCCGTTGAATTATCAACCTTCATTGAAACCATTGAGCAAGCACTTGGAATTCAGGCAAAGAGGAATCTCATGCCGATGCAAGCTGGGGACGTACCGGCCACCTTTGCTGACATCAACGCGTTAGAAGATGCAGTAGGTTTCCGACCCTCAACCAGCATCAGCGTCGGAATACAGAAGTTCGTTGAGTGGTATCGCGACTACTACTCGATTTAGAATTCAATTTTAGTTTTCGGTTCACCTCATGACTTCGGGTCCTCTGCTTGCTCGGCTTGACTTCGCGGACGTTATAAATCCCGATTGTTGTGCCCCCCCCGGCGTTGATTCCTGACTGCTCTCCCTGACACTGGCTGCCATCTCCTCGCACGAGCAGTGTCGCGTTTCTTCTGGGCAAATGACGTCTCGACCGCTAGAGAAGAAGCTCATTGTGTTTTCGAAGTTGATTCGAACGCACGACTAACTCGTGAGCGCTGAATTCTTGAATCTGTTCAACGGTGACCAGGCTGCAAATTGGCATTTTCGCGAGTGAACTAGTCTCGTTTTTGCCAACAAAGCGGTTTACCGGGACACTTCTGCTGATAATCGGTGGCTCTGGGGCCGTTCCTACTGCCTCAGCCGTTGACAGTTTGCCGCCAAGAGTTGACAGTAAATCGTGTGAACTGATTCCCTCCTTCCCTATTTTGCAGCCAATGTCTGATGCCAATTCGTCCGCTCCGCGGACCATGCTTGAAAAAATCTGGGACCAACACGTAGTACATGCTCCCGAACAGGGCCCATCGATTCTCTACATCGATCTACACCTCGTTCACGAGGTAACCAGTCCTCAGGCGTTCGAGGGGCTTCGAATCAATGGTCGTCCAATTCGACGCCCGGAACGAACGATTGCTACGCCTGACCACAATGTTCCCACATCAGATCGCAGCCTGCCTATCGCTGATCCAATCAGTCGAAAGCAGATCGAAACATTGCGTGAGAATTGCAAAGAATTTGGTGTCACTCTGTTTGACATTGATGATGTGCGTCAGGGGATCGTGCATGTCAT
Source organism: Rhodopirellula sp. (assembly GCA_002712845.1). The sequence goes on along the minus strand of PAUV01000033.1, from coordinate 17,379 downwards.
CGGTCCTGAAAACGGCTACACCCAGCCCGGCATGACNATTGTCTGTGGTGACAGCCACACAGCCACGCACGGTGCCTTTGGTGCATTAGCCTTTGGAATTGGGACCAGCGAAGTTGAACACGTGTTGGCCACTCAAACATTGCGTCAGTTCAAACCAAAGACTTTTGAACTTCGTGTCGATGGCGAATTGGCACCCGGTGTCACTGCAAAAGACATGGTGCTGTATCTGATTGGAGACCTTGGCACTGCCGGGGGTACTGGATACGTCTTGGAATACACCGGCGAATGCATTCGCGCATTATCCATGGAAGAGCGGATGACCGTATGCAACATGTCGATCGAAGCGGGTGCCCGCGCTGGCATGATTGCACCAGACGAAGTGACTTTTGATTATTTGCGTGGACTCCCCGAAGTNCCCACGGACTTTGATGCAGCCGTCGAGCGNTGGAAAGTTCTCGGAAGTGACCCGGGCGCGGTGTACGACTTGTCAAACACTTATCGCGGTGCTGATATCGAACCGCAAGTCACTTGGGGAACCAACCCTGGCCAAGTACGAAGCATCACTGACCAAGTACCATCCCCGTCTGACTTTGAAGATCTCACCGAACAGAAATCGACTTCTGATGCGTTGGACTACATGGGACTTCAGGCCAAGACTTCGATCCATGACATCCCTATTCANCGTGTCTTCATCGGTTCGTGTACCAACGCAAGAATCGAGGACTTACGAGCCGCTGCCACTGTGCTCAAGGGACATCATGTATCAGGTGACGTCAATGCAATGGTTGTGCCTGGAAGCGGGCAAGTAAAAAAGCAAGCTGAGCAAGAAGGGCTTGATCGNATCTTCAAGGAAGCTGGTTTCGATTGGCGCGAAGCGGGGTGCAGCATGTGCCTTGCAATGAACCCCGATAAACTCGCTCCGGGTGAACGTTGTGCAAGCACCAGCAACCGCAATTTCGAAGGTCGACAGGGCAAAGGCGGAAGAACCCACCTCGTCAGCCCAGCCATGGCTGCTGCCGCTGCCGTCAAAGGACACTTCGTCGATGTCCGCCAGTGGAATTATAAAACTGCGGAATGATGTACGACGCGAGATCACACCCCACTGAGCCTGTGATCACCGTTGTTCCTTCTGCTGTTCATTCCAACCAACTCCAGATCATCCAACTGAAATCAAACTCATGCAAAGCTTTACCATTCACAGCGGTGTCGTTGCGACGCTCGACCGCGCCAACGTTGATACCGACCAGATCATCCCCAAGCAGTTCCTGAAACGAATCGAACGAACCGGGTTTGGTCAGTTTCTATTTTACGATTGGCGATTTCAAGATGACGGCACCACACCTAATCCTGAATTTGAATTGAATCAGCCGCACCTCAGTGGTGCGTCGATCTTGATTGCTCGCAAGAACTTTGGCAGCGGTAGCAGTCGCGAGCATGCAGTTTGGGCACTGGAAGATTACGGCTTTCGGGCGGTCATCGCACCCTCCTTTGCAGACATCTTCTTCAACAACTGCTTCAAGAATGGGGTTCTGCCAATTGTTCTTGACGAAAAGCACATCGAAGAGATCTTCAGCCGAGCAGCCTCGCCATCACCGTACGAGCTAACCGTCAACCTGAAGGAACAGACGGTTGAGGACACCGATGGCCTGAACTTAACGTTCGAAATTGATCCCAGCCGCAAGCACAACCTGCTGCACGGGTTAGATGACATAGCAGAGACACTTCAGCTGGAAGAGAAGATCTCAGCGTATGAAGAAGCTCGCACTTGGTAATTGCGGTTCAGTGACTGAGCACGGCTCGCGTTGCCGTCGACCGAAGCGGTGAACACAAGCGTCCCGGCTGGGTCGGCAGGCTGCTTCTGCAAGTGCAGTACGCAAGAATGCCCCGGGACGTCTGCGATCAATCACCGCTGTGAAATCTGCTACCCAAGCGACCTAGCGGTGCTTGGTTACCATGCTCGGATGAGCCGCAAGTTCCATATGCCCGAACAGGGTTTGCTCACGGCGGACCAGATAGAATTTAGCCTTGGGTCCTTCTTTGATGTCCGGGTGCTTCAAAATGCCGGCTAAGTCCTTCATGCTCGATGTCTGCCATCCATGAATTCCGAGCAACACATCGCCGGCGATGATCCCCTGCCTCTCGGCAGCTGATCCTGGCTTGACTGCCGTCACGTAAAGGCCGCCGCGATATCGTGTTCTCATGCGAGAATTCAGCCGTCGCATGGTGGAATCGGGAACGGGCTTCGCCTCGACCCCAATGATGCTCCAAGCCAACTCTTTCACTGAGTACGAATCCGGAGTTCTCCTCTCCGTCGTCAAAGCCAGATCGAAACGCTCGCCACCGCGCTCAATTTCCAATTTCATCGCCTCGCCTGGGCTGAGGCCCATCAAAGCGAGAGAGAAGTCGAGTTTGTTGTCCACTTCCTGAGAACCAACGCGGACCACGCGGTCACCCGGTTTCAGTCCTTCCCGTGCGGCAGGACTGCTAGCGGAGACATCGGAAACGGTCACGCCATCACCCTCGCGGGGTCCGCCGCTGGTTCGCAGGCCTGTGGCAAGCCTCGTATCGTTCTGCTGTTCGATCATCTCAGTCACAATTTCGACGACCTGATCGATCGGAATCGCGAAGGCGATCTGCTGAGCCCCTACACGCACGGCGACGTTCACGCCAATCATCTCGCCCTCAATGTTCAACAGAGGGCCTCCAGAGTTCCCTGGATTGATCCCAGCACTGATTTGAATCAGGTCCACGTATTCCTGTGTTTCGTTGACAGGCACGTCACGATGCAGAGCACTTATGATCCCCTGAGTGCTTGTATGGACGTACCCAAAAGCGTTTCCAATCGCAATCACGCTTTCACCGGCCATCAGATCGCTACTTGTTCCCCGCGGAATGGTGGGTAGTGGGCGATCACTCTTTACCCTGATCAACGCCAAATCGTTCCGCACACGTGACGCGATCAGCTCGGCTGTGGTGGTCTCGCCGTTGTGCAACGTAACCTTGATATTATCGACATCTTCAACCACATGATAATTTGTGACCACGTAACCCCGTGGATCGATGACCACTCCGGTACCCATTCCGTTGACTTGGCGGAACGACTCAGGGCCTTCGGCTCCAGCCATCCCTGCAGCAGTAGCCCGAACCGTTTTTTGGCCGTGGATATTTACTACCGCTGGCGAGGCCCTACGGATGGCCTTCACCGTGGGCGTCACTCTCGCCTCGGAGATTCGCTCTTGCGGTAGTTGAGCAGCGGTCGGGACCGTCCAGATGCACGCACCCGTAAATACGGATAGCAAAACCAGGTGGGTCGCGGCGCGGGAAACTTGAGTGGTCGCTGGCATATATTCCCGTACCCGAATCTTTCGGATGCTTGAAGTCCGACGGAAACTACGTTCCTCCGTCGATCACATACCGGCAACACCGGTATGGCTGTTTGCATCGGAACATTCGGCGACATCCCTTCACACTTGGGAACTCCACTCCGCAAGGTTTGCCAAGCTTAACACCCTCAGCAAAAAGGTCGTAATCTCACGGCTTTTTTGTCAAGTGATTTAGGCCCCAAAAGAGCGTATTCCAGCTCTCAGAGGCCGCTGCCGCTAAATACGGGCCGAGTTGGGATCGGATGGAACATGGGCCAAGGAATTTCCTTAGGGGGCTCCTCTTCATCCAAATCACACTGGCTAGCTTGCGATGAACAAGGCGCGGATGCGTGAAACTCCGCGGAGACCTCATCCTGAAGATAGCGATCGCTTGGAACCCTCGGACCGACGCACCCTGTGAAGGCCATAGAAATGGCGAGTAAACTCAACCAACAGGGGATACGGTGAATAAAGAGCATGAATTCTTCTCGTTAACCACAGGTTTGAAGCGACCTGCAGAAGTTCAGTCGAGTATCCCCCCTCGAGCAACCTACTTTTTGATGAATCGGCAAATGAACGAGCAAGATCCAGCAAATCTTGCCGAATCCTCACTTACACTGTAGAGCACCCAGTTTGCGACACTAAACAGTCGCGTCGTGGATTGTGCCACGATCTGAGACGCTAGCATTCGGAGATGCTGCATTGAACTCGTAACCATTGGCAGCTAACACGCCGTAACAGGCATGGCACCATTGCCATCGCAGCCATTCACATTCACTCCACTCGGACACATTCACGCGTGACTCGTTCCGATCCCGAACCGCCCTCCTACCCCGAAGCCAACGAAGAAGCGCTCGAGCTATCAGCGGGCGACGGCGATGCGATACTGGATGCGATGATTGCTGAAACAGATGACAGCACTGATTCACAAGTTTCTGACCAGATCCATCCGCCGATTCTTGCAACCGACGACGCCTTAGTGCTGCCAGTCGATGCTAACCTCACGGCAGCTATCGGTACCACGCAGTTAGAACCGCATAATCCAGTTGATGAAAAACCTGCAAAGAGAGGGTTGATCCGTTCGATCGTGAGCGGAATCGCGTGGCTAATTCGCGGGACATTCTGCCTCGTTTCTTTGATAGTCATTCTCGCGGTATTAGCGGCGATACCCATTCTTCAATTGATCGCATTTGGTTATCTGCTCAACGTTTCTGGGCAACTGGCCAAGGGTTCGAAACTAAAAGATTCATTGCCGCATTTACAGCAAGCCGGTCAAATTGGCTTAGCCGCAATCGCCATTTTCTTGGCTGCGTTACCGACCCAAGCGTTAGCGCACCTCGAATCTGTTGCAAATCTGATTAATCAAGGATCAGAACAGGCAACCCAAATGCGAATCTTGGCGCTCGCGACCTCAATCCTGATGACGGCTTACCTGCTTTGGGCATGGAATCGTGGCGGACGCCTAGCCAACTACCTTTGGCCACAACCTAAACGTCTTTTTAAAGAAGGTTGGCGTTGGCGGACTTGGCGAACGGTCCCAGATCGACTCTGGGAATTCAGCGTCAATTTGCAAGCTCCGAGATATTTCTGGTTGGGACTGCGCGGCGCTGTGGGGACATTGATATGGATCTCACCATCCTTTGTGATCATTGCTGCATTCCGAAATGGCGAAACAGGCTTGGCTGGGCTAGTAGGCTTCGCAGCGTTACTGCTTCTGGGCATAGGCATGCTGTATCTTCCGATGCTGCAAGCTCACTTTGCCGCCGAGAATCGATTCCGTGCATTATTCGCGGTACGCACCATTCGGCGAGACTTTCGGCGAGCTCCGTGGGCGTGGTTCGCTGCGATGGTAATGTGTTTGGTGATAACACCGATTCCTCTTTACCTTCTGAAGATCGAAGCGACACCACGAGAAGTCATGTGGGCTCCCTGCCTGATTTTTGTGGCTTTCATTCTTCCGGCACGCATGGCAACAGGCTTGGCCCTCCGCAGAGCAAGGAGAATGCCGGAACCTGTGGGCCTGTGGAAGAAAATCTCACGAAATCTGATTCGAATTCTGATGCCACTGGTCATTGGTATTTATCTGCTATTCGTTTACGTGTCCCAATACACCAGTTGGGATGGTTTGCTGACTTGGATACAGCAGCATGCCATTTTGATCCCGGTCCCTTTTTTGAACGGCGTCTGACCTCACTTTTTACGGGTTTTTGACCGGCGTTCGGATAAACGTGCCAAACCGGTACAATGAGTACGTCGGCGCCACGAGCACACGGATTGTGGCCCAGCTATCAAAATTGCAAGCCAATTATGCCACCACGCAATCTCAACATTATCATTGTCACTGCCTTTGTCAGTGTCTTGTGCTACTTCGCACATCAGCGAGCGAAGACGGCGATGATCGTGGGCAACGCCTTGGACCTGATCGACGCTTACTACGTCGACCCTGTGGATAAAGAGCAACTCTTGATCTCGGCCATGGATGGAATGACAGCCACCTTGGACCAACACAGTGAATACATTCCTCAACAGGACTACGAGTCATTTCAAGACACTCTGAATCAGGAATTTGCTGGGATCGGGATCTTCGTCGAACAGCCGGAACCCAAAGCACCGGTCCGTGTGATTACTCCGCTTGTTGGTTCACCTGCATTAGAAGCAGGCCTTTTACCAGGTGACCTGATTGTCGCTGTTAACGGACAAGACGTATCAACAGAGGAATTACGTGAAGTCAGCAAAAAGCTGAAGGGTCCAGTGGGCACCGAAGTTGACTTGTCTATCAGGCGTGCAGATGAGACGGTGTCGATCAGGGTCCAGCGTGGACGGATCGAAATAGAGTCGGTGATTGGTGACTACAGAGATAAAGATAATCGTTGGGTATACCGCCTTCGTGATGATCCTTCCATCGCGTACGTGCGTCTTACGCGATTTGGTGAAAAGACAGTCCGTGAACTGGAACAAGTCCTGAAAAGTCTTGACAACGACTTCAGCGGGCTTGTGCTCGACCTCAGGGGCAATGGCGGCGGTCTGCTCCATGCGGCTGCTGACGTCAGTGACATGTTCATCAACAGTGGGAAGATTGTTTCAACTCGTATTCGTGGCGGAGAAGTCGAAGATCGTTTCGATGCCACTGAAGGTACTTTAGTCGACACAAGCAAGCCAATCGCCATTCTGATTGATACGGATTCCGCCAGTGCCAGCGAGATCGTTGCTGCCTGCCTGCAGGATAATCAACGAGCCAAAATCGTAGGCACGCGTAGCTATGGAAAAGGGACGGTTCAAAACATCTTGCCCCTTCAATACGGTCGCAGCGCATTAAGACTGACCGTGGCAAGATACTATCGTCCCAACGGAAAGAACATTCATCGCGGAAAAGATGCGACCGAGGATGATGAATGGGGTGTTCAGCCCGACGAGGGGCTGGAGGTAGAACTGGATGAAGAAACCATTGTTGACTTGGCAAAGCGTTGGCGGGAAGCTTCGTACCCGTCACTCGCCAAGACGGGCAACGATGAGAAGAAAGATACCGCTACTGAAAACCCACCCAACGAGGAAGAAGCCTCAGATTCAGATATCTCAGATTCGGATCCGCCAGACACAAATAAAAATCCAACGGCCGATAAAAAACCGGATGCAGGAGAAGAACCGCAGAACTCAGAATCCGAGCAGCCAGAATCCAATGGCTCCGGTGATACACCAGACGCTGTTCGCGCAGAACCTCAACCGAAGACAGGCCTCGACTTGGACCCACAACTGCGACGTGCCGTTGAATACCTGAAACAACAGTCAAGTGGCGACACCAAGCAACCGACAACCGCTTAAAAGTCTCCATCAACCAACTGTCATCGTCGCCCCAACATCAATCACCATCTGATTACCACACCATCTGATTACCACACCATCTGATTACCACACCATCTGATTACCACACCAACGGTAACCAGCACAATTTGCTCCAAGGACTATTCCGCTCATGGGTCTTTATGACCGAGATTACGGACGTGACGATCAAAATCCCTACCAAACATCGTGGGATCGTGTCCAAAAACCGCGCAGCATGACGGTGACGTTGATCATTATCAACGTCGTCATTTTCTTGATCAGTATGCTGTTCCTCAACAATGGTTCAAACGGCAATGAATCATTTGACATTCTCCGCTTCTTTGGCTTTGTTCCATCGACATTGTTCGAACCATGGATGTGGTGGCAATTCCTGACCTATGGTTTTTTCCATAATCTCGGCTCGATCTGGCACATCGTATTCAACATGGCCATGCTTTATGTGTTCGGCCGCATGGTCGAATCACGCATGGGCAGCGCTGAATTCCTACGCTTCTATCTGATATCCATCATTGTGGGAGGATTCATTGGCGCGATCACTGGCTTGGTGATGAACTCGGTACCTGCAGCAGCCGAATCCGGTAACGCCATTCAACTGGCGGCTCCCACCATCGGAGCGAGTGGTGGAGTCCTTGCACTGGTTGTCATGTTCGCTTGCTATTTCCCGCAGCAGGAATTATTCCTGTTGGGAATTGTGAAGATGAAGGCTTGGGTTCTGGCGGCTCTTTGCGTCGGCATGGACCTGTTGGGTTCACTTTACGCTCTCGCCGGTGGTGAANCGTCAACAGCGTTCACCGTTCACTTGGCTGGGGCCGGATTTGCGTTGGCATATCATTACGGGCACTGGAATTTTCNCTGGCTGAGCCTCGGATCAGTTCCCGATATTCGTGGCAAAATGCGGCAACGATCAAGACGCATGAAATTGAAGCTACATGACCCCGACAAAAAACTACGCAAGGAGGCAGATGAGGCCGATCGATTACTGGCAAAGATTCACCAAACTGGTGAAGAAAGTCTGACTTCATCTGAACGAAAACTGCTGGAACGNTANAGTCGCCGGCAACGCGAAAANCGTAATCAATGAAACTTCACTGACCACTTGAACCTGACAAGTGCATTGAGGTTTCCTAATGAACGAGCGGTAGCACATCAAATGGATCTTGATCATGACTACACCAGAACAAGCTTCCTCAGAAAAACACCAACCATTCCCGCCCTGGGCAAGGTTGCTGATTAGCCTGTGCTGCTGCCAGCTGCTACTAACGTTGATACCAACTGCGAATCCGTTGCGAGGGCAAGGCGTTCCACAGAATCAGCCTGGCATCGGACAACGTGCACCAGACTTTGAACTACCACTGGTTGGGCAGAAAAAGTTTCTCAGCCTTCGTGACGAGTATCGTGACGGACCTGTTGTGGTGATTGTGCTGCGTGGTTATCCGGGGTATCAGTGTCCCATCTGCAAGAGCCAATTCAACGCGGTAGCCAACCGAGCCAAAGCCTTGTCTTCGGAAACCAAATGCGTCGTTTTGGTTTATCCGGGCAAGGCAGATCAACTCGAGAAAAACTCAAAACGTTTTCTCGGCTCAAGGAAGTTGCCCCATCCCATCAAAGTGGTTCGTGATGACGATATGCAAATGGTAAAGGAATGGGGAATCCGTTGGGAAGCACGTAATCAGACTGCCTACCCCGCTACATTTGTCGTTGACCAAAATGGCCGGATCGCCTGGAAAAAAATCAGCAGCACGTCTGCCGGAAGAAGTACCGTCGAAGAAATCCTTCGCGAATTAAGAAAACTGTGAATCAGCAAGATCTTATCCAACGTCATCTGTTGGTTGCTCTGCTCACTTGATACAAAACTGACATACGTCTGATAAGCGTCGTACTGTGCTGCCAAAGCATACTTTGGCAATCCATCAAGAAGGACTATTTCCGTTGACATCACGCATACACATCGTCGGCATTGGAGACGACGGGTTCCAAGGTCTTACCGGACATGCGAGGCAATTAGTCGAACAAGCAGAAGTCTTACTTGGAACAGCACCGCTGCTACGAAAGATCCCTGAAACAAACGCCGAACGGATCGAGCTTGGGGGTGGATTGGAATCATTGAAAGAAACGATTGTCAAACTTCCCAAACGCACCTCGGTGATGCTCGCCGGGGGTGATCCGTTGTTTTATGGGATAGCTCGGTACCTCACTGANTCCTTCGGAAAAGAACGTTTCGAAGTGGTCCCACACGTTAGCAGCATGCAACTAGCATTTGCTCGGGTGAAAGAGAGCTGGGATGACGCGTACTTAACCAACTTGGCAACTCAATCACTCGACAGAGTCGTCGACAATATTCGAACCGCAGAGCGAGTGGGGCTATTCACCACGGACGTGATCTCACCGTCCGTGGTCGCTGAAGCTCTGCTGGATCGGCGGATCGACTATTTCACTGTCTATGTCTGCGAGAATCTCGGCACACCTGATGAGGTGGTCACTCAGGGCAATTTAGATTCGATTCGCGAGCAGTCGTTTTCCGAAATGAATGTGATGGTTTTGGTCCGACGACAGGGTGCAGCAGATTCCCCCAGCGGTAGTCGACGAAAACGTCTGTTCGGGAACCCGGACGACCTTTTCCTTCAGTCACGTCCCAAACGAGGTTTACTGACACCATCCGAGGTACGTTGCATTGCACTTTCTGAGCTTTCACTGTCCGAAAAAAGCATTGTGTGGGACGTTGGTGCAGGAAGCGGTTCACTTGCTATTGAGGCTGCTGCAATTGCTTCCCAAGGAAAGGTTTTCGCAATTGAGATGGATGCAGAAGATTATGGGCTGATGGTAGAAAATGCGAAGATGTTCGATGTGCCTGGGCTTGTTCCAATTCATGGTCAAGCACCGGAAGCATTCGATGAGCTACCCGACCCTGATGCAATTTTCATTGGTGGAAGTGGGCGTATGGTGCCGGATCTTGTTCAAGCTGCCTTNTCACGCTTGATGCCGGNGGGAAGTATCGTCGTCAATGTTTCCAGCCCTGACAATCTGGTCGCNGTGCAAACCAAAATTGACGAGGCCGGNCTTCGAAGTGATGTTCGTATGATCAACATTGCCAGAGGCCAATATCAACTGGACCGAGTCCGCTTCGACGCCTTGAATCCAACCTTTCTGGTCTTGGGACGCCAATGGCANTGAGCGTTTNACGACCGCCAGCAAAGTCCTGACTGGTAATTTACGGTCGACATTTGCCGCATGACGGTAGCCAAAGTGATGCATTTCCCCTTCCACACATAGAAATGNAATGCGGTTTCTGTTGTTGCAATNCAGNTCCCTGATTAACATGGAAANNNGATGAAAGNCTCCTCATCAACATACCGTTACGCAAAGTTGCCACATCTCGATGCCGATTCAAAAAGCGGTCATTACCGCTGCCGCTCCTAATCAAAATCGCCTCCCACTCCAACAATTGGTAGATCGGGATGGGCAGGAAAAAACAGCGTTGCAGCTTATTATCGAAGAGACGGTTGCTGCCGGCATTGATGAGGTTTGCGTAATCATACAACCGGGCGATATGGAGGCTTATCAAGCAGCCGCCGGTACACAAATTGGCAGTCTGCACTTTGTCGAACAACCTGAGCCCCTCGGATATGCAGACGCAGTCTACCGTGCGAGATCGTTTGTTGACGGCCAACCTTTTCTGCATTTGGTGGGGGACCATTTGTACCTGAGCAACACAGGTGTTCCGTGTGCAAAACAGCTAGTGCAAATGGCTAATGAGCATGAATGTTCTATATCAGCNGTTCAGTCAACTCGAGAAAACAACCTCCCCTATTTCGGCATCGTCAGTGGTGNACCGACGCCAAGAACCGATGGGCTTTATCAAATTGATCGAGTCGTCGANAAACCAACCCCCACCTATGCAGAGCAGGAACTAGTGACCCCCGGCTTGCGGGCTGGACANTACCTTGGCTTCTTTGGCATGCATGTCTTCACTGGTGACATCATGGATTCAATTGGCCAATTGTTAGATTCCAAAACTGTTGTCCAGCCAACGCTGTCTGACGCGATCGCAATGCTTCTGACCCGCGGTAAATACTTGGCGTATCGTTTGGACGGAACGCGACATAACCTTGGAATTCGATACGGTCTGCTCAAGGCTCANCTTGCCATTGGACTCAGTGGTCAAGATCGNGATGAAATACTCGTTGAATTGATTGATCTGTTAGCAAATCGAGCAGATGCCGGTACGTCCCCATGAGTTCTCTGATCGACATCATTCTTTCGAACGAGAACGCCGTTCGAAACCGCTCACTCGATTCGGTATGTTCCGGCGCAAACCTGGAAACACTCCTTGCCCATTGTCAGGATTTGGATCATTTCCGGCGACNGGAAGACAATNTGTACCATCGTGTTCGTGCTCTCTTTTTCCTGTCAGCTATCTACCGCTACCATCTGCCAAAACAGCTCANCGCGACACAGTCGGGGTACATCCCTTACACAGGATACGAGCACTTACTTTCACGACGTTTCATTGAAGCNATTGATTCATTTCTGCTGACACAACGAGACCAAGGTCCCTGTGATGGCATCGCAAGTGCGTTGGCACAAGCATATCATCAGCTCGCTTTTCAGACACTTGCTGATCAGGTTCGCCGGAGTGTACGCACGGTGAAAGGCAACCAATGGATGTTCCGGTTGGGCCATCCCGCTGAACAGCCATTAAGAATTCGCCCAGAGNTACTCCANCCACATCCAGACACCGGTGCAATGCCGATTCTGCGTGAAGTCACTGCGGTACGCATGGATTTTTCCCACAGCGCGTGGAGTGACATTTTCTTTCTTGGAATGGATTTTCCNGAAGGAGCCCGCGTACTCAATGCATCTGTGGACCTCGGGGTAAGAGGGCGTGATACAGCCACAAATCCCCCTATTGAAACTTACCTCAGAGTGATTGATCGTCCAGTCATAAAACTGACCAGCGTGGACTTGGGGGCCACAGTGGAAGTCGATTCAATCGCCAGCATGTTCGACTTTGCTCAGGACCACTTGGGACTACTCAAAGCTGCTGTCATTGCCTCCGGGATTGTTCCACCCGGCCTGGAAGGATGCGGACATTCACTCGCAGGACTGTTGACACGTATCGTAGGAAGTGGCAAAGGAATCGAAGTGGTCAGCAAGATCAACGATATTCCCAAGGGTTCTCGGCTGGCTGTCTCGACAAATCTCCTCGGCTCGTTGATTTCGTTGATGATGCGGGCCACCAATCAGATAACAAGCCTGNCTGGCACNTTGCAGGAGAGCGANCGGCGGCTTGTTGCAGCNCGCGCGATCTTAGGCGAGTGGATTGGCGGAAGCGGTGGCGGTTGGCAGGATTCAGGTGGTGTCTGGCCCGGAATCAAACTTATCGAGGGAGCAAAATCTGAGGACGGCGACCCCGAATTCGGGATTAGCCGGGGGCGGCTGATGCCGACGCACCATGTGATGTCCGAACGTGAAATCTCCTGTGAAACGAGACAGAAAATACAGGACTCACTGGTACTGGTGCACGGTGGGATGGCACAAAATGTCGGTCCCATTTTGGAAATGGTCACAGAGCATTACCTGCTTCGAAGCGAAGATGAGTGGGAGGGTCGTTTCGATGCAATGAAAATTCTCGATGAAATTGTCGAAGCGCTNGGTGATGGTGATCTGCAGCGAATCGGTGATGCTACAACCCGCAATTTCGAAGGCCCTCTGCAAACGATCATTCCGTGGGCTACAAATCGCTTTACCGATTCATTGATCACACAATGCCGCGAACAGTATGGTGATCAATTCTGGGGTTTCTGGATGCTGGGCGGCATGTCAGGTGGGGGCATGGGATTCATTTTTGATCCTGAAATCAAACAATCAGCTCAGGACTGGCTTGGCCGTACTCTGATCGAAACCAAACAGCTTCTGCAAACCTCGCTGCCGTTTGCGATGGATCCTGTCGTCTACGACTTTAAAATCAACGATGACGGTTCCAAAGCGAATTTCNTGGACGAACCTGCAGCAGGGATGCCGCAGCAATACTATTCGCTTGTACTTCCCGGCCTGTTGCGAGCCTCAATGAGGGAACTGAGCCCTGATCAGCGTCTCGAATTGGAGCATCTCGGACAACAGTGCCGAGCCAGCGACGATCATAAACATACAAAACTGCTGGACAGCATTCTTCCGCAAGTCACCACAGCAGCCACACAAACCGCCAATCTACAACAGATACTGAATGGCTGTGGTTTTGACCAACAGCAACATGAAGCAATCCGAAGTGATCTACAAAGCGGAAGAATTGGTCTCGCTCAAAATCGTCTTTCCAACAATATGACGTTGGAAGATATAAAACCAGAAGATTTCATCGAAACGCGATCTGGCGTTCCTGCCCAACTCGTTGAACAGGGCCATCAAGCCATCCAAGAGGGTAAGGTTGGAGTCGTCACTTTGGCCGCCGGAGTGGGAAGTCGTTGGACAGAAGGCGCGGGAGTTTGCAAAGCACTTCATCCCTTCAACCGCTTCTCAGGTCGCCACCGAAGTTTCATTGAGGTCCATCTGGCAAAGAATCGCAAAACGAGTAACGATTGCAACGGTTCGATTCCTCATGTCTTTACCACCAGCTACTTAACTGATGACGCAATTCGCAAGCACCTGANGACGCANCAGAATCACGGCCTCAAAAATCAAGTCTACGTTTCTACTGGCCGGAGCATCGGGATGAGAATGATCCCCATGATTCGGGACCTTCGCTTTCTCTGGGAAGAAACAGCCCAACAGATTCTGGATGAACAACAACAGAAAATGAGAGAAAGCGCGCGAGCAGCATTGATGGGCTGGGCCAAACAGATGGGAGAGGGAACTGATTACGTTGATAATCTGCCACACCAATGCATCCACCCCGTTGGGCACTGGTATGAAGTGCCCAATATGCTGCTCAATGGAGTACTGAATCAAATGCTCAGCGATCAGCCTGAGCTCGAATACCTGATGCTCCACAACATTGACACGTTGGGCGCCAATGTCGACCCCGGCTTGCTCGGTATGCACATCAAGCAGAAAAACACACTGAGCTTTGAAGTCATCGGGCGACGCATTGACGATCGAGGCGGAGGCCTGGCGTCAGTCAATGGTCGACCAAGATTGGTAGAAGGGCTCGCCATGCCTGATGATGAGGCCGAATTCAATCTGACTTTCTACAATTCGATGACCACGTGGATAAGCATCGATCAACTACTTGCGTCATTCGGGCTCGAGCGAAAAGATCTCGACAACGAGCCGCGCGTTAGCGCTGCTGTTCGACAAATGGCCTCACGGCTTCCCACCTACATCACTCTGAAAGATGTCAAAAAGCGATGGGGACACGCCCAAGAAGANGTCTTTCCCGTCGCCCAATTCGAAAAACTNTGGGGNGACATGAGTGCCTTGCCAGAAATTGATTGCTCCTTCTTTGCAACACCGTTGCAGCGTGGACAGCAACTGAAGACACAGGCACAACTGGATCCATGGAAACGCGATGGCAGCGCGGACTATGTCGAGTCCCTTTGCCAATGGAAGTGAGTGTACGCGGCCGCAGCGACTCAATCTGACGAATTAGAATTCTCTAAATCTGCCAATCGNTTCTCCAACGTATCGATGCGATTATTGACCGTCTCCAATCGGTCCAACAGTTGGTCCACTGCGGTTCGATTTGTATCGGTAGAATCCGTTGCAACAACCGGAGCTTTTGCCGCATTCTGTTTTTCAAGCTTCGCGTTTAAGAATTGACGTTCCTGCGGCGGGTACAGGGTGTGTGAAAAAGTTTGGCCTCGACCTGGTGGGGTAAGCGACTCTACCAATCCCTTTTCAGCCAAACCACTCACCACTGATTTCATCGTGTTCAGATCAGGGAATGGGTGCATTCGAGACGCTCGTGTGCGCAGTTCGCCCAAAGTTTGGGGACCTCTCAACAACAACTCTGTCATCACAGCAGAACCTGCCCCATCGACGTCCAGCCAATCGTAAGCTGAATGCCGATATTTAATCGCGCGTCCCGAGCCCTGAACCTCCCGCGCTGCACCAAGCCTGCGTAGCTCATCTAACGCCAGCAATGCATCTTCATCATCAAGATCCATTTTGGGATCACGATTCGACTTCTGATTACTACCAGTCACGATTCCGGACAATGTGAGAGGGTAATTATCGGGAGTGGTCTTGGCTTTTTCGACCAAGACCCCCAATACTCGCCGGGCCGAAGCGGAAAGAGGAACAGGACTCACTTTCGTCTCATCAGCAGATTCATCGTTCATAAAATCTCTCGACGTTATCATCAGGTCACAGGGCCAGAGGTGGCAATCATCGGACGCCACTATCATTGTCATCACACATCTATCACCATGGCAACGCCCCTCTCCGCATCAACGTCACTACAAGATTCACTCAGCTCATGTCACACGAGTCTCGTCACTCAATATGGCAGGGGTTCCACACACTCTCGAGAGAAATTCGATTAAAATCAAATCAGACAGCATCCGCTAATTTCATGGGCACGAATCGATGAACCGAAACCAGCTAATCAGCAAATTTTTCCAGAGCCCCTTCTTAGCCGCGTTATTGCTAACTCTAGCCACAGCCATCGGGCCTGCGTCAGTGCTGGCTGCTGACAGACCCAATATTGTGATGGCGTTTGCCGATGACTGGGGCAAGTATGCGAGTGCCTACGGCAAGTTATCACCCGGTGGAATTAACGACCACGTTTCAACTCCTAACTTTGATGCCGTTGCTGAAGACGGGCTTCTATTTACACGAGCATTTGTTAGTGCTCCATCCTGCACACCATGCCGAAGCTCATTACTTTCAGGTCAGCATTTCTGGCGATGCAACCGTGCGGCGATTTTGCAGGGCGCAATCTGGGACATGTCGATACCCGCGTACCCCTTATTGCTAGAGGATTCTGGATACCGCATCGGACATACATATAAAGTATGGAGCCCAGGAACCCCAGCAAATGCTCCCCACGGTGGAAAACCACGTGCCCACAACCGTCATGGATCCAAATTCAATCAGTTCTCGCAATCAGCTATGAAAAATCCGGACCGTGATGCCGGAAAACGAATTTTGCTCGAAGAAGTCCGCAACAATGTTCGATCGTTTCTCGACGCTGACAATGATGGAAAGGCTGATAGTGATCAGCCGTTTTGCTATTGGTTCGGCCCTACCAACTGTCATCGCAAATGGATTGCCGGTAGCGGGAAAGAATTGTGGGGCATCGACCCTGATTCATTGAAAGGAAAGTTGCCACCCTTTTTGCCAGATGTTCCAGTCGTCCGAGAAGACTTCGCGGACTACCTTGGCGAGGCACAAGCATTTGATGCAGGCCTTGGAGTTCTGATTGAAGAACTGAAGCGGATCAATGCATTTGAGAACACCATCCTTGTCGTCAGTGGAGACCATGGCATTCCGGGTATCACACGGGGAAAATGTAGCCTGTACGATCAGGGCACCCGAGTGCCACTTGCGATTCGTTGGCCCAAGGGCATTGCAGCCAAGGGTAGAGTCGTGGACGACTTCGTTAGTTTGCCTGACCTGGCTCCAACCTTCTTAGAAGCTGCAGGTGTAAACGTCCCCAACGAAATGACGGCAAAGTCTCTTTCTTCGATTTTCAAAAGCAACGCAGCCGGACTCATCGATCCGAGCCGAGATTCTGTCTTCACAGGTCGGGAACGACATGTCGCACATGCCCGCACAGGCAACCTCCCGTATCCCCAACGCGCAATTCGCACAGACCAATATCTTTACATCATCAATTTCGAACCCCAACGCTGGCCAATGGGTACGGGCCCCGGCTTCGGTGCAGGTAAATCCGCTATGCCAGACTACGAAACTCTACGAGAAAACACCTTCGCCGCATTTGGTGATTTGGACGCGAGTCCGACAAAAGCATGGGTCATCACGCACCGTGATGAGTCGCCTGACTTCTTTGAATATGCGGTTGGCCAAGTCCCAAGATTTGAATTGTATGACATCAAAAAAGATCCACACTGCATCAAGAATCTTGCCCCTTTAGAAACGGCTAAAAAAATTCGGGAAGACCTGCACCAGCGTTTGATACGTGAACTGAAACGGACAGGTGATCCGCGTACTTGGGCCAAAGTGCCATTCGAATTTTCACCGTTCACTGATCCCATACAGCGTAAACGGAACCTCGGAAAGC